>NZ_JBSHBL010000127.1:0-22121 GCF_053611985.1 Streptomyces sp. NPDC054770
TCCAGCATGGCCTCGCGGAACTTCTTCGAACCGTTCGCGTTCGTGCGCTCACCGATCGCCAGGTACGCGGTGTCCTGACGGAACGGCACCGTCTGATACAGGGAGGCGGCACCCGGCTCGGGGCGCGGGCTGCGCTCCGGCGGGGTGACCCCGCGGACCCGCTCGACGACCTGGCGCAGGTGCTCGGGGGTGGTGCCGCAGCAGCCGCCGATGAGGGAGAGGCCGTAGTCGCGGACGAAGGTCTCGTGGGCGTCGGCCAGCTCCGCGGGGGTGAGCGGGTAGCTCGCACCGTCCTTGCCGAGGACGGGCAGGCCCGCATTCGGCATGCAGGACAGTGCGATGCGGGAGTGCCGGGAGAGGTAGCGCAGGTGCTCGCTCATCTCGGCGGGGCCGGTGGCGCAGTTCATGCCGATCATGTCGATGCCGAGCGGCTCCAGCGCGGTGAGCGCGGCGCCGATCTCGGAGCCGAGCAGCATGGTGCCGGTGGTCTCCACGGTGACGGAGACGATGACCGGAACGTCCAGACCGGCGATCTCTCGGGCGCGGTGGGCGCCGATCACGGCCGCCTTGGTCTGGAGCAGGTCCTGGGTGGTCTCCACGATCAGCGCGTCCGCGCCGCCGGCGATCAGACCCTCGGCGTTCTGCTGGAAGGCGTCGCGGATCGTGGTGTACCCGACGTGGCCGAGGGTGGGCAGCTTGGTGCCGGGGCCGATGGAGCCCAGGACCCAGCGCTGGCGGCCGTCGCGGGCGAGGTACCCGTCGGCGGTCTCCCGGGCGATGCGGGCACCCGCCTCCGACAGCTCGAAGACCCGCTCGGGGATGTCGTACTCGGCCATCGCCGCGTAGTTCGCCCCGAAGGTGTTGGTCTCGACACAGTCCACACCGGCGTCGAAGTACGCCTCGTGGACCGAGCGGACGATGTCGGGCCGGGTGACGTTGAGGATCTCGTTGCAGCCCTCGAGATTCTCGAAGTCCTCCAGGGTGGGGTCCTGGGCCTGGAGCATGGTGCCCATGGCTCCGTCGGCGACCACCACACGTGTGGCGAGCGCCTCCCGGAGCGCGGACACCCGGGTCCGGCTGTCGGCGGAAGGGGACGGCGGCAACGAGGCCATGAAGGGCTCCCTTGGATGCGACGGCTGTCGGCTATGCGGTTTCCCCGGGCGGACCCGGCTATGGACGCACCGCGCCAGCCTAACCGGGAGTCGGCTTGGATGGGCAGGGCGTCCATGTGGCGGACGAGTGACCCGGGGGGCGGGCAGTATGACCCCGGCCACGGCGTTTCGGCCGTTCACCGGTCATGGTGCGGGGCGGACGCACATGGCCGGACGCCCAAGCGCGGGCCACGCGTGAAGTAACGGATATCGACCGACCATTAGCGGTGAGTCGGCATGGACCGGTAGTGTTCGGCATTGCCGAACGACGGTTACGGCAGTCGCGACGGTGAAGGTCACAGGGGACGGAGGCAGAACGGCGATGGCACGGAACATCCAGTCGCTCGAACGGGCGGCCGCGATGCTGCGGCTGCTCGCGGGCGGCGAGCGACGGCTCGGCCTGTCGGACATCGCCTCGTCACTGGGTCTCGCCAAGGGCACCGCCCACGGCATCCTGCGCACCCTCCAGCAGGAGGGATTCGTCGAGCAGGACGAAATCTCGGGGCGCTATCAGCTGGGCGCCGAGCTGCTCCGGCTCGGCACCACCTATCTGGACATCCACGAGCTGCGGGCGCGGGCGCTGGTGTGGACGGACGACCTGGCCCGTTCCAGCGGGGAGAGCGTCTACCTGGGCGTGTTCCACCAGCAGGGCGTGCTGATCGTGCACCACGTCTTCCGGC
Organism: Streptomyces sp. NPDC054770; assembly: GCF_053611985.1. Lineage (NCBI taxonomy): Bacteria > Bacillati > Actinomycetota > Actinomycetes > Kitasatosporales > Streptomycetaceae > Streptomyces > Streptomyces sp. NPDC054770. The sequence goes on from NZ_JBSHBL010000127.1 coordinate 1,832, forward strand.
CCGACGACAGCCGGCAGGTGCTGGAGATCGGTGCCATGCAGCCGCTGCACTCCACGGCCCTGGGCAAGGTGCTGTCGGCCTACGACCCGGTGGCGCACAGCGAGGCCCTGGAGGCCGACCGCAAACCCTTCACGGACCGCACCACCTGCGACCTGGACGATTTCGAACACATCCTCGACATCACGCGTGCGCGCGGGTACGCGGCCGACGTGGAGGAGACCTGGGAGGGCGTGGCCTCGGTCGCCGCCCCCATCCACGACCGCCGCCGTATGCCGGTGGGCGCGGTGGGCATCACGGGTGCGGTGGAACGGCTCTGCAGGGACGGGGAGTTGCGGCCCGACCTGATAGCGGCGGTGCGGGACTGCGCCCGTGCGGTGTCGCGGGACCTGGGCGCGGGCCGGTTCTGACCGCGCGCCACTGATCGACAGCCGAGGCCGGTCCGCGTGTCGGCGGACCGGCCTCAGTCGTACCCTGAGATGGACAAACCAGGGCAAAAGCGCAGATCAGTGGAGTTACCGCAGGACACCCGGCGGACGACCCGACTCACCGGCAACCCACAGCAATCAATAACGATCGCGCTTTCGATAACAGAACTCTTGACGCACGCGTAACGCCGGAGCAAGACTCCCGTCCATCGGTCGGCATTGTCGAACACCTACCGGCAATACGCGCTAGAGTGTGACAACGCCAAAGGCCGACATCGCTCTCACCCCCGAGGGCGCCAACACCCCGAAGGGACTCGGGGTTCGGCTTCCCTGGACGAAGGACAAAGGAGTCGCGGGTGTCCAGCTCCGACATCTTCATCGGCGAGACCATCGGTACCGCCATACTCATCCTGCTCGGCGGCGGCGTCTGCGCCGCTGTCACGCTCAAGGCCTCCAAGGCCCGTAACGCCGGCTGGCTCGCCATCGCCTTCGGTTGGGGCTTCGCCGTCCTGACGGCCGTCTACATCTCCGGACCTCTGTCCGGTGCCCACCTCAACCCGGCCGTAACCGTCGCTCTCGCCATCAAGAACAGCGACTGGAGCAACGTCCCGGTCTACTTCGCCGGACAGCTGCTCGGCGCCATGATCGGCGCGTCCCTGGTGTGGGTCGCCTACTACGGCCAGTTCCAGGCCCACCTCACCGACAAGGAGATCGTCGGCGGTCCCGGCGCGCAGGCCACCACGGCCAAGGCCGTCGAGGCCGAGGAGAAGGGGGCCGGCCCGGTCCTCGGCATCTTCTCCACGGGTCCGGAGATCCGCAACGCGGTGCAGAACCTCGCCACGGAGATCATCGGCACCGTCGTGCTGATCCTCGCGGTCCTCACCCAGGGCCTCAACGACAAGGGCAACGGCCTCGGCGTGCTGGGCGGCCTGATCACCGCGCTCGTGGTGGTGTCGATCGGTCTCTCCCTCGGCGGTCCGACGGGCTACGCGATCAACCCGGCCCGTGACCTCGGTCCGCGCATCGTGCACGCACTCCTCCCCCTGCCCAACAAGGGTGGTTCCGACTGGAGCTACGCCTGGATCCCGGTGGTCGGTCCGCTGATCGGCGGAGCCATAGCCGCGGGCATCTACAACGTCGCCTTCGCTTAAAGCGCCAGGCCCCGCCGAAGAAGCAGACGTAAAAAGACGTACCGCCACACACCACGGATCTTCGAGGAGCACACAGTGACCGACGCTCACACCGCAGGCCCCTTCATCGCCGCCATCGACCAGGGCACGACCTCCAGCCGCTGCATCGTCTTCGACAAGGACGGCCGTATCGTCTCGGTCGACCAGAAGGAGCACGAGCAGATCTTCCCGAAGCCGGGCTGGGTCGAGCACAACGCCAACGAGATCTGGACCAACGTCCAGGAAGTCGTCGCCGGGGCCATCCAGAAGGCCGGCATCACCCGCGACGACATCAAGGCCATCGGCATCACCAACCAGCGCGAGACCACCGTGCTGTGGGACAAGAACACCGGTGAGCCCGTCCACAACGCCATCGTCTGGCAGGACACCCGCACCGACGCCCTGTGCCGGGAGCTCGGCCGCAACGTCGGCCAGGACCGCTTCCGCCGCGAGACCGGCCTCCCGCTGGCCTCCTACTTCGCCGGCCCCAAGGCCCGCTGGCTGCTCGACAACGTCGACGGCCTCAAGGAGCGCGCCGAGGCGGGCGACATCCTCTTCGGCACCATGGACACCTGGGTCATCTGGAACCTGACGGGCGGTGTCAACGGCGGCAAGCACGTCACCGACGTCACCAACGCCTCCCGCACCCTCCTCATGAACCTGCACACCACGCAGTGGGACGACAAGATCGCCGAGTCCATCGGCGTGCCGCTGCAGATCCTGCCCGAGATCCGCTCCTCCGCCGAGGTCTACGGCGAGGTCACCGGCGGCAGCCTCGGCGACCTGCTCGGCGGCATCCCGGTCGCCTCCGCGCTCGGCGACCAGCAGGCGGCCCTGTTCGGCCAGTGCTGCTTCTCCGAGGGCGAGGTCAAGTCCACCTACGGCACCGGCACCTTCATGGTGATGAACACCGGTGACAAGATCATCAACTCCTACGCGGGCCTGCTGACCACGGTCGGCTACAAGATCGGCGACCAGCCGACCGTGTTCGCGCTGGAGGGCTCGATCGCCGTCACCGGCTCGCTGGTGCAGTGGATGCGCGACCAGATGGGCCTGATCTCCACCGCGGCCGAGATCGAGACGCTCGCGCTCTCGGTCGAGGACAACGGCGGCGCCTACTTCGTGCCGGCCTTCTCCGGCCTGTTCGCCCCGCACTGGCGCTCCGACGCCCGCGGTGTCATCGCCGGCCTGACCCGGTACGTCACCAAGGCGCACCTGGCCCGCGCCGTCCTGGAGGCCACCGCCTGGCAGACCCGCGAGATCGCGGACGCCATGGTGAAGGACTCCGGCGACGAGCTGGTGGCCCTCAAGGTCGACGGTGGCATGACCGCCAACAACCTGCTGATGCAGACCCTCGCCGACGTCCTGGACGCACCCGTGGTGCGCCCGATGGTCGCCGAGACCACCTGCCTCGGCGCCGCCTACGCCGCCGGCCTCGCCGTCGGCTTCTGGTCCAGCACCGACGAACTGCGCGCCAACTGGCGCCGGGCCGCCGAGTGGACCCCCCGCATGGACGCGGAGATCCGCGACCGTGAGTACAAGAACTGGCTCAAGGCAGTCGACCGGACCATGGGCTGGATCGACGACGAGAGCTGACGAGAGCGCGCACGCTCTCACGATCGAGCTCTGACGAGGAGTAAGAACCCGACATGACCAGTCAGTCCACCCTGCAGTCCGTACCTGCCCTGGGGACGCACCCGGCCTCCGGCTCGCTTCCGAGCCGGGCCGAGACCAGGGAGCAGCTCTCCAAGGCGTCGTACGACCTTCTCGTGATCGGCGGCGGCATCCTGGGCATCTCCACCGCCTGGCACGCCGCGCAGTCCGGGCTGCGGGTGGCACTGGTCGACGCCGGCGACTTCGCCGGCGCCACCTCCTCCGCCTCCTCCAAGCTCCTCCACGGCGGTCTGCGCTACCTGCAGACCGGCGCGGTGAAGCTGGTGGCGGAGAACCACTTCGAGCGCCGTGCGGTCTCCCGCCAGGTGGCCCCCCACCTGGCGAACCCGCTCACGTTCTACCTCCCCGTGTACAAGGGCGGTCCGCACGGCGCGGCGAAGCTCGGGGCGGGCGTCTTCGCCTACTCCGCGCTCTCCGCGTTCGGTGACGGCGTCGGCCACCTGCTCTCCCCCGCGCGGGCCCAGCGGGACGTGCCGGAGCTGCGCACCGAGAACCTCAAGGCCGTCGCCGTGTACGGCGACGACCAGATGAACGACGCCCGCATGGCGCTGATGACGGTCCGCGCGGCCGTCGAGGCGGGCGCGGTCGTCCTCAACCACGCCCAGGTCACCGGGCTGCGCTTCACCAGCGGCCGGGTGACCGGCGCCGACCTGAAGGACGCGGTCTCCGGCGAGGAGTTCGGCGTCAACGCCCGTCTGGTGCTGAACGCGACCGGCCCCTGGGTCGACCACCTGCGCCGGATGGAGGACCCGAACGCGGCCCCGTCCATCCGCCTCTCCAAGGGCGCCCACCTGGTCCTGAAGCGGACCTCCCCGTGGAAGGCCGCGCTCGCCACCCCCATCGACAAGTACCGGATCACCTTCGCCCTCCCCTGGGAGGACATGCTGCTGCTCGGCACCACCGACGAGGAGTACGAGGGAGACCCGGCGGACGTCTCCGTCACCGAGAAGGACATAGCCCAGATCCTGGACGAGGCCGCGTTCTCCGTCCGGGACCAGCAGCTCCGGCGGGACCTGATCACCTACTCCTTCGCCGGCCTGCGGGTGCTGCCGGGCGGCCCCGGCAGCACCGCCAAGGCCAAGCGGGAGACCGTGGTCACCGAGGGCCGGGGCGGCATGCTGTCCGTCGCGGGCGGCAAGTGGACCACCTTCCGGCACATCGGCCGCACCGTGATGGAGAAGCTGGAGGCGCTGCCGGGCCACCCGCTCGGCGACGACTTCGAGCCGATCGCCTCGCTGCCGAAGAAGCTGCCGCTGCCCGGCGTCGCCAACCCCCGCGCCGTCGCCCACCGCCTGCTGGTGGACAGCCCGGCGCCCGGTCCGCGGATGGCCGCCGACACGGCCAAGCACCTGGCCACCCACTACGGTTCGCTGGCCTTCGACATCGCCCGGATCGCCAACGAGGACCCGCAGCTGGCCGAGCGCGTCCACCCGGACGCCCCGGAGATCTGGGCGCAGGTCGTCTGGGCCCGCGACCACGAGTGGGCCGAGACCACCGACGACGTGCTGCGCCGCCGTACCACCCTGACGATCCGCGGCCTGGCCACGGACGACGTCCGGGCCAAGGTCCAGGACCTGCTCGACAAGAAGTGAGCCGGCAAGGCCCGACCCGCTCGACACGAGTGAGTGACGACCGGCCCCTCCCCTGACCGGGGCCGGACATGAGAGGGGCGGCTCCCCCTCCCCTTGGGAGCCGCCCCTTTCGCATGCCCGCCGCGCATCGCTTCCGGCGCCCCGGCATGCCGCTGCCATGTGCCCCTCGTATCTGCCCGGGCAGGGCGTCCGCGCCACCAGCCGCCCCCCGAACACCCCCGCGCGCTCCCTCACACGTGTTTCGAACAGCCGGTTTGCCCACGGTCCCGCGACTAGAACGGGTCGTTGCGGCACGACGGCAGGCGGTGCCGCGACGGGACGACCCGGGAGCGGTGTATGCACGGCGGATGGCACAGTGCCCGGGTGCGGCGGCGCCTGGGGTTATCGGCGTGCGCGGCGGCGCTCGCGGCCCTCACGGGCGTGCTGCGCCTGTGGTGGGACGACGCCGCCACCGAGGGCGTCCTGGTGTCGGCGATCGGCACCCTGGTGTCGGTCGCCGCACTCGTGGCCGACGTGCTGCGCGGCGACGCCGAACCGGTCCCGCGGTCGGCCGAGGAGGACCGGCGCCGGGCCGCCGACGCGCTGGCCGAGGCCGTACGGGAGCAGTGGGCGGCGGAGGCGCGGCTGCGGAGGCTGCGGGACCCGGAGCCGATCGAGGTGGGCTGGGCGCCCGCGGACCGGCGGCTGGCCGACCATCCGGAGAACGTCCGGCGCGGCGGCGGGCTCCCCGCTCAGCGGGCGTGGCGGGTCGAGGACCTGGCCGCGTGGTTCGCCGGCCTCCCCGGCCGGCGGCTGGTGGTCCTGGGCGGCCCCGGCCGGCATCCCGCCCCGACCCCGCGAGGCATCCGACGAGCCGGCCAGGGAGCGCGACGACAGGCGTTTCTGACCGACGGCAGGCCACCGGCTGACACTGCCTGATCAGGCCGCATAATGGGGCTGAGACATCGGATGTCTGGGCGACAGGGAGGCCGTTATGGCAGTCACCGACGAGGCGATCGAGAAGATCAAGGACATGATCGTCTCCGGTGCGCTGCGCCCCGGTGAGCGGTTGCCCAAGGAGAGCGAGCTGGCCGCCGAACTGGGCCTGTCCCGGAACTCCCTGCGGGAGGCGGTGCGGGCCCTGTCGCTGATCCGGATCCTGGACGTCCGGCAGGGCGACGGCACGTATGTCACCAGCCTGGACCCGCAGTTGCTCCTCGAGGCGATGAGCTTCGTCGTCGACTTCCACCGCGACGACACGGTCCTGGAGTTCCTCGCGGTACGCCGGATCCTGGAGCCGGCCGCGACCGCGATGGCCGCCTCCCGGATCAGCGAGCAGCAACTGGACGCGCTGTCCGCCCAGTTGGACGCGCTCGGCGCCGCGCCCTCGGTTGAGGAGCTGGTCGCCTGCGACCTGGAGTTCCACCGGGGCATCGTGCAGAGCTCGGGAAACTCGGTGCTGTGCTCACTGCTCGACGGGCTGTCGGGGCCGACCACCAGGGCCCGGATCTGGCGCGGCCTGACCCAGGAGGACGCGGTCGCCCGGACCCTGCGGGAACACCGCGCGATCCTGGCCGCGCTGCGCGACCGGGACGCGGAGGCGGCCAGGTCCTGGGCGACCGTGCACATCGCGAGCGTGGAGCAGTGGCTGCGCAGCAGTCTGTGAAGCGCTTACCGGCTTCCCGAGGTCAGGGGTGTTCGAGGGCTGCGAACGGGGCAGTGATCCGTTCACTCCCCCGTGCAAGGGGGCTGCGGGCGCCCCCGCCTCACGCCGTAAGGTTGGGGCGTACGCGAGGGCACGTCGGAAGGAGGCACTGGGTGATCGAGCTGGAGGGGGTTCCCGAGCTGATCGACCCAGTCATGGTGGCCGCGTTCGAAGGGTGGAACGATGCCGGCGACGCCGCCTCCACCGCGGTCGCGCATCTGGAGCGGGAGTGGAAGGGCGAGGTGTTCGCGGCGCTCGACGCCGAGGACTACTACGACTTCCAGGTGAACCGCCCCACGGTCTGGATGGACTCGGGTGTGCGCAAGATCACCTGGCCGACGACACGGCTGTCGGTGGTCCGGGTCGGCGGCGAGAAGCCGCGTGACCTGGTGCTGGTCCGGGGCATCGAGCCGTCCATGCGCTGGCGCTCGTTCTGCAACGAACTGCTCGGCTTCGCCCACGAGCTGGGCGTCGAGCTGGTGGTCGTCCTGGGCGCGCTGCTCGGCGACACCCCGCACACGCGTCCGGTGCCGGTCAGCGGGGTGACGTCCGACTCGGACCTGGCTCAGCGGATGGACCTGGAGGAGACCAAGTACGAGGGCCCGACGGGAATCGTCGGCGTTCTCCAGGAGGCGTGCACGCATGCGGGCGTGCCGGCGGTCTCGCTCTGGGCGGCCGTCCCGCACTACGTCTCCCAGCCGCCCAACCCGAAGGCCACGCTGGCGCTGCTGAACCGTCTGGAGGACCTGCTCGACCTGCGGATCCCGCTGGGCGAGCTGCCCGAGGACGCGCGCGCCTGGCAGGTCGGGGTGGACCAGCTGGCCGCGGAGGACAGCGAGGTCGCCGAGTACGTGCAGACGCTGGAGGAGGCCCGGGACACCGCCGAGCTGCCGGAGGCGTCGGGTGAGGCGATCGCCCGTGAGTTCGAACGCTATCTGCGGCGCCGGGACGTGAACCCGCCCGGCGGGCACGCCACGGCGGACGGCAGCGACAGCGCGTCGTACCTGCGGGACAACCCCAGCGGCCGGACCCGGCCGCCCCGGGCGCCGAAGCCCGACACGCCCGGGACCACGGAGAATTCCGGGGACACCGGCGACACCGGGAGCCCCGGCGCGGACGGCGAGGACACCTCCGGAGACGCCTCCGGGGACACCTCCGAGGACTGATCGCACGGGCTGGATCCAGGCACTGAACAGGGGCGGTACGCATGATGCGTACCGCCCCTTCTTCTCGCGTCGGGGGATCGACAGTGGGGGGTGCGCCTCGTGTCCCGGCCTCGCGCCGGTGGGGGCTGAGCGCGCAGTTCCCCGCGCCCCTTTGGGGCGCGGGGGTCCCGCAGCTTCTTTAAAGGGCCACGCCCAGCAGGGCGTCCACCGCTCGGGACACGACACCGGGTGCGCCCGGGTCCGTGCCGCCGCGCTCCCGCTGGAGTGCGGCCCAGCGGTCCACCGCCGCCAGCGCGGCCGGCGCGTCCAGGTCGTCGGACAGGGCCTCGCGGATCTGCTCGACCAGGGTCTCGGCGGGCGGGCCGTCCGGGCGGGAGACCGCCGCGCGCCAGCGGTCCAGGCGGGCCACCGCGTCGGCCAGGACCTGGTCGGTCCACTCCCAGTCGGCGCGGTAGTGGTGGGACAGGAGGGCGAGGCGGATGGCGGCCGGGTCGACGCCGTCACGGCGCAGCTGGGAGACGAAGACCAGGTTGCCCTTGGACTTGGACATCTTCTCGCCGTCGAGGGCGACCATGCCGGCGTGGACGTACGCCTTGGCCATCGGGAACTCGCCGGTGAGCACCTGGGCGTGCGAGGCGCCCATCTCGTGGTGCGGGAAGGCCAGGTCGGAGCCGCCGCCCTGGACGTCGAAGGTCATGCCGAGATGGTCGAGGGCGATGGCCACGCACTCGATGTGCCAGCCGGGGCGGCCGCGGCCGAGGGAGCCGCCGTCCCAGCTCGGTTCGCCCTCGCGCGCGGCCATCCAGAGCATCGGGTCGAGGGGGTTCTTCTTGCCGGGCCGGTCGGGGTCGCCGCCGCGCTCGGCGGACAGCAGCCGCATGGCGGCCGCGTCGAGGCCCGAGACCTTGCCGAAGTGGGGGTCGGACTCGACGGAGAAGTAGATGTCGCCTTCGAGTTCGTAGGCCGCGCCGAGGTCGCGCAGCCGTTCGACCAGCGGCACGATGCCGGGTATGGCCTCGACGGCGCCTATGTAGTGCTGCGGCGGCAGCATCCTGAGGGCGGTCATGTCCTCGCGGAAGAGGGTCGTCTCCTTCTCGGCGAGGGCGACCCAGTCGACGCCGTCGCGCTCCGCGCGCTCCAGGAGCGGGTCGTCGACGTCCGTCACGTTCTGGACGTAGTGCACCTGCCGCTTGGTGTCGAGCCACACGCGCTGAACCAGGTCGAACGCGTTGTAGGTCGCCGCGTGCCCCATGTGGGTCGCGTCGTACGGCGTGATGCCGCAGACATAGATACGGGCGACGGGACCGGGGTCGAGGGTGACCGGACCGCCGGTCGCGGTGTCGTGGATCCTCAGGTCGCGGCCCTGACCAGGCAGGGCGGGGACCTCGGAAGCGGGCCAGGCATGCATGTACATGAGCGTAACCGGACCAGAGTTCGGTATACGAACCGGACGGCCGGGAAGGCAGTCTTGATCTCGGGGCCGGAATGTGCTGGTGGGCGCCGGGGTGGTCCGCCGGACAGGCTCAGACGGGCGGCCAGGGGATCGCCGGCCACTCGCCGCTCGGTTCCGGGTGTTTTCCGGTGGTGAGCAACGTCTCGACACGCACGCGCGTGGCGTCCAGCTCGGCCGTGGTGATCAGCTCGGCCAGCCGGGTGCCCAGGGCCCCGCCGAGGGCCTCGTGCAGCCTTGTGAGGACCTCGACGGCCTCGCCGGTCAGGGTCTCCCCCGCCCAGCCCCACAGCAGGGTGCGCAGCTTGTTGTCGACGTTGAAGGTGACACCGTGGTCGATGCCGTAGAGGCGGCCGTCGGCGGTGGGCAGCAGGTGGCCGCCCTTGCGGTCGGCGTTGTTGATCACGGCGTCGAGGACGGCGAGCCGGCGCAGTCGTTCGTCGTCGGCGTGCACCAGCAGCGCGGTCCTGCCCTCGCCGACCTCGGCGAGCCCGATCGCCTTCCAGCCGGGCTCGGGCTCCTCCCCGTCCACCAGGGCGAGCAGTTCGGTGCCCTCGGGGTCGACGTCGATCCACAGCTGGACCATGCCCTCGCCGTACGGCCCGTCGCGCAGCACGGTGGGCGGGACCAGGTCCCAGCCGGTGGCCGCGGCGACCTCGTAGGCGGCCACCTCGCGCTGCGCGAGGGTGCCGTCGGGGAAGTCCCACAGCGGGCGCTCCCCGGCGACCGGCTTGTAGACGCAGGACGCCTCCTCGCCGTCGTGCGCGACCGTGCAGAACAGCGCCGCGTTGGAGGCGTCGCGGATGCGCCCGCGTACCTTCAGCTCACCGTGGGCGAGCAGTTCGGCGGCGGTCACGCTCCGCGGCGGTATCCGTTCTGGCGCGGACATACGTGTCCTTCCGGGTCGAGCGGGAGGCTGCACAGCGGGCACGGCGGCCGCCCGGCGTTGACGACGTCGAGGGCGCGCTTGCAGAAGGCCCTGGCCTGCGCGCCGGTCAGCCGGACCCGCAGCATCGGGGGCCCGTTCTCCTCGTCCTGGAGGAGCCGTTCCTCGGCCTCGGCGAGGTCCTCCTCGGAGTCGGCGTCCAACTCCACGAGGGCCTGGGCCTCGACGATCATGCGCTCTTCCTCGCCGTCCCAGGCGAGCGCCATGGTGCCGACGCGGAACTCCTCCTCGATGGGGGTGTCAAGGGGGGCGCTGTCGGTGACTTCGCTGGGTGTGACGGCGGGCACGGCCGCGTTGCCGCCGCTGCGCCGTACGACCTCGTCGAGGAGTTCGTCCATGCGTTCGGCGAGTGCGGCGACCTGGGTCTTCTCCAGGGCCACGCTGGTCGTCCGGGGGCCGGCCGTGGCCTGGAGGAAGAACGTACGGCGTCCGGGCAGTCCCACCGTGCCCGCGACGAAGCGGTCCGGCGGATCGTAGAGGAACACCTGACGGGACACGTCCTGTCTCCATGGGAATCGAGAGTGCGTGACATTGGGAGGGCGACGACACGACCGGTGGGGTCGCTTACGTGGATCGCTTCACCCTACTGCGGCTGACGATCACGGCGCGCCGGCGCCGCCACCGACCGGGGCGTCTTCCCCCGGAGGTTCCTCGCGGGGGGCAAGGGAGGCGAAATCCCCGGTGTCCCCGAGACGAACGAGAAACGGCCTGAGGCGGGTGTAACGGATCGCGGTGATGGAACACGGCTCGACGGAGATCCGCTGGAAGAGGTCGAGATGCAGACCGAGCGCGTCCGCGACGAGGGACTTGATGATGTCACCGTGCGAGCACATGAGATAGACGGCGTCCGAGCCGTGGTCGCGCTCCACGCGCGCGTTCCACTCACGGACCGCCTCGGCGGCGCGGGTCTGCATGGCCCGCATGGACTCGCCGCCGGGGAACGCGGCCGCCGACGGATGGGCCTGGACGACCTCCATCAGCGGCTCGTCCTTGAGCTCGGCGAGCTTGCGGCCGGACCAGTCGCCGTAGTGGGCCTCCCCGATCCGCTCGTCGGTGTGAGCGGTGAGCTCGGGGCGGGCTTCGAGCAGCGGGCGGACCGTCTCCTGGCAGCGTTGCAGCGGGCTGGTGACGAGCTCGGAGATCGGCAGCCCGGCGAGCCGGCCGGGCAGCGCGGCGGCCTGGGCGGCTCCGCGCTCGTCGAGGGCGACGCCCGGCGTCCAGCCGGCGAGCACACCCGAGGTGTTGGCGGTGGACCGTCCGTGCCTTACGAGGATCAGCGTGGGCATGCGGCCCAGGGTAGGCGCACGCCGAAGTGCACAGGCGGCCGGGCGACGGGAGAATACGCTCAGTGATCGTCGACTGCGCCATCTACCGGGACGGGGAGCGGACGGAGACCCCACAGGACTTCTCCGACGCCCTCGCGGAGGCACGCGCGCGTGGCGACAGTTTCCTGTGGATCGGCCTGTACGAGCCGACGGAACGCGAGTTCGACCTGGTCACCGACGAGTTCGGGCTGCATCCGCTGGCCGTCGAGGACGCCCTGACCGCCCACCAGCGGCCCAAGCTGGAGGTGTACGACGACTCGCTGTTCGTCGTCCTGAAGCCGGTGACGTACGAGCCGAAGAGCGACACGGTGACCTCCGGCGAGCTGATGATCTTCATCGGGGACTCCTTCGTGGTCACCGTGCGCCACGGGACGCCCTCGCCGCTCGGCGACATCCGGCGGCATCTGGAGGAGCAGCACGAGATGCTGAAGCACGGGCCGACGGGGGTGCTGTACTCGATCTCCGACGCGGTCGTGGACCACTACCTGGAGGTCGCGACCGAGTTGCAGAACGACCTGGAGGAGCTGGAGGCGGAGGTCTTCTCGCCGAGCGGTGGCAGCTCCCGGCACACCGCGTCGCGGATCTACACCTTCAAGCGGCAGATCCTGGAGTTCCGCCGGGCGACGGTGCCGCTGGCCGTGCCGATGACCAAGCTGGCGGCGGTGGGCCCGTACGGGGGCGGTACGGCGGTGCCCTTCGTGAACGAGTCGGCCCGCCCGTTCTTCCGGGACGTCAACGACCATCTGCTGCGGGTGAACGAGGGTGTGGAGGCGCTGGACCGGCTGGTGTCGGACGTGCTCAGTGCCCATCTGGCGCAGATGAGCGTGCGGCAGAACGACGACATGCGGAAGATCTCCGCGTGGGCGGCCATGGCCGCGGTCCCCACGTTGATCGCGGGGATCTACGGCATGAACTTCGACCACATGCCCGAGTTGCACTGGGTCTGGTCGTACCCGGCGGTGATCCTGCTCATGGCCTGCCTGGAGCTGGTGCTGTACCGGTTGTTCAAGCGCCGCGGGTGGATGTGAGGGGCGCTTGGGGCGCCTTGCGTCCCTCGGGGCTCAGGCGAACTCGGGGGCGGGGGTCGCCGGGCCGCCGAGGGCGTTGCGGTGCTCCGGCATCCGCAGCGAGACCATGCGGCGCCAGCCGGCCGCGCGTTCGTAGGCGTAGACGGCGTGGATGCCGAACGCGAGCAGCGCGGACCTGGCCCCGGTCCAGCCGAGGATGCGGCCCATGCGGGCCATGACGGCGCGGCTGACGTCCCGGTAGACGCGGATCTCGGCGAGCGCGTACGCGCGCAGGGTGCGCCGGATGGCGCGGCCGTGCCCGGCGGCGGCGAGGCGCAGCAGTTCCTCGTGGCAGTGGGCGAGGTGGTTGTCCTCGTCCCCGGAGATCATGCGGACCGCGCGGCCCACGTCCGGGTGGTCGGCGAAGTACCGGCGCAGCAGCTCCATCTGCTCGGCGGCGCGCTGTTCGGTGACCCGGCTGTGGGCGAGGTAGGTGACGATGTCCGGCACGGTGAGCGGCCGGTCGGCCCGCAGCCGGTCGTGGGCGAGCCCGATGCCGTGCCGTTCCAGGATCATCGTGTAGTCGGTGTCGGCCGGCACCGGAACGGGGCTCAGCCCGCGCTTCCTCAACAGGGCCTGGAAGATGCGCCCGTGCTTGTCCTCGTCGGCGCCGTGGCGGGTGATCCTGGGGGCCAGGTCGCGTTCGCTCCGCGGCACCAGCGCGGCGATCCGCGCGTTCTCCCAGCCGCCCTGGGACTCTCCGCCGGCGGCGATGGAGCAGAAGAGCCGGAAGGATTCGTCGTTGTCGAGGATCTCCTGGAACAGACTCCTGGCCGAAGGCATCGTGGGCACCTCTCCGGAGGACTCACCAAACCCGCGAAGAACGAGTCAAATGCCGCATCGAAGTGGCTGCAACAGGTGTGCGGGCGAACTCGGCCGAAAGGTGGAGCACCGGTGTCACGCCAGGGGCGTAACCGCGCGGGCACCGGCGCGTTGTTCTGCGTGACGGCCGTGGCGGGGAAGACCCCCCGAGCCCCCACCACGGCCGCGGACTTCTCTCACCTCTCAGGTGTTCACGCGAGGCCGGCGCGCTCCAGGGCCTCGGCGCCGGCCCGCAGCGAGGCGAGCCGCTCGTCCAGGGCGAAGCCGGCGGGCGCGAGGGAGAGCGTGGTTACCCCGGCGGCCGCGTAGGCCTTCATCCGGTCGGCGATCCGGTCCACGGAACCGAGCAGCGTGGTCTGGTCGATCAGCTCCTGCGGTACGGCGGCAGCGGCCCCGTTCTTGTCGCCGGACAGGTACTTGTCCTGGATCTCGGCGGCCTCCCGCTCGTAGCCCATGCGCTGGGCGAGCTGGTTGTAGAAGTTCTGCTTGCGGCTGCCCATGCCGCCGACGTACAGCGCGGTGTAGGGCCGGAAGGTGTCGGCGAGGGTGGCCACGTCCTTGTCGTCGCCGACGGCGAGCGGCAGCGTCGGGCAGATGTCGAACCCGTCGAGGGTCCTGCCCGCCTTCTCCCGGCCCGCGCGCAGGTACTTCACGGCCGTCTCCTCCAGGTGCTCGGCGGAGGGGAAGATCAGCAGCGCGCCGTCGGCGATCTCGCCGGTCTGCTCCAGGTTCTTCGGGCCGATGGCGGCGATGTAGACCGGGATGTGCTCGCGCTCGGGGTGCACGGTCAGCTTGATCGGCTTGCCGGGGCCGCCCGGCAGCGGCAGCGTCCAGTGCTCGCCCTCGTACGACAGCCGTTCCCGGCTCATCGCCCTGCGCACGATCTCCACGTACTCGCGGGTGCGGGAGAGCGGCTTGTCGAACTTGACGCCGTACCAGCCCTCGGAGACCTGCGGTCCGGAGACGCCGAGGCCGAGCCGGAAACGGCCGCCGGAGAGGGAGTCGAGGGTCGCGGCGGTCATCGCGGTCATGGCCGGCTGGCGGGCCGGGATCTGGAAGATGGCAGAGCCGACGTCGATGCGCTCGGTCTGGGCGGCGACCCAGCTGAGCACGGTGGCGGCGTCGGAGCCGTAGGCCTCGGCGGCCCAGCACACGGCGTACCCGAGCCGCTCGGCCTCCTGGGCCACGGCCAGATTGTCCCCGTCCATCCCGGCACCCCAGTAGCCGAGGTTGATCCCGAGCTGCATGGCCGTTCCCCTTACCGATCAGTAACGTCGCTGTTGCGAGAGACCTTAGCGTGGGGATTTTCCGTGCGGGGGATCGGTTGTGGTCCGACCGCGGGTCGTGGGGGCCGGTCGCGCAGTTCCCCGCGCCCCTGAGTGGGTCTGCTCCCGCCTGCCGCAAACGCACCGCTGCCTTGTGAAATCGGTTATCCACAGGCAACCCAACGCACCAGCTCTGGCCAGTAATCTCGCGGGCATGGAGCAGAGGCATCTCGGCCGCACCGGCCTGCGCGTGTCCCGGATCGGGCTCGGCACCCTCACCTGGGGCCGGGACGTCGACGAGCACGACGCCGCGGACATGCTGAAGGCGTTCTGGGAGGCCGGCGGGACCCTCGTCGACACCGCGGACGTGTACGGCGACGGAGAGGCCGAGTACCTGCTCGGGCAGCTGATAGAGGGGCTGGTGCCGCGCCGGGACCTGGTCATCTCGACGAAGGCGGGCAGCGTCCCCGACCCCGACCGGCGTTTCGACGGCTCGCGCGGCCACCTGCTCGCCGCGCTGGACGCCTCCCTCGCCCGCCTCGGCACCGACTACGTCGACGTCTGGCACGTGCACGCCTACGACCAGGACACCCCGCTGGAGGAGACCCTCCAGGCCCTCGACCTGGCGGTGAGCAGCGGTCGCGCCCGGTACGCCGGGGTCTCCAACTTCTGCGGCTGGCAGCTGGCGAAGGCCGCGACCTGGCAGCTCGCGGCGCCGGGCACGCGCACCCGGCTGGCCAGCACGCAGCTGGAGTACTCGCTGCTCCAGCGGGGCGTCGAGCGCGAGGTGCTGCCCGCCGCGCTCGACCTGGGCATCGGCCTGCTGCCGTCCTCGCCGCTGGGCCGGGGCGTGCTGACCGCGAAGTACCGCCATGCCACTCCCCCGGACTCACGCGGTGCCTCCGAGCATCTGGCACCGTTCGTCGAGCCGTACCTCGACGACACCGCGAGCCGGATCGTGGACGCGGTGCAGACGGCGGCGGACGGGCTCGCGGTCACCCCGCTCCAGGTGGCCCTGGCATGGGTGCGGGACCGGCCGGGCGTGGCCGCGCCGATCGTCGGCGCGCGCAACGCGCAGCAGCTCGCGGGGGCGTTGTCAGTGGAGGCGCTTACGCTTCCTGACGAGATCTGCCGGGCGCTCGACGACGTGTCGGCGCCCGTGCACCGCTATCCCGATCACGACTGGAGCACGCTGTGAGCACGGAGCCGGGGCTGGGCGCCAAGCCCGAGGCCGACGAGGACACGACGGCCGGGGGGACGACGGAACCCGCGGACCCCATCGCCGACACGGCCACAGCGAGCGGCACAGCGACCACCGGACCCGACAGAGCGGACGGCGAGAGCGGCCCGGCCGAGGGCGACGAGGTCTCCGCCGGGGCGGCCGGCAGTGCTGACGCGGGGGCCGAAGGCGGCGCTGCGGGGGCCGACGGGGCCACCGCGACCGCCACCGGCGAAGTGGCCGGTGGTGACGGCGCGGCCCAGGTGTCCGAGGCCGCGGCCGAGTTGGCCGCTCAGCGGGTGGAGCGGGAGCGGATCGCGCAGCGGAAGGCCGAGAAGAAGGGGCCGATCGAGAGCGGGGCCAAGCTAAGCGGGACGGCGGCGGATCTGCTCGCGGCGATCCGGGCGGTGGAGGGCGGGAAGCCACCGGCGGCCACCGTGTTCGCGGAGCCGGAGGCCGCGCCGAGCCCGGCCCCCGCGCCCGAACCCGTCCGGCGGCCGCAGTCGGCGCCTGTCGTCGGCGCCCCCGGCACGGAGGCGGTCGCGGCGGTACGCGGGGTGCTGGCCGAAGGCGGTGCGCCCGAGTCGCTCGCCCCCCAGGTCGCCACCGCTCTCGGCGAGGGCGCGGACGCGGTGCTGCGTGAGGACCCCTGGCAGCTGCTCCGGCTCAGCGGCGTGCGGCCGGACCAGGCCGACGGGTTCGCGCGGGCGCTGCTCGGCGCGGAGTGCGGTCCGGACGACGAGCGGCGCGGCCGGGCGGTGACCGGCTGGCTCCTCGAACAGGCCGCCGTGGCCGGGCACACCGCGCTGGAGATGCCGGCGCTCACCGCCGCGCTGGCCCAGCGGGCGGTGCCCGATCCGGAGGCTGCCGTGCAGAGCGCGCTCGCGGAGGGCGAGGCGCTGGTCTTCCAGGACGCCCTGGACCCGGGTGCCCCGGAGCCCGAGGACGACGAGGAGGAGCGGCCGGTCCGGGTCCTGGTCGGCCTGGAGCGGTACGCGCTGGCCGAGGAGAGCCTCGCCGACGGGCTGGCCCGGCTGGTCAGCTCGCCGTCCAAGGACGCCGAGGCGTCCTGGGAGGCGGTCGCGGCTGCGGCCTCCGGGGGCGCGGCCGAGCTGGCCCGGGCGGTCGCCGGACACGGCCTGGTGCTGCACACCGGCGGCGAGGCGGCCCGTGCCGAACCCGCGGCCCTGCTGGCCGCCGCCCGCGCGGCCGGGCTGCGCGCCTTCGCGGCCGCCCACACCCCCGACGGCAGCCGGCGTCTCGCGGGCGGCGAGGGAGCCGTCGGCACCGTCGCCGACCTGCTCGCCGGCGCCGCGGGCCCCGGCCGGGACGCGGACGGTGCCCTGGACCTCGACCTGCTGATCGTGCTGGACGCGCCCCAGCTGGACGTGGAGGGCGCGGCGATGCTCGTGGAGGCGCTGCCCGACGGGGCGCGGCTGGTGCTGAGCGGGGATCCGGCGGTGCTGTGGTCCGCGGGTCCCGGGCGGGTCTTCGCCGACCTGCTGGCGGCCCGCGTGTGCCCGCAGATCGCCTCCCGCACGCCCGACCCCGGCCCGCTCGGCGAACTGGTCTCCGGGATCGGCGTCGGCGAGCTCACCCAGGTCGGGGCGCCCGGCAAGGAGGTGGTGATCGTGCCGGTACGGGACGCGGGCGAAGCGGTGCACCGGACGGTGCAACTGGTCGCCGACTCCGTCCCGCGCGCGATCGGCGTCCCCGCCGAGCAGACCGTGGTGATCACCCCGGGTCACGGCGGAGCGGCCGGCACCCGCGCCCTCAACACCGCCCTCAAGGAACGGCTCAATCCGGGCCCCGGCCGCTTCGGCGGCTTCGACCCGGGTGACCGGATCGCCTACTCCCCCGCGCCGGGCCGTACGGTCTGGGGCCAGGTGGTGAAGGCCGACGCCGAGGGGCTGCACCTGTCGTGCGCGGGTGCGCCCGTGGTCGTACCGAAGGAGCGGGTGGAGCACGCGGTGCGGCACGGCTGGGCGCTCACCGCGCACCAGGCGGCCGGGGCCCGCTGGCCGGCGGCGGTCGTGGTGCTGCCCGGAGACGCGGTCCAGTCCCTGAACCGGCCCTGGGTGTACACGGCGTTCAGCCGGGCGGAGCGCCACCTGTCGGTCGTCCACGGCGTGGAACAGGCCCTGGCGAAGGCGGTGGCCGAGAGCCTGCCGAAGCCGCGGACGACCCGCCTGCCGCTGCTGCTGAAGACGCAGGTCCCCGCGGCGGACTGACCGGTTCCGCCGGCGGTGCCCATCCGGTCTCGACCCCCGGAGGGCACCGCCGGCCGACGGATCAGCGCTCTGCGTCCAACGGCTCCAGATCCTCGTCCTCGTCCAGGTCGAGGTCGAGGTCGTCGGTCTCCGTGGCGTCCTCGCCGTCCTCCGCGTCCTCGTCGTCGAAGACCGCACTGACGTCGAAGCGGCACACCACCCGCTGCGGATCGACCCCCTCGAAGGGCAGCTCCAGCCACTCGCCGGGCTCGGCCGGTTCGTCCGCCGCGGTCACCCACAGCGTGGAGTCGCCCTCCTCCAGGCCGAACTCCTTGTGCCGGGAGGCGATCTCGTCCGGCTCGAACTCGCCGAACAGGACGCCCAGCGCCCCATGGATGGTGCCGGCGGCGTCCTCGTCCGCGCCGGGACCGTCGTCGTACTCGGCCGCCTCGACCCGCTGGGCCTGCGCCAGCAGCCTCTGTGGTTCCGCCACGGCGTAGTCGCGGCGGATCAGTACGCTGATCGCGTTCGGCTCCTCGGGGCCCGCGTACGGCGGCAGCGAGTCGTCCGTACCGGGGATCTCGAAGGGTGTGACCTCGTCGTAGCGGTCGTAGAGCAGCTCGTCGTAGACCTCGGCGGCCGCGGCCAGCTGGTTGAACGCCTCGTAGACAGCGGGGTCGTCCTCCCCCGACCTGCGTTCGACCGCGGCCAGATGGCGGTCGAGCGCGGTCTTGACCGCCTCGGCGGCGGCGCGTACCTCGGCAGCGGTGGGCTGCGCAGCATCAGACATAGTGCAGACGCTATCCGTACCGGGCACCAGCCCGCACAATAGATGCGATGCCGGAATACGAATTTGTCGACGTGTACGTACCTCGCGGCGTGTCCCGCAAGGAGGCCACACGTCTACTGACGGACCATGCCGAGTACGGACACTGGGAGTTGGACCGACTGAGCCTGATGCGCGACGGCAGCCGCAGGGTGCGGTTGCGCCGGCGGATCATCCGCCAGGTGCGTGCCACATGGTGAGACTGGCCGACTGACGGAAGGGGCCCCGCCGCTGCGGGGCCCGTCCCGTTCCACGCACCGCCGCCGGTGCGTCACCGTCCGTGCGCTACGCCGCGGCGCGCGCCCTGCGGTACAGCACCGCGCCCGCGAGCAGCGCACCTGCGCCGGCCGGGAGCGCGAGTCCGAGCGGCAGGTCACTGCCGGTGTGCGCGAGCTGCGCGGCGGCGACGGGCCGGCTCACCGAGGCGCTGCCCAGGGGGCCGACGGCGGTGGAACCGTGAGCGCCGGTCGGGACGGTCCCGTTCCCGGAGTGAGCGGGGGGCATGCCCGGGTGACCACCCGGATTGCCCGGCGTTCCGGGGTTGCCTGGGTTGCCTGGGTTCCCCGGCTTCCCGGGCGGGGTGCTCCCGTGCCCGCCGTGCCCGGGAGGCGTGCCGTGCCCCGGAGGCGTCCCGTGTCCGTGGCCCCCGTCGCCTCCGTGCCCACCATGACCACCGTGCCCGCCGTGACCCCCGTGCCCGGGCGGCTGCGAGGGGTGGCCCCCGCCGGGGGAACCCGGGTGTCCGGGCCGGCCGGGGTGACCAGGGTGTCCGGGGTATCCGGGGTGACCAGGGTGCCCGATATGTCCGGAATCCCCGTCGTTGGCGCACTCGTTGCCCAACGCGGCGTTGCCGATGCCGATGACGTTGACGCTGTTGCCGCACACGTTGACCGGGACGTCGATCGGCGCCTGCACGGTGTTGCCCGACCCGACACCGGGCGAGCCGGCGGTGTGTCCCCCGGCGTGCGCACCGCCGTGGCCGCCGCTGTGGCCGCCGGAGTCGCCGTAGCCGGCCGAGGCACCGCCTCCGCCGCCGTGGTTGGCGCACTTGTTGCCCATCGCCGGGTTGAGGGCGCCGACGACGTTCACCGTGTTGCCGCAGACGTTCACCGGTACGTGCACCGGCGCCTGCACCGTGTTGCCGGACAGCACTCCGGGTGAGTCGGTGGCGGAGCCGACGGCTCCCGAGTCCGCGTGGGCGTAACCGCCCGCCGCGGCGATCACACCGGTGGCCGCGGCCACTGTCATAAGGCCCTTGCGGGTACCCTGTCGCATTATCTGAATTCCCCCCTGCCTTCGATCCTGACCTTGCATTCACCGCATGGAAAACGTGCGGAAAAACCGGTCGGGCCCGGAGCGCCGGGGGCGCGCGCCGGGGCCGGCGGGAAGTCGACGCCCCCCAGGGGGTCGGCGGCACGTGTTGTTTCCGGTGTCTTATAAAAAACAGAAG
>NZ_JBSHBL010000128.1:0-21669 GCF_053611985.1 Streptomyces sp. NPDC054770
CGCGCGCCACCACCACCGGCCCCCCGCCTGCCACCACCCCCGCCCGCACCACCGGGGCCACCACCACCGGCACTACCGGTGCGACGACCACCGGCACTACCGGTGCGACGACCACCGGCACTACCGGTGCGACGACCACCGGCACTACCGGTGCGACGACCACCGGCACTACCGGTGCCACGACCACCGGCACCACCGGTGCCACGACCACCGGCACCACCGGTGCGACGACCACCGGCACCACCGGGGCCACCACCACCGGCACCACCGGTGGCACCTCCGGTGGGAACGGCCATGGCTGCAAACCCGAACACAACGGGTACGGCGACGAGTACGGCGACAAGCCCGGCCAGGACGACAGCTACGGCTGTGACCCTGCCTAGCATGCGCGACCCACTCCAGCGGGGTGACTGCTCGCAGGCAGCCAACCACGTGCGCGAGTAGGACGGGTGGCGTGCGGCGCGGATCGTCCTCGATTCCGCCGCACGCCGCAGACGGAAGCTCAGGAGAACCAGGTGAGAGAAGTCGGGACGGAAGGACCGGATAGGGCCGTGCGGGGTGCCATTGCGTCAGCAGATGCTGACGAATCGGACCAGGCGGGCGCTAGGCCGACCGCACAGAAGGGGAGCGGGAGACCGACTGTGTTCCCAGCGTCTTCAGAGCCGCCCGTCGCCCTGAAGGCCGGAGTGCAAGTCGCCGTGGTCCTGTGCCTGGCGGCGGCCCTGGTACACGTGCTCCTGGTCTTCCTGCAGGTGGCACCCCCGAATCCCGTCTCCCGGCAGTACAGCCGACAGGTCAACGCCTGGGTCTTCCCGTTGTTCGAGCAGAACTGGCGGCTCTTCGCCCCGGACCCGGAGTCGGTCAACCGGCAGATTTCGGCAAGGACCATGCACACCGCCCCGGACGGCACCGCCGTAGTCAGCGGCTGGTTCGACCTGACCGCCGTCGACACAGCCGCGGTGAAACACGACCCCTTCCCGAGCCACACAGCACAGAACATGTTGCGCCGGGCCTGGACTTCCTACCTCGAAACACACGGCGGCGACGACCATCCGCGCTCACAACGCGCTCTGATGATCCAGCAATACCTGCGCAACATCGCAGCGGATCGCGTCGCCGCACATCGCCACAGCGCATTCGAGTCCATCCAACTGCGGGTGATCACCCTGCCCATCACCGCGCCGCCCGCAGCGGGCGGCCCCGGTCCCGGCACGGCCCCACCACGGCCCACCGAAACCCGTTACCTGCCCTGGTGGAAGGCGGCCCGCCATGCAACAGGCTGAGCAGACATCGGCCCCGGCAACCACGTCGTCGCAGCCCGGACACGGCACCGAACGGGCGAGCGCACAGGCGCCGCAGCACATGCCGGCCCGTGTTGCTGCGCTCCTCACCCTCCTGCTGGAGCAGCCGATCTCCCTGTACGCCGCGGCGGTTCTGCGCATCGGGTACGGGTTCCTCTACTTCGCCTTCCTGCTGCGCGAGTTTCCCCACCGCGACGAGATCTGGGGTCCCGGCTCACCGTGGACGCCGGCACTGGCCAAGGAGCTCTTCGACGAGACCGGCTGGGCCAGCATCCTCACCCTGTCCGACAGCCGGGCCTACTTCGAGGTCTGCTACGCGGCAGCCATCGTCATCTCCGCACTGTTCATGCTGGGCTGGCGGACCAGAGCGGTGTCCGTGCTCTTCGCGATCGTAGTGACGTCGTTCCACGCCAGGGCGATCTTCATGACGGACGGAGGGGACAACCTCATCCTCCTCATGGCCCTCTACCTCGTCGTCACCGCATGCGGCCGACGCTGGTCCCTCGACGCGCGCAGGGCCCGGCTCCGGGCATCCGCCGGCAAGACAGTCCTGCTTCCGCTGGACCAGGCGTCCGGCGAACTGCGACGCCACCTCCGCGACGCGCGCCTGACAGTGATCACCGTGCTGCACAACTGCGGCATGCTCGTCATCGCCGCCCAGGTCTGCTTCCTCTACGGATCCGCGGGCCTGTACAAGGTGCAGGGCGCCTCCTGGGGCAACGGCACCGCCCTCCATTACGCCCTGAATCTCGACTTGTTCCAGCCCTGGCCCGAGCTCTCCGCGATGGCGGACGAACACGACGTACTGATCGCCATCACCTGCTACCTGACGGTGCTGTTGCAGGTGGCCTTCCCGTTCGTCCTGTTCGGCAGGCTCAAGTACCCCGTCCTGACCACGCTGTTGGGCATGCACGTGGGTATCGCGGTGTTCCTGGGCCTGCCGCTCTTCTCCGGCGCGATGATCGTCGCGGACGCCGTGTTCCTTCCGGACCGCTTCTACCGGTACTTGGGACAGCTGTCGCGGCGAGTTGTCCCGTGGGCCGACGCCAGGGGGACACAGACTCCGACCCCCGCAGAGGCTGCACTGGTACCTCCGCAGTCGGTACATACCGGCTGAGGCCGACACTTCGTGCCGCTGCACGACCGGAAATCCAACTCGCTGACCACCCGGTGCATCACGGATTTCAGCCCTCGTCAGGGCCCGCAGATGCCTTCGGCATCGCGCTCCGGGCTGCCGGACCGGGTAGAGCACCGTGGTTGGGTGCCAGGTCCGGCAGCCCCACCCGTCCAGCGCGCAGACCTGCCTTCTGTCCCGGTCCGTTGGCTGGCCGCAAGCCCGGACGGCGGTGCCCTGGCTCAGTGGATGTTGCTGCCTGACTTCGATGGCCCCTGGTCTCTGAGGGGAAACCAGGGGCCGTCTGCTAGGCAGTCGGTCACCGGGGCGAAACGCGTCGTGGTTCCCCAGCTTGAGCCGAGGAAAGCAGCCGGGGAACCACGGGACACACCGGTGCACGCGTGCCATCCCCAGTAACGCCTATCACCGGCCGAGGTCACGGCACCAGCAATCATCCACGCTGCCTCAGGGAGGTTCCCCCGTTGTGTGGGTGGTGTTGACTAGATCCTGCTCCACATCGCATCAGTGATCACTGATGAGTCTGGCGCTGATTTGGCTGGTCAGTGCAGCTACGGGGCCTTTGCGCGTCGGCTGGGGGGCGGGGGCTTCTTAGAGTTCGGCGTCAGGCGCGGTGCTGGGTGCGAACTCGGCGGCGTGATCTGGGCAGGCATAGAGGGTCACGCCCGGACCAGAGGGACGCGGGATGTCCCGAACGGGCAGAGGGGCGTACGTCCATCTCTTGCACTGGCAGCACATCGCACCGGAGGGCTCTGGGATCGGCTTGTCATTGCGCAGTGCCGCAATGAACCGGGGCGCGGTCATGCGGCCTTCTCCCGGGCTATGACACTGCCGAGACCCATGGTCGGGAAGTCGTGGTCAACTCCGAGGCTTGCGAATGCCGCAGCGTACGAGCACTCACGCTGAAGGGGCGGCAACGCTTGCTGCCTATCGTCCCGGAGGATCTCTTGTGCCTCTCGGGAGGACAGACCACGCCATGGCGTCTTCCAGATCGGGACGGGTGCGGTTTCACCCTCGGCAGCCTGCGCGGTGAGGTACTGCGAGCACCCAGGAAAGGGCACTGGCGATAAGATCGCGCATATGTCGGTCAGCTCCTGCTAGCTGTCTCGGCCAGCCCCGAGCAGACCGGGCCTAATCGGTCTCTCGGGGCGCTTCTGTGTTCAGGGATCACGCTAGGACAACACGTCTAACTCGTCTGCTCGTCTAATTCGCCTAGAAATGACCCGTTGTCTACGCTCTGGCGCATGCCCGAGCGCTCCGAGAGTCCGCACACCCCCCCCGCGCCCCCTACATGGAAGTGCTGGATGCTCTCCTGCAAGAGATCAGGGGGAAGACGCCGGGTGAGCCGATCCCGTCTGTGGCAGAGCTGTGCGAATGCCACGGCGTGGCACGGGATACTGCCCGCAGGGCGGTCCGCATCCTGCGGGAGCGGGGGCTGGTCGAGACCCGGTGGGATAAGGGGTCGTTTGTAGCGGAACACACAGGCCAGAACGAGGAGTAATGCCTCTGTAGGCAGTGTGGGATGTCGCTGGGGGACCGAGTGCCGGCTCACTGGCAACTGTCCCCGAGGCGGCACAGAAGTACTAGCTTCGCTGCCGGAAGGTCGACCAGCGGCGGGCGGCATGAAGCAAACGCGCTGTCCACTCATCCGGGTCGTCTCCGGCAATCTCCTCCCACATGTTCTCTGTAGCCTGCGCAAAGGCTGTGACCCCTTTAGCGGGAGCGTTGCGCCACGTCGGAATCCTGCCACCCCAACGCTCTGCGGATTCAGGATCATGGTTTCCGGCTGCGATAAGCCAGCATTGAAGTCGGCTTTCACCCCCGCCGGTATCGTCCTTACTCTCTACTGTTGTTCGCTGCCGCAGTATCCTTTGAGCGTGAGGTCGGAGGGCTCTCGCTCCTCTTGCCGACAGAGTGAATCCTGGGGGGCGTGTGAACTGGAACCGTGCCGATGACGTGATCGATTTCATCTACGCCTTTGTGGAAACCGTGATCTTTTCCGCGGCGGTTCAGATACTAGTAATGAGGGGAATCCAGCGCTTCTTCGTTTGGCGAGTAAATCATTTTCCAAGGCGAGAGCGTTGGCCTTACCGCCTACTCGCCGAAGACATGAGAGTTTACCGTCAAGCCACAGCTATTCGAAGGTTTTTGGGGTCGCCGCAAACTCCATCAGTACGGAGTGGTCAGGAACTTGTCGAATGGCGGCATAGTGTGGCGGCAATCAATGCTATTGAAGCAGCGCGAAAGGTCTGGCAATCCTTCCCTGCCTTTATAGCAATAGTGACGGTGATTGTATACGACAGCACGCCCTATTCTCCTACTTGGGAGGGCGTATATTGGGGAGGGATGCTCGGCGCACTTACTTGTGGCTACATGGCAAAGAGATTTACGAAGAGGATTTATGAAAGCGAAGGGGGTAGGTATTGCCTTTGGCAATGCGCAAAAGCCTTGCAGGCGTGCTATTTGGCTGCTAAGCGAGACTCGAATGCAGGGTTCTTCTCTGTCGATCGCACAGTAAAAACCCTCTGTTCTGAGCTGGGGGAGTATGCTAATTACTGGGAGTCCGACAACTGGCGGAGCGATATGGGTCGACACACGGCCAGGGTTCAGAACGCGCTGCGAGAGTCGGTTGGTGGTGTCCTCCGGGGCGGTCATGAAGGACTTCCCGATACGGTACGCGTACTCGGTATATTGCTCGACAGGTTGATCAGTGAGCGTTGGCTGGCTCTCCTGGATGAAAATGATATGCCCGAATATCAAGGGGAACTGATAATGCCGGTTGTGGGTCGACATAAGGACTACTGGGTAGGTGCTATATCGATCTTGACGACTATAGCTCTGATTACTGGCGCCCTTTTTCTAGGTGACTTGGACGGGGCGGGGCAAGTGCTTCCCTTCCTGATTTTTCCGATCTTGCTTCTTGGGACAGATCGGCTTCGTGAACGCGTTATGAGTGTTTTCCGTGGGGGATCCTCTCCGTCGTAGCCGTCCAGCCTGACGCGGGTTATCCCTATGGGCTGTGGGTAAGTTGCTTCAGGCTGTATCCGCGACCGCGTTTCCATTTGGTTGCGTGAACTCAATCTGGATTCGCTTCTCTATCCTCGGGCCACTCCGTTGGTTCCGGTTCTTGGTGTCAGCTTTGCGTATTACTACTTCGGTTCTTCAGGTAGCCATTGACCAATCGGCAGCACTGGGATTGCGACCTCGTCCAGCTCTTCAATGCCTTTCTCTGTCATCGTGATTTGAGCGTTCAGTTCCTTCTCTTCTCGTAGGAAGCGCCGACGACCGATGTCACCGCTGTAGCCCCCCGGCCTTGCGGTCGTCGTACAACTGCTCCAAAGCGCCGAGTTGCCTCGGCGAGGATTGCGGCCGTTTCCGGGTCACCTTCGCCTGTCTGAATGACTGCGAAGATGCGGCGGGCCACATGCTCATCCAGAGCGTTCTGGCTGATGTGCAGTCGCCTTCATGGTGCTCCGACTTACGCTGGCCGCGAGGGCGTGAGCAACGGTAGGCGTTCTTATACGGCTGCTCATGCCGGTGAGACTTCATTGGCTTTTCGCACCCGCATTCAAGAATGTCGAGCGACATGAGCAGTGCTTGGCCGCAAAATAGGCCCTTTCCACGTCCTCTGCTGTCAAGCCACTCTTGAAGCTGGTGCCACTCTTCGGGTGGAATGATTGGCTCGCAAATGGTGATCGGCTTCATGGTTTCCGGATCCCGTCTTATTTCGTATCGCTCAATCTGGCTAGTCTTGCGGCCGCTCACATCCGCCTTGTAGATGACTTTCGCGTCATAGCCTGCGATTCGGTCTTCTTTCCGACCAGTTGCCCGCGTGTCTTGACTCCGGACATGTTCATGTCGGCACAGATTCCGGTTAGGGATCCCGGGTGGTGGCGTCCAGGGCCGAGCATGTACGGCTTGCCCATGTGGAGTTGAATGGTGCTCCACACCGTGCGAATAATTGCCGCTTCGAATTTATTCGGCTGGAGGAGTTGCATTACGATTGGGTGCTCTTTGTTGTCGCTGCCAACGGAAACCCGGGTCTCGGGCACCATGTCGAACCCGAATGGCGGCTTCCCTCCAAGGTGTCCGCCCAATTGCAGCGCGGTTTCTTTTGCCCCGCGTACAGCGTCGCTCTTGTTCTTGCTCTCCTGGTGGGCTCCGTCCAGCCTCATGATGAGGTGGGCCGCCTGGGCACGATCCCGGCCGTCCACGGCATGACGGAAACCGGCCCGCAGGCATAACCGACAGCCCGACCAGGTGGGCCTGACGCCCCCAAGCGCCAAGCCCACCGGTCTTACCCCGGCTTCTTCGCCGACGGACTCGGCTCCGGCTTCCTCATCGACCGATTCGCCTCCCGGTCTATGCCCTGGCTTCCTCTCGGCCGAGTCCTCCCCCCTCCTCGTCTACGCCCTGGTTCTTTCATCGACCGAGTCGTCCCCTCGCCCTTCGACCTCGCTCTTTCATCGACCGAGTCGTCCCCTCGCCCTTCGACCGCGCTCTTTCATCGACCGAGTCGGGTGGTGGGTGGGCATAGGGGCTCGGGGGGCCAGGGGGCGGAGCCCCCTGGTACGGCGGGTGGGGGGCGCGTTCACTCGGCAGGGGGTGTACGGCGGGGCATCTGTCGGCCTCGCATGGTCCGCTGGGACCTGTGCAGCTGTTGCCCGAGCCCGTGCGCCGTTTCGCCGCGTGGTGTGCGGTGCTGCTGCTGGCCGCCGGGGTGGGCTACGTCGGCGTGCGGCTCTGCTCGGAGTTCCGCACCGCGGTGACCCCGGTGCTGCTCGCCCTGCTCGGCACCGCGCTGCTCGGCCCGCTGTACCGACGCCTCGTACAGGTCGGCGTACACCGCTCCGTCGCCGCCGGACTCACCTGCGTCGCCGTCGTCGCGGTCGTCGGCGGAGCCGTCTACATCGTCGTCGCCGCGCTCGTCGACACCGGCGACGAGATCGTCGCCTCGCTCAAGGACGCGGCGAAGTCGCTGGCCCGGCACTTCGGGGCCGCCGGGACCTCGATCGGCGACCTGGCCGGCAGCGCCAAGGACCTGCTCGCCAAGTTCGGCGGGACCGCCGCCTCCAACGTCATCAGCGGGGTGAGCGTCGTCGCCGAGGGCATCGCCATGGCCGTACTCGCGCTGCTGCTCGTCTTCTTCTTCCTGCGCGACTCCGACCGGGTCGTCGGCGCCATCCGGGCGGTCGCGCCCGGCTCCAGCGCCGACATGGTCGAGGCCATGGCCCGCCGTGCCTTCGAGGGCATCGAGGGCTTCATGCGCGGCACCACCGTCATCGCGTTCATCGACGCCGTCTGCATCACCGTCGGCCTGCTGGTCCTCCGCGTACCGGGAGCCGTCGGACTCGGCGCTCTCGTCCTCGTCGGCGCCTACATCCCCTACCTCGGCGCCTTCATCTCCGGCGCCGTCGCCGTCCTGGTCGCCCTCGCCGACCGCGGCTTCGTCATCGCCCTGTGGGCGCTGGGTGTCGTCCTCGCCGTGCAGGTGCTGGAGGGGCACGTGCTGCAGCCCATGATCCAGAGCCGCACCATGCAGATGCACCCGGCGGTGGTCATGCTGGCCATCACCGGCGGCGCCTCGGTCGCCGGGATCCTGGGCATGCTGCTGGCCGTACCGCTCACCGCCGCCGCCTTCGGGGTCGTACACGAACTGCGCGCCCGGTACACGCCCGACTAGGGCTTGGCGGTCTCGTACAGCTCGAACCAGATGCTCTTGCCCTGTCCGCGCGGGTCGACGCCCCAGGCGTCCGCGAGGATCTCGATCAGGACCAGGCCGCGGCCGGAGGAGGCCAGTTCGCCGGGGCGGCGCTTGTGCGGGAGGTCGTCACCGGCGTCCGTGACCTCGACCCGCAGGCAGCGCTCGGGGGCCTGGCCGGAGACCTCGGCGAGCAGCAGCGCGTCCGCGTCGGTGTGCACGAGGACGTTCGTGAGCATCTCGGAGACCAGCAGGACCGCCGAGTCGACCTGGTCGGGCGAGCCCCAGTCGTGCAGCAGCTCGCGCACGTGCTGGCGGGCCTCGGCGACCCGCTCGGGCTCGGCCTGGGCCACCGACAGCAGGGTGCGGCGCATCCGCGGCCGTACCGCCAGGGGCTCCTCGCCGCGGCCGGTGCCCGGCCGGGACAGCAGCAGCACCGCTATGTCGTCCTCGCGGCGGTCGGCCAGCGGCCCGGTGGTGTGGTGGGAGGACGGCCCGTGCACGGCCTGGACCAGGCCGTCGGCCAGCTTCTCCAGGTCGCCGTCGTGCTCCTCCATGATCGTGCGGATCCGCTGCCAGCCGCTCTCGATGTCGTGGCCGCCGGTCTCGATCAGACCGTCGGTGCAGATCATCATGGTCTCGCCGGGTTCCAGGGCGAACCGCGTCGTCGGATAGTCGGCGTCCGGGTCGATGCCGAGCGGCAGCCCGCCCGCCGTCGGCCGCCTGAGCACCGTGCCGTCGGTCATCCGGATGGTCGGGTCGAGATGGCCCGCACGGGCGATCTCCAGCACCCCGGTCGCCGGATCCGCCTCGACGTACAGGCAGGTCGCGAAGCGCAGGTCGGCATCGTCCTCGTCGTAGGTGATCCCGTGCAGGAAACGGGAGGCCCGGGTGAGCACCGCGTCCGGCCGGTGCCCCTCGGAGGCGTAGGCGCGCAGTGCGATCCGCAGCTGGCCCATCAGGCCCGCGGCCCGTACGTCATGGCCCTGGACGTCGCCGATGACCAGGGCGTGCCGGCCGGACGGCAGTGGGATGATGTCGTACCAGTCACCGCCGACCTGGAGCCCGCCGCCGGTCGGAATGTAGCGGGCGGCCGAGTCCATGCCGGGTATCGCGGGGCCCAGCGTCGGCAGCATGGAGCGCTGGAGGCCGTCCGTCAGCTCCCGCTCCGAGTCGGCGATCCCGGCCCGGGACAGGGCCTGCGCCAGCATCCGGGCCACCGTGGTGAGCACGGACCGCTCGTCGGGGGTGAACGACACCGGGTAGGCGAAGCCCGCCATCCAGGCGCCCATGGTCCGTCCGGCCACCGTCAGCGGCAGGAAGGCCCAGGACCGGCGGCCGAAGCGCTCGGCGAGCGGCCAGGTCACCGGGTAGCGGGACTTGTACTGCTCGGCGGAGGAGAGGTAGACGGCCCGGCCGGTCCGCACCACCTCGGCCGCCGGGTAGTCGGTCTCCAGCGGCATGCTGGTGAAGGGGCTGTCCTCGTCGATGTGCTGACCGTGGTGGCCGATCATGATCAGCCGGTCGCCCTTGACCCCGAAGACGGCCAGCCCGTCGGGGGAGAACCCGGGCATCGACAGGCCCCCGGCGACCCGCAGCACCTCCTCGGTGGACCGCGCCTCGGCCAGCGCCCGGCCCGCGTCCAGCAGGAACGCCTCCCGGGAGCGCCGCCAGTCACCGGTGACCGGGTGCTGGGCGGCGGTGCCGGGGGACGGCTCGGTGACCTCCTGGAGGGTGCCGGTCACCCGGTACACGCGCTCCTCCGAGTCGTACACCGGCCGGAAACGGCTGCGCACGGTACGGATCAGCCGGCCCCGCTCGTCCATGACCCGCAGCCGCACCTCGGCAAGGGTCCCCTCGACCGCGGCCAGCCGGGTGATGCTGGTGTTCTCGTTCCAGTCCACGGGGTGGAAACGGGACCGGACCAGGGCCTCCGACAGGACGGACGCCTCGGCCGGCAGCCCGATGAGCCGGGCCGCCTCCGCGTCCGCGGTGACCAGCCCGGTGGCGGTGTCCCAGTGCCACAGCCCGGTCGCGAGGGCGGCGAGGACGTCCTCCACGGCGGGCAGGGGCTCGCCAGTTCGCATTGCCCCACTTTAAGAAGATGAGATCGCAGAGTGCCACTGTTTCAGGGCCGCATTAATGGTGGGGAGCCGATCTACGCGTGCCCGGTACCCTTGATGGGTCCGGGCCCCGTGGCCCGTCCCGGTCGAGGAGAGCACCTCGGCAGAACCCGAAGAAGAGGAACACCCGACGATGCATCGGTACAGGTCCCACACCTGCGGCCAGCTCCGCGCCTCTGACGTCGGCACCGACGTCCGGCTGAGCGGCTGGCTGCACAATCGGCGCGACCTGGGCGGCATCCTCTTCATCGATCTGCGCGACCACTACGGCATCACGCAGCTCGTCGCCCGCCCCGGCACCCCGGCGTACGAGGCACTGGACAAGCTCTCCAAGGAGTCCACGGTCCGCGTCGACGGCCGCGTTGTTTCACGTGGAACCGAGAACATCAACGCCGACCTGCCCACCGGCGAGGTCGAGGTCGAGGTCGGCGAGGTCGAGCTGCTCGGCGCGGCCGCCCCGCTGCCGTTCACGATCAACACCGAGGACGGGGTCAACGAGGAGCGGCGCCTGGAGTACCGCTTCCTGGACCTGCGCCGCGAGCGCATGCACCGCAACATCATGCTGCGTACGGCCGTGATCTCGGCCATCCGCCACAAGATGGTCGCCCTCGGCTTCAACGAGATGGCGACGCCGATCCTCACCGCGACCTCGCCCGAGGGCGCGCGTGACTTCGTCGTCCCGTCCCGCCTGAACCCGGGCAAGTTCTACGCCCTGCCGCAGGCCCCGCAGCAGTTCAAGCAGCTGCTGATGATCTCCGGCTTCGACCGCTACTTCCAGATCGCGCCCTGCTTCCGCGACGAGGACGCCCGCGCCGACCGCTCGCCCGGCGAGTTCTACCAGCTCGACGTCGAGATGAGCTTCGTCGAGCAGGAGGACGTCTTCCGCCCCATCGAGCAGCTGATGACCGAGCTCTTCGAGGAGTTCGGCAACGGTCGTCACGTGACGTCCCCCTTCCCGCGGATCCCGTTCCGTGAGGCGATGCTGAAGTACGGCTCCGACAAGCCGGACCTCCGGGCCCAGCTGGAGCTCGTCGACATCACCGACATCTTCGAGGGCTCGGAGTTCAAGGCCTTCGCCGGCAAGCACGTGCGCGCGCTCCCGGTGCCGGACGTCTCCGCGCAGCCCCGCAAGTTCTTCGACCAGCTCGGCGACTACGCGGTCTCGCAGGGCGCCAAGGGCCTGGCCTGGGTCCGCGTCGCCGAGGACGGCTCGCTGTCCGGCCCGATCGCCAAGTTCCTCACCGAGGAGAACGTCGCCGAGCTCACCAAGCGGCTCCAGCTGGCCGCCGGGCACGCCGTCTTCTTCGGCGCGGGCGAGTTCGACGAGGTCTCCAAGATCATGGGCGCCGTCCGGGTCGAGGCCGCCAAGCGCGCCGGGCACTTCGAGGAGAACGTCTTCCGGTTCTGCTGGATCGTCGACTTCCCGATGTTCGAGAAGGACGAGGACACCGGGAAGATCGACTTCTCGCACAACCCGTTCTCGATGCCCCAGGGCGGCATGGATGCCCTGGAGACCCAGGACCCGCTGGACATCCTGGCCTGGCAGTACGACATCGTCTGCAACGGCGTCGAGCTGTCCTCCGGTGCCATCCGGAACCACGAGCCCGACATCATGCTCAAGGCGTTCGGTATCGCGGGCTACGACGAGGAGACCGTCGAGCGCGAGTTCGCCGGCATGCTGCGCGCGTTCCGCTTCGGCGCCCCGCCGCACGGCGGCATCGCCCCGGGCGTGGACCGCATCGTGATGCTCCTCGCCGACGAGCCCAACATCCGCGAGACCATCGCCTTCCCGCTCAACGGCAACGCCCAGGACCTGATGATGGGCGCGCCGACCGAGCTGGAGGAGACCCGCCTGCGCGAGCTGAACATCTCCATCCGGAAGCCGCAGCCGAAGTAAGGCACACAGGCACACAGGTACGCAGTAAGCAGGCACGCAGAAACAGCACAGCTGAAGGAAAGGCTCGAAACCGGCGTCGGTTTCGAGCCTTTCGCTTGCGCACCGCGCATTCACAGCTCGCTCCGATGTTCGCACCGGTTCGGCCTTGTCTACGGTCCCTGACCATGACAGACACCCACACCCCCACAGATGCCCAATCCCCCGAAGAGAGAAGGAAGTTGGCCCGCCGTACGGTCCTGGCGGCGGGCAGCGTGGCCGTGACCGCGGTGGGCGTAGGGAGCGCCTTCGCGGCGACCGACGGCGCCACCGCCGCGGCGACCGGCGCCAGAGCCGAGGCCTCGCCGCCGGCCTCGCCATCGGCCTCGGAGGGCGCCTGCTACACGCTCACCTCCGAACTGGTCGAGGGCCCCTACTACATCGACGCCGACAAGCTCCGCCAGAACGTCACCGAGGACCAGGCGGGCATCCCCCTGCTGCTCACCCTCAAGGTGATCGACGCGGAGACCTGCAAGCCGCTCAGGAACGCGGCCGTGGACATCTGGCACTGCAACGCCTCGGGCGTCTACTCGGGGTACGAGTCCTCGGGCAGCGGCGGTGGCGGCACCCCGCCGACCGGCCCCCCGCCGAGCGGCGCACCCACCGACGCCCCGACCGGCGCACCCACCGGCCCTCCGCCCGGCGGTGGCGGCGGCCACCAGGAGCCGACCGACGACACCCGCTACCTGCGCGGCACCTGGCACACGGACCGGCATGGGCAGGTCACCTTCAAGACCGTCTTTCCCGGCTGGTACCAGGGCCGGTGCGTCCACATCCACGTCAAGGTGCACGTGGACGGCGAGTGGACGGACGCCGGGTACGAGGGCGGCCACACCTGCCACACGGGCCAGCTCTTCTTCGACGAGAGGTCGGTCCTGCTGTCGGCCGGGGTGGAGCCGTACGCGAGCAACACCACCACCCGCACCACCCTCGACGAGGACGGCATCTACCCGGACAACGGGCACGAGGGCGGCCTCCTCTACCTGAAGTACAACCACCACCACATCGCCCGCGGCGTCCGCGCCCATCTGACCCTGGGCGTCGAACCGGACGAGACCAACAACGGCTGACATCCGTGACGCGGGCGCCCGGGACCCCGTAAGGAGGACCCCGGGCGCCCGCTACGGGTTCAGATCACCGAGAGCAGTCCGTCGCCGCCCAGCGTGGTGCCCCACTGCTGGGTGAGGCCGACGGCGTTCGGCGTGATGACGCGGCTGCCCGTGGCCGTCGGCCCGGTGGAGCCGCCGGGAAAGACCCAGACGGCTCCGGTGGAGTTGTTCTCGTGCGCCGCGCCGACGAACAGCTCCGGCCTGCCGTCCTTGTCGATGTCCCCGACCGAGACCGTCGCACCGAAGAAGTCGTCGGTCTCGGAGGCACCGGGGACGCCCGCAGTGTCCTGGGAGAAGGAGTACGAGCCGGTGCCGAGGGCGCCGCTGCGGCGGCCGGGGACCACGGTCACCTGACCCGCCCGGCTCTTGGCCAGGTCCTCGAACGGAGATCCGATCACGATGTCCGCGAGGCCGTCCCGGTTGAGGTCGGCCACCGCCAGGGACCCGCCGAAGTTGTCGCCCTTCTCGCTCGCGCCGGGAACACCGGCGGTGTTCTGCGTGATCTGGACGGGCGTCGTGGCCGTCGTGACGCCCGCGGCGGAGCCGTACCAGACCAGGACCCGGCCGCCCGTCGCGCCGTCCGCGCCCGCCTTCTCCGGCTCGTCCGGGTCGCCGGCCACGAGGTCGGCGTATCCGTCGCCGTTGACGTCGCCGGAGGCCACGATGAGGCCGTTGCCCTTGAGCGCATCGCCGTAGGCCGGGTTCGTGTAGACCTCGCCGCCGCTCAGGTCGCTCAGCCGGTCCGTGGTCGAGGCCGGGTCGGGCACGCCGTCGCCGTTGAGGTCCCCGAGCGCGACGGACAGGGGGGACGCCGTGTCGTCGTCGTACACGGCGGATCCGAACTTGCCCGTCCGGCTGAACGGTCCGCCGAAGTTCACGGTCGCGTCTCCTCCGGCGACCACCACCCGCGTCTTCGCCCCGGCGCCCAGGCCGAGCGCGGCGACGTCCTGGCCGTAGTGCCACGGGGAGGACGACGGCGACGGCAGGTCGGTCCCGCTCGTCAGCCCGCTCCTGCTGCCCCAGAGCACCGTCACCGCACCGGAGTCGGTGCCCTTCGAGGTGTCCTCGTACGGCGTCCCGACCACCAGGTCGGCGTAGCCGTCCCGGTTCAGGTCGGCCGTGGCGGTGGCGGCACCGAAGGCGTCGCCGGCCTCGACGGCGCCCGGCACGCCGGCGGTGTTCTGGGTGATGGTCTTACGGCGGCTCGTCGACAGCCCCGAGGCGGAGCCGTACAGCACGACGACCGCGCCCGCGCCCTCCTTGCCGGACACGTTCGCGCCCGGCGCGGGCAGGACCGCGTCGCGGTAGCCGTCGCCGTTGAAGTCGCCGGGCACGGCGCCGTGTACGGCGCCGGCCGGTACGGCCGGCAGCAGGACGCCGCCGACCAGAGAGGCGGCCACGAACGCGGCCGCACCCCATCTGTGCATGAGTAACCCCCCTGGATTCCCCGACTGTCAGGTGTCGTACCGGCCGTCCCAGGGCTCACCGAAGCCCAGGTGGTCCGGGTAGAGCTCGGCCCATCCCCCGTCGTCGTCCTCCTTCGCCACCAGCCCGAAGAACACGCCGTCCACGACGAGCTGGAAGGGGCGTATCGCGATGTCGGTGTACGTCCGCCTCGGCAGGCTGCGCAGCATGTTCGCCATGTGCGCGCGGGCACGGGCCAGCACCGACCTGGCGCCGTCCGGATCGCGCTGCTGCTCGGCCCAGCTGCCCGCGCACCAGATCTCCGAGTCGCGGTAGTGCCCCTCGGCGTCGAAGAGATGCAGCACCGAGTAGAGCCGCTTCTGCTCCTCCCAGCCCTCGTCGAGCCGGAACCCCTCGGGGAACGCGTAGGTGACCGACGCCAGGAACTGCCCGCCGGTGTAGTGACCGATGGCCTCGGTACGGCCGTGGGGCTCGTAGGCGATCGGGATGAGCTCAGGTGCCATGGCGAAACCATACGGATGTGTTGTGGACATGAGGTATTCGGGGCGGGCCGGTGTCCCCCCACCGGGCTGTCCGGCCGGGGGACGGCTGCCTGCGTCAACTTTCGCCGCCCGCTCCCGGGATGGGCACCACCCCGCAGAAACATTTACGGCAACCTTTTCGATCTCCACAACCACAGAGGAGTGAAGCCCGCCCCCGGCGGGCCGTTTCCAGCACTTCGGAAATACCTAAGGACTCCTCCGTGGCCTCTGCCTCTCACCGCCGGTCTCTTCGCAAGCGCCGTGCCCTCGTCGTCTCAGCCGCTGTCGTGGCCGCCGGGGTCGGTGCCGGTGCGCTCGTGCTGAGCGCGAACGCCACGTCGGCCGTCGACCTCTACCACCAGACGCTCGCCGCCAAGGACGGCTGGGCGTCGTCCGGTTCCGGTACGACCGGCGGCGCGAAGGCGGACGCCGCGCACACCTTCACGGTCGCCACCCGCGCCCAGCTGGTGAAGGCGCTGGGCTCGGTGAGCGACACCACCCCGCGGATCATCAAGGTCAAGGGCACCATCGACGCCAACACCGACGGCAGCGGCAAGAAGCTGACCTGCGCCGACTACGCAGCCGGCACGGGCTACTCGCTGAGCGCCTATCTGAAGGCGTTCGACCCCTCGACGTACGGGCGCTCCAAGCTGCCCTCCGGGAGCCAGGAGACGGCGCGGGCCGCCGCGCAGAAGAAGCAGGCCGCGAACGTCGTCTTCAGGGTGCCCGCCAACACCACGATCGTCGGTGTCCCCGGCACCAAGGCCGGCATCACCGGCGGCATGCTCCAGATCCAGCAGGTCGACAACGTCATCGTCCGCAACCTGACGTTCTCCGACACCGAGGACTGCTTCCCGCAGTGGGACCCGACCGACGGCGACGACGGCAACTGGAACTCCGAGTACGACTCGGTGACGCTGCGCGGCGCCACGCACGTCTGGGCGGACCACAACACGTTCACCGACGCAGGGCACTTCGACAGCACCAACCCGAAGTACTACGGCCGCGAGTACCAGGTCCACGACGGCGAACTCGACATCACCAAGAGCTCGGACCTGGTGACCGTCGAGCAGAACCAGTTCACCAGCCACGACAAGACGATGCTGATCGGCAGCAGCGACAGCGAGCCGAGCGGCAAGCTGCGCGTCACCCTCCACCACAACCTCTGGAAGGGCGTCGTCCAGCGCGCCCCGCTCACCCGCGTCGGCCAGGTGCACCTCTACAACAACGTCTACGACGTCACGCCCCTCAACGGCTACGCGCTGCAGTACAGCATCAACTCACGCGCCAAGGCCCAGGTCGTGGCCCAGAACAACTACTGGACCGTGCCGAGCTCCATCAAGGTCTCCAAGCTCCTCAGCGGCGACGGCACCGGCTCGATCGCGGGCAGCGGCAACCTCGTCAACGGCACGACGACCGACCTCGTCGCCGCCTACAACGCCGCCAACTCGAAGAAGATCAAGACGACCGTGAACTGGACACCGACCCTGACGGCGGGCCTGGAGACCAGCGCCAAGAACCTGCCGGCGGAGCTGGCGAAGACGGCGGGGACTGGTGTGCTGACCGTGAGCTGAGAAATTCTCCGCGCCGGCTGTCACACAGTCGGCGGCGTGCGCGTCAGAGAGGTGTCCGACAACCGAACGGCCTTGATCGGAGCCTCTCATGCGTATTGCCTACGACGCCGTCACCGTTCTCGCGGCCCTGCTGGCCGGGCTGTTCGTGCCGGTGGTCGGGGTGCTGGCGGCGGTGGGGCTGCTGGTCTGCTTCGCCGGGGCCGCGATCACCGTGGCCCGGGCGAAGTGGTACTCGCACATCCCGTTCCCGCTGGCGTACGCCGCGCCGGTGGGCGGGGCGCTGGTGCTGGGTCTTGTGAGTTG
Source organism: Streptomyces sp. NPDC054770 (assembly GCF_053611985.1). Classification (NCBI taxonomy): domain Bacteria; kingdom Bacillati; phylum Actinomycetota; class Actinomycetes; order Kitasatosporales; family Streptomycetaceae; genus Streptomyces; species Streptomyces sp. NPDC054770. Next base: position 17,123 of record NZ_JBSHBL010000128.1, read on the forward strand.
ACGGGGAGCTCAGTCCTGCGCGGACCTGGACTTCGACTGGCGCATGCGGCGGCGCAGGGCCGGGCCGATGCGGACCAGGACCCGCTTGTCGATGCCGGTGACCTGGCGCTCCACCGCGGACAGCTGCTGGACGGCGGCGGTCAGTTCCTTGCGGAGGGCGTCCACCTGGCGGGTCGTCTCGGTCGCGCGCTTCTCGACGGTGGTCAGCCGGGTGCGCAGCTCCTTGTTCTCCTTGGCGTGCCGGGCGGCCTTGGCGTCGGCCGCGGTGATCCGCTCGCGGAGCCGGCTGATCCGGTACCGCATCTGGCCGTCGTCCCCGCCGTCCCAGACCGGCATCGACGCGGGCAGGTCGAGGGCGGCCAGCCGGGCGTCGAAGGCGGCACCGCCGTCGCCGTGGGTGTAGGTGTTCCGGAGGTCGTTGCGGTCGAGGAAGGCGATCATGCGCTCGAAGCGCTCGCCGTGCCCCTTGACCATGGCGGAGAAGTCGGCGTCCTCGTACAGGTCACGCGGGTCGGTACCGGCGTCCAGTTCGGTGAGCGAGCGGTGCGGGATGTCGAAGTAGCGGCACAGTTCGAGGGTGCGGGAGTCGTGGGTGAGGACGACGCTCGGGGTGCCGGCCAGCAGGGCGGCGACGTTGCCGTGGATACGGGTGCCGTAGGCGAAGTCGAAGCCGCGCAGTTCGTCGATCCAGGTGGCCGGGTCCAGCGGCATGCGGACCTTGTTCTCCTGGAGCAGCGCGTGGCTGAGCTGGAGCGGGAACGGGTCCGTGTGCCCGGACTCCGGCGAGGTGTCGCCCCACAGCAGCAGTTCCGCGTCGACGGTGTTCTGCGCGTAGTAGACGAGGTCGGGGTAGCGCTCCCACGCGTGCCGGGCGATGCCCGATATGTCGCCGACGGGTATCGCGTCCGGCGACAGGTTGAGGGCGATGCGCGAGGCGGTGCCCAGCTCCGTGGCCCGGATCTCCGGGAAGGTGTCGCCGTACAGGAACATCGACGGGCAGCCGATGATGTCCACGTCGTGGAAGCCGAGGCTCCTGAGGTAGTCGGAGGTCAGCTCGCCGCGTACGCCGATGGAGGCCGAGCGGTCCAGGACCGCTCGTACGAAGCGGCGGACGGAGTCCGCCATGGGGTTCAGCCACGTGGTGTCGTAGTCCGCCGGGGCCTGGGCGCCGACGCCGAACACCACGACCGGGATGGTGAGCTGCTCGATGAGCGTCGAGAGCCGGTCCAGGGAGGCCTGGAAGGCCGGGCGGAAGGCGTTGGCGAGCGGGACGACGAAGACGTCGTACTGCTCGTTGATCTCCGCGGCACGGCGGGCCGAGGGGTCGGTGCGGATGCCGTTGGACGTCACGTCGGTGTCCGGGGTGGTCAGCATCTTGTGGGCCGAGTCGCTGAAGAGCAGGTTCCCGGTGTTGGTCCCGATCAGGTCCTGGTGGATGAACTCCGCCGGAGTGGCGACACGGAACGGGCTCTTCCCGGAACGGATCAGGATTCGTTTCACGGACGGCACGATATCCCGGAGGTAAATGCAGAGTGAAGGGACAGTAAGAGACTGATCGGTCTCTTGCCTGAGACTTACCACACGTCACGCGCGGCCCACATGGCCCACACGGTCCGCATGCCGAAGGCCCGGCGGGGAGAGTCCTCCTGCCGGGCCTTCGGTGGTGCCTTGGATGCGTGCGTTACGCGGTCGGCTTCTCTTCCAGGCGGGGGAAGAGAACCGCTCCCTTGGTGACGAGCGAACCGGCCGGCAGCTTGCCCCAGGCGCCCGCCTCCTGGACCTTCTGGTCCGCGAGAGTGCCGAGGACCGGCTCCGCGCCCAGGGAGTCCCAGAGCTTCTGGGAGGTGTCCGGCATGACCGGGTTCAGGAGTACCGCGACCGCGCGGAGCGACTCCGCGGCGGTGTAGAGGATCGTCGCGAGACGGGCCCTGCCCTCGGCGGAGTCGTCCTTGGCCACCTTCCACGGCTGCTGCTCCGTGAGGTAGCCGTTGACCTGCTTGACGAAGTCGAAGACGGCCAGGATGCCGCCCTGGAAGTCCAGCTCGTCCCCGATACGGCGGTCGGCCTCGGCGACGGCCTTCGCCAGGCCGTCCCGGACGGCCTGCTCGGCCTCGCCGTCAGCCGTCGAGGCGGGCAGCCGGCCGTCGAAGTACTTGCCGACCATGGCCGCTACACGGGAGGCGAGGTTGCCGTAGTCGTTCGCCAGCTCGCTGGTGTAGCGGGCGGAGAAGTCCTCCCAGGAGAACGAGCCGTCCTGCCCGAAGGCGATCGCGCGCAGGAAGTACCAGCGGTACGCGTCCACGCCGAAGTGCGAGGTGAGGTCCTGCGGCTTGATGCCGGTCAGGTTCGACTTCGACATCTTCTCGCCGCCGACCATCAGCCAGCCGTTCGCGGCGATCCTGCCCGGCAGGGGGAGGCCCTGGGCCATCAGCATGGCCGGCCAGATCACCGCGTGGAAGCGCAGGATGTCCTTGCCGACGAGGTGCACATCGGCCGGGAAGGTGTCCTCGAACTTCGCCTGGTTCTCGTTGTAACCGACCGCCGTGGCGTAGTTCAGCAGCGCGTCGACCCACACGTAGATCACGTGCTTCGCATCCCACGGGATCGGGATGCCCCAGTCGAAGGTCGAGCGGGAGATGGAGAGGTCCTGCAGGCCCTGGCGGACGAAGTTCACGACCTCGTTGCGCGCCGATTCGGGCTGGATGAAGTCCGGGTTCTCCTCGTAGAGGGCGAGGAGCTTGTCCCCGTACTGGCTCAGCTTGAAGAAGTAGTTCTCCTCGCTGAGGATCTCCACGGGCGTCTTGTGGATCGGGCACAGCTTCTGGCCCGCGAACTCGCCTTCGCCGTCGAGGAGCTCACCGGGGAGCTTGTACTCCTCGCAGCCGACGCAGTACGGGCCTTCGTAGCCGCCCTTGTAGATCTCGTCCTTGTCGTACAGGTCCTGGACGAACTCCTGGACGCGGTCCGTGTGCCGCTTCTGCGTGGTGCGGATGAAATCGTCGTTCGCGATCTCGAGGTGCTCCCACAGGGGCTTCCAGGCGTCCGTGACGAGCTTGTCGGCCCAGGCCTGCGGGGTGACCCCGTTGGCCTCGGCCGTGCGCATGATCTTCTGACCGTGCTCGTCCGTGCCGGTGAGGAACCACACCTTCTCGCCGCGCTGACGGTGCCAGCGGGAGAGCACGTCGCCTGCGACGGTCGTGTAGGCGTGGCCCAGGTGAGGAGCGTCGTTGACGTAATAAATGGGGGTGGTGACGTAGTACGCCTTTCCACCCTGCTTCTCGGATCCAGTGGCCGCCATAAGTCGAAATCCTACTTGGCCCGTGGAGATCGACTCACACACGTTTCGGGGGGTGGACCGGCAGCTTCCGGTCCACCCCCCGGGGTGCACTGCGTACGGCCGCGGCCGTTACGGGCGCCAGTCGATCAGGATGCCGTCGTAGAGCTCGGCGTCCGTGAGCTCCAGGGGGGTCGGGCCCGCGTGGAAGAAGGCCGTGTTGTCGGTCTTCAGCTTGCGGAGGTAGTCGAAGGCCTTGTTCTCGTGCTCGCCGAACGCGACGAAGGAGAAGAAGACCGAGGGGTGGGACTTCGCGGCGTCCGTGAGGGACTGGGTCGCCGGGGTCTTGGCGTCCGGGGCGCCGTCGGTCTGGAAGACGACCAGGGCGGGGGCGCCGGGGGTCCCGGGCGCGACGTTCTTGTCGTAGTGCGCGAGTACGGCCTCTACGGCGGCGTGGTAGCTGGTACGGCCCATGCGGCCCAGGCCCGCGTGCGCCTCGTCGATCGCGTTCTCGGCGGAGGCGGCGGTGAGGTCGGTGGTGCCGTCGACCTCGGTGGAGAAGAAGACGACGTGGACGGAGGGGGTCTCGCCGTCCGGGGTGAGGCGGGTGGCGAGCGCGAGGGTCTGGTCGGCGAGGGCCGCGGCGGAGCCGTCCTTGTAGTACGTGCGCATGCTCGCGGAGCGGTCGAGGACGAGGTAGGTGGCGGCGTGGGTGCCGGTGAGGCCGGCCTTGGCGAGCGCGGCCTCGGCTTCGCCGTCGGCCTCTGTGTTCCCACCCGCACCACCCGTGACGGTTTCGTGGTCGGGTGCGGGTGGCCCCTGTGGGGCGGATTCGCCGTCGGCGGCTGCGACGGCTTCCGGGACGACATCCTCGGCTGCCGCCTCGACCGACTCGGGAGCGGGCTCGGAGGCGGGCTCGGGGGCGGGTTCCGGGGTCGTGTCGGGGGTGGTGTCGGGTGCGGACGCGGATGCGGGCGCGGGTTCCGTGACGGTTTCGGCTACCGGCTCGGCCTCGGGTTCGGCCGCCGCGGCCACTTCGGCCTCCGGCTCGACGACCGCCTCGGCGACCGGCTCCGACGCAGGCTCGGGTTCGGGTTCGGGTTCGGCCGCCGGTTCCGGCATGGCCTCGGCCTCCGGCTCGGGGGTCGGTTCGGCTGCCGTCTCGGCTACCGGTTCCGGGGTGGCCTCGGCCTCAGGGGTGGGTTCGGCAGCCGTCTCGGCGGCCGGTTCCGGGGTGGCCTCGGCCTCGGCGGTGGGTTCGGCCTCCGGCGCG
>NZ_JBSHBL010000129.1:0-21406 GCF_053611985.1 Streptomyces sp. NPDC054770
GGTTGCCCCACGGCCCGCGTCTCCAGCCGTCGCTCGATCAGCCGGCGTGGCCGTCGGAGCGCTTGCGGTGCAGGCTGAAGGTCTCGAAGACCGACAGCTCGCCGTTCGGCTTGTTCACGTTGTAGTACGTGACGTGCATCCGGGTGGTGTCACCGGGGTGCCGGCCGGGGTCGACGGTGAAGGCGGCGAAGCCGTAGGGGTGTTCGACGTCCCGGACACCCACCCACACCGCCTTCTCCTGGACGTAGGTGGAGGTGCGCTTGCCGTTCGAACCGGCGGTGGAGGAGACGGCGGTGATCACCTTGCCGGTGCCGTCGTTGAAGAACTTCTGGTTCGTGGTGCCCGAGACACCGCCGCCGCCGAGGATCATGTGCACGGTGCCCAGGTTGGCGTCGATGTCGTCGGTGGCCTGGGAGACCGGGTTGGGCGTGAGCGTCTCGCTGCCGTTCACGACGCCGCGCACGGCCAGCGAACGCTCGTAGTTGTGCTCGTGGCCGCAGAGCACCAGGTCGACGCCGTAGCGGTCGAACAGCGGGCCGTACTTCTCGCGCAGGCCCAGGTCGGCGCCGTTGGCGTCGGAGGAGCTGACCATGACCTGGTGCATGGCCACGACCACCCAGTCGACGTCCTTGGAGGCGCGGGCCGCCTTCAGTTCCTTCTCCAGGAAGGCGAGCTGGCGGCCCCCCGAGTAGCCGCTGATGTAGACGTCGCCGCCGTCCTGGAGGCAGTTGTCGTCGTTCTGGAGCACGATGACCCGCACCGACCCGGCGGTGAACGCGTACCACAGGTTGGCGAGTTCGGCGTCGGTCTCGGTGGAGGGCAGCGAGAAGTACGTCTGGAAGGCGCCGAGGCCGAGCGGGCCGTTGGCCTTCTCGATCTCGTGGTTGCCGGCCGCCGGCATCCAGGGCCGGAAGCGCGCCGAACGGGTGTTGTTGGTGAAGAAGTTGTTCCAGGTGCGCACCCGGTCGACGTCCAGGTTGGCGTAGCAGAGGTCGCCGTTGAGCAGGTGGAACAGCGGGGCGACCTGCTCGATGCCGGTGACGATGTCCTTCGTCGCGGGCGTGGAGTTGGCGTCCAGGCCGACGGTGCCGTCGGCCGCCCAGGTGACCTGCGGGGCGGACTGGTCGCCGAAGCTGGTGAAGGTGACCGGCCGGCGGCCCTGCGGAGCCGTGCGGAACGTACCGCTGTCGGGGGTCGCCCCCTCGTGCGTGGCGAGGTAGAGGTAGTCCGTGTCCGGGGCGAGCCCCTTCAGCAGGGCGTGGTGGACGTAGACGGTGCGGTTGGAGGTGCCGTCGACGTAGGTGACGGTCTGCGCCTTCTTGCTGGAGCCGAAGCCGTGCTCCAGGGTGCCGTAGCGCACGACGGGCTTGGTCACCGGACGGTCCGTGATCCACGACACCGTCATCTGGGTGCGCGGGTCCGCCCCGAAGGTCAGGTGCAGGCCCTGGACGGGGGGCGCGCCGGAGGAGTCCGCGGTGAGGTGGAAGGCCGGAGCGGCGAGCGGTGCGGCCTGTGCCGTACCCGCCCCCAGCAGGCCGGTGGCGGCGGCGCCCGCCCCCGCGGTCCCCAGCAGGCCCAGCGCGTGACGACGGCTGAGTCCCTCCGGGCCCCCCTCGGATCTGTCCTCTGTGGAGTCTGTGTGTGTGGTCATGACGCCCTCCCGACTTGCAGCTGAGCAGACAACGACCGCACCCTGTCCCAGCCCAACTGCTGCCACATGAACACCACATGACCACCTGGCCGCCACCCGTCAGGCATCAGGCCGACATGACCGACATCTGCCCGCTCCTTTACCGAGCGCCGCCCTGCCCTTGGCCTCCGGGAGGCCTGCGACACCCCGGCGGCCGTGCGCCGGCCGGGGCCGGGACGGCTTGTAGCATGCTGGTCCGACCCTGGAGGACAGCAATGCGCGCCGGTGACCACGCCGACCCCCTCGACCGGGCGACGAAGGAGTTCATCGCGGCGCGGCCGCAGCTCTTCGGCATCGCCTACCGCGTGATCGGCAGCGCCGTGGAGGCCGAGGACGTCGTCCAGGAGGCCTGGGTGCGGTGGCAGAACACCGACCGTGCCGAGGTCCGTGAGCCGGCCGCGTTCCTGGCCACGGTGACCGCCAGGCTGGCGATCAACTTCACCCAGTCGGCCCGGGTGCGCCGGGAGTCGTACGTCGGCCCGTGGCTGCCCGAGCCCGTCGACACGAGCGGGGATCCGCAGCTGGGCGCGGAGCGCGCGGAGGCGCTCGACATGGCGGTCCTCTTCCTGCTGGAGAAGCTCAACCCGGTGGAGCGGGCCGCGTACGTGCTGCGGGAGGCGTTCGACTACACGTACCGGCGGATCGCGGACATCGTGGAGACGAGCGAGGCCAACGCCCGCCAGCTGGTGAGCCGGGCCCGCAAGCGGCTGGCGGCGGAGCGCAGGGAGCCGGTCGGCCCGGCCGAGCACCGGCGCTTTCTCGAGGTGTTTCTCGCCGCGGCGCAGAACGGTGACCTGCCGGTGCTGGAGGAGATCCTCACCGAGGACGTGGTCAGCTACGCCGACGGTGGCGGTATCCGCGGGGCGTCGAAGATCCCGGTGTTCGGGCGGCCGCACGTCTCCCGGTACCTGGCCGCCTTCGCGCCGCGCTTCTGGCCGCAGTCCCAGGTGCGCTGGGTCGAGGCCAACGGCAGGCCGGCCGTCCTGGTCTCGGCCTCGGGGACGGCGGTGGCCCTGCTGTCCGCCGATGTCTCGGAGCGCGGCATCGAACGCCTCCTGTGGGTACTGAACCCCGCCAAGCTGGCTCCCTATGTGGCGTCGCTGGACGGCTGAGGCTCCCGTTCTCCCGGCTTCTCGGACCGGGTGTCACACGCGAGGAGGCTGCCCGGTCTCTTCGAGTGGAAGCACCAGAGAGATCCCGAGAGGAATTCCGTCATGAAGGTCGTAGTGATCGGTGGCACCGGGCTCATCGGCTCGAAGCTGGTCAGCGGGCTCGGCGAGCACGGGCACGAGACGGTCGTGGCCGCGCCGAGCACCGGCGTCGACACGCTTACCGGCAAGGGCCTGGCCGAGGCGCTGGAGGGCGCCTCGGTCGTGGTCGACGTGTCCAACTCCCCCTCGTTCGAGGACCAGGCCGTCATGGACTTCTTCCGTGCCTCGACGGCCAACATCCTCGAGGCGGAGGCCGAGGCCGGTGTGGGGCACCATGTGGCGCTGTCCGTGGTGGGCACCGACCGGCTCCAGGGAAGCGGGTACTTCCGGGCCAAGCAGGCCCAGGAGGAGCTGATCAAGGCGTCGGGACTCCCCTACACCATCGTCCACGCGACCCAGTTCTTCGAGTTCGCGAAGGGGCTCGCCGACGGGGTCACCGAGGGCGACACCGTGCGCCTGCCCGCCGGCAGGATCCAGCCCATGGTCTCCGACGACGTGGCCGCGGGCGTGGGACGCGCGGCGGTCGGCGCCCCGGCGAACGGCGTGGTGGAGATCGGCGGCCCGGAGGTGTTCGAGCTGGAGGAGTTCATCCGCATGGGACTCACCGCCCAGGGCGACTCCCGCAGGATCGTCACGGACCCGCAGGCGACGTACTGGGGTGCCGAGCTCCAGGAGGACACGCTCCTGCCGGGCCCGGACGCGCGCCTCGGCGAGGTCGGGTTCGCCGACTGGCTCGCCCGGCAGCAGTAGGACGAGAAGGGGCCTGCCGCACACGCCGGGCCCCTTTTCCGTACGACCGTTCCGCCGGTCTACGACGCGCCGACCAGCACCACGGTGACGCACACCGCCATCGCCGCGGTGATCAGGAGCATCGCGGTGAGCGTTCCGCGCAGCCAGTGTCCGAAGCGGGCGTGGTGCCGCTGCTCCACGGCGCTGACGCTGGCGGCGATGTGCTCGGTCACCATGTGGGCCACATAGGTCTGTTCCTGGAGATACCAGCGCTCGATGTCCGACTTCTGCTCCTGGGTCAGCCCCGGTTCCCGTGCGACGAATTCCGAGACGCGTCGGCGTGCCGCTCGCAGATGGGCCTGCTGGTACAGGAAGTCCTGGATGTCGGTCAGGCCGCGGGCGGCCTCCTCGCTCGTGTCCATGGTGTGCTCCACAGGTGAGGCGGCGGCTGTCCGGCCGGTCGCTGTGGTGCTCGGACGCGGTGTACGCGCATCAGCGCCGGGGCGGGAGAGCAGCGCGCACGAACGTATCGAGCCGGGACTGGTCGGGGCCGGCGGTCTCGCGAACGCCGTGGTGAGAGCTGGAGCAAGCGGTTGAAAGACCAGCGTGACAAGTTCCGCACGCCGCCGCAAGGGTGCCGACACCGCGTGGGTTCCCGGCGCGCTTCTTCCTGCCCTGCGGACCTTGACAGCGTCCGCACGCGCCGTCCAGCCTACCGACCATTCGGTCGATGACTCATGAGCATGTGCGGTGCAGACGTCTCGGTGCTGACCGGCGGTTCGGCCGCACTGCTGGTGGCTCCCGTGACACATGACTGACAAGAAGCCGTCACACGTGGACCGGAATGACGGTTCGCCCGTCCCCGTTCTGACTGGCACGGCTGTTGCCGAGCCTCGCCCGACGAAAGAGGACGCATGACGACTGAGGCCATCACGACGGATCTCCAGGTCTTCACCGAGAGCTGGCAGGACTGGCACCGCGCCCAGGAGGCCCGGATCTCCGCCCCGCACGGGTTCCTGGCCATCACCGGTCTGCACTGGCTCGACGACCGGCCGCAGCGTTTCCCCGACGCCCCCGGCGCCTGGCGCACCGGCCCCGGCGGGGTCGTCGTCACCCTGGACGACGGCGAGGAACTGGTCGTCGACGGCACTCCGGTGCGGGGCGAACACTCCTTCGGCGTGCTTCCCGAGCGCGGTGGCGTCGACGCGGTCTGGGGCGACGCCGTGATCGAGGTCGCCAAGCGCGGCGGGAACGACATCGTGCGCCCCCGGCACCCGGACGCCCCGCTGCGCACCGCCTTCACCGGAACGCCCGCCTACGCTCCCGATCCGCGGTGGGCCGTGCCGGGCCGGTACGTCCCCTTCGACGAGCCGCGGCCGACGACGGTGGGGGCCGCGGTGGAGGGCCTTGAGCACGTGTACGACGCACCGGGCCGGGTCGAGTTCGAGCTGGAAGGGCGGCAGCTGTCCCTGACCGCGTTCCCGGGGCGCGGTCCCGGCGGGCTGACGGTGCTGTTCACCGACGCGACCTCCGGGGTCACCACCTACGCGGCCAACCGGGTCCTGTCCGTCGGGCCGCCTGCCGCCGACGGCACGGTGGTCCTGGACTTCAACCGCGCGGCGAACCTGCCGTGCGCCTACACGGACCTGGCCACCTGCCCGCTGCCGCCGGCCGAGAACCGGCTGCCGGTGGCGGTCGAGGCCGGCCAGAAGATCCCGCGCGAGCGCGGCGGATCCTGACCGGGCGGCCGTACCGAGGGGCGGCGGGCTCCGTGCCCCGCCGCCCGGCTCGCCCAGGGCCGCTGACGACACCCGGCGTGACCAACGAGCCGGTGGAACAGGTGACGGGCCCGGTGCGGCCCACGCCGGCCGGTCAGCTGTCGTAGTCGACCGTCAGCGACTCGGAGACCGGATAGGACTGGCAGGTCAGGACGTAGCCGGCGGCCACCTCGGCAGGCTCCAGGGCGTAGTTGCGGCGCATGTCGGCCTCGCCCTCCGTGATGCGCGCCCGGCAGGTCCCGCACACTCCTCCCTTGCAGGCGAAGGGCAGGTCCGGGCGGATGCGGGCGGCGGAGTCGAGGATGGTGCGCCCGCGCGGGAGGCGGGCGGTGGTGGAGCGGCCGTCCAGGGTGACGGTGACCTCGCTGGCCGGGCCGGTCGCCACCGCCTCCTCGTGCCGGACGGGTTCGATCGGCTCGTCGGCGAAGAAGAGCTCCTGGTGGATCCGCGGGGCGGGGACGCCCAGTTCGGCGAGTACCTTCTGCGCGTCGAGGACCATGCCGTGCGGGCCGCACAGCCACCAGTGGTCGGCGCCCTCGATGTCGACCAGGCCGTCGATGAGCGCGCCGAGGCGGGCGCCGTCGAGGCGGCCGGAGAGGAGCTCGGCCTCGCGGGGTTCGCGCGAGAGGACGTGGGCGAGGTGGAAGCGGGTGCGGTACTCGTCCTTCAGGTCGGCCAGTTCGTCGGCGAACATCACGGTGTCGGTGCGGCGGTTGCCGTAGAACAGCGTCACCGTCGAGCGGTCGTCGGCGGCCAGGACCGACTCGGCGATGGACCTCATGGGGGTGATGCCCGAGCCGGCCGCGATGAGCACGTGGTGGCCGGGGACCGTGAGGTCGGGGGTGAAGGCTCCGGTGGGGGCCATCACCTCGACGGTGTCGCCCGGGCGCACCTCGTGGACCAGCCAGGAGGAGAAAAGTCCGCCGGGCACCTCGCGGACGCCGATGCGGGGCGGGGCGCCGGCCGGCGAGCAGATCGAGTAGGAGCGCCGCTCGTCGCGCCCGTCGATGTCGCGGCGGAGGGTGAGCGACTGGCCGGGGCCGAAGGCGAACTCCTCCGCCAGGGCCGCGGGGATGTCGAAGGTGACCGCCACGGCGTCCTCGCACAGGGGCTGGACCGCGGCGACGCGCAGGGGATGGAAGGCTGGGCGGCGCCGGCGTGCTGTCGTCGCGGGGGCACCGGCGGTCGGTGCCGTCAGCTCTGCCATCAGATCTCCTTGACGTACTCGAACGGCTCCCGGCAGCTGAGGCAGCGCCACAGTGCCTTGCAGGAGGTGGCCGCGAACCGGGAGGTCTCCTCGGTGGCGGCCGATCCGCAGCGGGGACACGCAACCGTGCGCCTGGTCGGCGTCAGGTCCAGGGGGACGGGACCCGCGGGACGCCGGGGCGCGGTGGTGGGCGGTGCGATGCCGTGGTCGGCGAGTTTGCGGCGCCCCTCGGGGGTGATCCAGTCACTGGTCCACGGCGGGTCGAGGACGGTGCGGATCTCCACGCGGCGGAAGCCGGCGTCCCGCAGGCGGGCGGCGACCCCGGCGCGCATCTCGGCCATGGCGGGGCACCCCGAGTAGGTCGGGGTGAGGTCGGCGACCACCGTGCCGTCCGGGTCGACGGTGACGTCCCGGAGCACACCGAGGTCGGCGAGGGTGAGCATGGGAAGTTCCGGGTCGGGCACCTGTTCGGCGATGTGCCGGGCCCGCCGGGCGTCGGCCAGGACGGTCACCATGTCGCCTCCGGGTGGGCGCGGGCCACGCTCTGCAACTCGGCGAGGAGCGGGGCGAGATGGCCGGTGTGGTCGCCGTCGCGGCCCTGACCGGACGCCGACGGGACATGCGGCATGGGGAGTCCGGCCGCGTCGAGGACCTGGTGGAGGTCGGCCAGCACCGCGTCGCGCACGTCGTGGGCGGCGAACAGGTCCTCCCAGTAGGGAGCCTGCGCTTCGAGGGCCGTGACCATCCGCGCGTGGGACTCCTCGGTGCCGTCGCCCAGGCGTACGACCCACTCGGCGGCGTACTGCCGGTGGTAGGCGAGCTCCTTCACGCCCTTGGCCGCGATCGCGGCGAGCACCGGGTCGGGCGCGGAGGCCAGTTCGGTGAAGTGGGCGAGCCGCCAGCTGGCGAACACCAGGAGCCGCAGGACGGAGAAGGCGAAGTCGCCGCCCGGGAGTTCGGCCAGGCGTACGTTGCGGAACTCGTCCGGGTCGCGGAAGTAGGCGTAGGCGTCCTCGCCGCGGCCGGTGCCGTCGGTCTGTCCGGCGCGCGCGTACAGCAGGCGGGCCTGGCCGAGCAGGTCGAGGCCGATGTTGGCGAGCGCCACCTCCTCCTCCAGCTCGGGCGCGCGGGTGACCCATTCCGCGAGCCGCTGGGCCAGGACCAGGGCGTCGTCGCCGAGCGCCAGGCAGTCGGCGGCCAGCCGACCGGCGTCGACGCCCTCGGGTACCGCGGTGTCGACGCCGTACAGCGGGTCCTCGAAGCCGGTGCCGAAGGCCCAGCGGGCGTCGCTGTCGTCGTGGCCCTCGGCCAGGGACAGGTAGACGTGGTCGTCACTCATCACCGGCTCCTAGATGTGCGGGACGTCGTCGGGGATGTCGTAGAACGTCGGGTGCCGGTAGACCTTGTCGGCGCTCGGGGCGAAGAAGGGGTCCTTCTCGTCCCGGGTGGAGGCGGCGATGTGCTCGGAGCGCACGGCCCAGATGCTGACGCCCTCGTTGCGCCGGGTGTACAGGTCGCGGGCGTGGGTGAGGGCCATCCGGTCGTCCGCCGCGTGCAGCGAGCCGACGTGCACGTGGTTGAGGCCGCGCTTGCCCCGGATGAAGATCTCGTACAGGGGCCAGTTCTCGGAGTCGCTCATGCCACTGCCTCCTCGCGGGCTCGGGCGGCCTGCTTGGCGGCGTGGGCACTGGCGGCCGCACGCACCCAGGCACCTTCCTCGTGCGCGGCCCGGCGCCGCGCCACCCGTTCGGTGTTGCACGGGCCGTTGCCGCTGATGACCGCCTTCAGCTCGGACCAGTCGGGGGTGCCGAAGTCGTGATGGCCGCGCTCCTCGTTCCAGCGCAGTTCGGGGTCGGGCAGGGTCACACCGAGCCTGGCCGCCTGCGGCACGGTCATGTCCACGAACCGCTGGCGCAGTTCGTCGTTGCTGTGCCGCTTGATCTTCCAGGCCATCGACTGCGCCGAGTTGGGCGAGTCGGCGTCGGGCGGTCCGAACATCATCAGGGAGGGCCACCACCAGCGGTCCACCGCGTCCTGCACCATCTCCCGCTGGGCGTCGGTGCCGCGCATCATGGTCATCAGCAGCTCGTAGCCCTGTCGCTGGTGGAAGGACTCCTCCTTGCAGATCCGGACCATCGCGCGGGCGTAGGGGCCGTAGGAGCTGCGGCAGAGAGGCACCTGGTTGCAGATCGCGGCGCCGTCCACGAACCAGCCGATCACCCCGACGTCCGCGAAGCTGAGCGTGGGGTAGTTGAAGATCGAGGAGTACTTCTGACGGCCCTCGATCAACCGCTCGGTGAGGTCCGCGCGGTCGGCGCCCAGGGTCTCGGCGGCCGAGTACAGGTACAGGCCGTGGCCGGCCTCGTCCTGGACCTTCGCGAACAGGATCGCCTTGCGGCGCAGCGACGGCGCGCGGGTGATCCACTCGCCCTCCGGCTGCATGCCGATGATCTCGGAGTGCGCATGCTGGGCCACCTGCCGGACCAGCGTCCTGCGGTAGCCCTCCGGCATCCAGTCCCGCGGCTCGATCCGCTGGTCACGCGCGATCGTCGCCTCGAAGTGGGACTCCAGATCGTGCTCGGCGTCCCGTCCGGCCGCTTCAGTCATCTCCACCAACTCCCAACCGACCATTCGTTCGGTTCATCATAAGGCGCGCACTCCCCGGTCTGGCAAGGGTCTGCGGCGGCCGGGGCACGATCACCATGCGTAGAAACCCTGCCCCGTCTTGTGCCCGAGCTCGCCGCGGGCCACCTTGTCGCGCAGCAGCCGCGGCGGCGCGAAGCGCTCGCCGAGGGTCGCGTGCAGGTACTCGGCGATGGCGAGCCGTACGTCGAGCCCGACCAGGTCGGTGAGCCGCAGCGGGCCCATCGGGTGCCGGTAGCCGAGCCGCATGGCGTCGTCGATGGCCTCGGGCTCGGCGACGCCCTCCTCGACCATGCGGATCGCCTCCAGCCCGAGGGCCAGGCCGAGCCGGCTGCTGGCGAAGCCGGGCGAGTCCTTGACGACCACGTCCTGCTTGCCCAGCGCCCTGGTCCATTCCAGGGCCGCCTCGACGGTCCGCGGAGCGGTGCCGGGGGCGACGACGATCTCGACGAGCGCGGAGGCGGGCACCGGGTTGAAGAAGTGCATCCCGAGGAACCGGTCCGGGCGCCGCAGGACGGCGGCGAGGTCGGTCACCGACAGGGAGCTGGTGTTGGTGGCCAGGACGGCGGTGTCGCCCACGGCCTCCTCGGCGGCCTTCAGGAGGCGGGCCTTGAGCGCCGTGTCCTCGGGTACGGCCTCCACGACCAGCTCGGCCTCCGGCGGCAGGTCCGCCACCGTGGGTACGACGGTCACCCGGCCTGCCACCTGCTCCGCGTCCTCGGTCAGGTGGCCCCGCTCCGCGGCCCGCCGCAGGCTGCCGACGATCCACTCCAGCGCCGCGGCGGCGGCCTGCGCCCCGCTCTCCACCACGGTGACGGCCGAGCCGGCGGTGGCGAAGGACTGGGCGATCCCCGCGCCCATCCGGCCGCCACCGACGACCGCGACGGTCCTGGGTGCCGACGTCATGCGCGGCTCCTCTCCTGCTCCGGGTTCTGCGACCTGTTCCTGGATGCGCTCTTCTCGAGGAAACGTGTCATGCGGTCCTTCTTCTCCCGGCCCTCGAAGAGCACGGCCTGTGCCAGGTCGTCGGCGACGGGGTGGGCGCCGGGCGAGTCCACGACGAGCTTCGTCAGGCGCAGCGCCGTCGCCGAGGACCGTGCCATCCGGTCCAGCAGCGCGTGGGCCGCCGCCGGCAGCTCCTCGGCAGGGACGACGTCGATGACCAGGCCCGCGGCGAGCGCGGCCGGTGCGTCGAGGGTGCGGCCGGCGAGCAGGATCTGCTTGGCGACCGACTCCCCGACCAGTTCGGGCAGCCGCCAGCAGGCACCGGCCGCCGCGAGGATGCCCAGACCGGGCTCGGGATTGCCGAACACGGCACCGGGGCCGGCGATCCGCAGGTCGCAGGCGTAGGCCAGCTCGGCCCCGCCGCCCAGGGCCCAGCCCTCGACGGCGGCCAGGGTGGGCATGGGCAGCCGCCGGACGCGTTCGAACAGGCGGCTGTTGATGCCCTGCAGGGCCTCGTCCCGGCCGCGCTCCAGCAGTTCGGCGATGTCGGCGCCGCCCGCGAAGACCCCGCCGTGGCCGGTCAGGAGCAGCAGCTTGGGATCGCGTTCCAGCCGCTCGCAGACTTCGTGCAGTTCGCTGATCATCCGGCCGCTGATGGCGTTGCGGGCCTCGGGCCGGTGCAGGGTGACGACGGTCCGGTCGGTGCGTTCCTCGACCAGCAGGGTGTCGTACGACATGGTCACACCCGTTCCACGAGAAGCGCGGCGCCCTGGCCCACGCCGACGCAGAGCGTGGCCAGGCCCCGGCGGCCGTTCTCCCGTTCGAGGCGGCCGAGCAGGGTGAGCAGGATGCGGGCGCCGGAGCAGCCGAGGGGATGTCCGAGGGCGATGGCGCCGCCGTCGGCGTTGACCTTGTCCTCGTCGAGCTTGAGCCGCCGGATCACCGCCAGCGCCTGGGCGGCGAACGCCTCGTTGAGCTCCACGGCGTCCAGGTCGCCGGTCTGCCAGCCGGCGCGGGCGAGGGCCTTCTCGGTGGCGGGGACCGGGCCGAGACCCATGAGGTTGGGCTGCACACCGGCGGAGGCCGAGGCGACGATCCGGGCCCGCGGGGTGAGGCCGTACCGCTCGACCGCCTCGGCGCTCGCGACCACCAGGGCGGCCGCGCCGTCGGACAGCGGCGAGGAGGAGCCCGCCGTGACGATGCCGTCGGCGCGGAAGACCGTCCGCAGGGAGCCCAGCTTCTCCAGGGTGGTCGAGGGGCGGGGGCCCTCGTCGCGGGTGACCTCGCCGTCGCGCACGGGCACGGGGACGATCTCGCGGTCGAAGCGGCCCGACTCCTGGGCGGCCACGGCCCGCTGGTGGCTGCGCAGGGCGAAGGCGTCGGAGTCGGCGCGGGTGATGCCGTCGAGGGCGGCGACCTCTTCGGCGGTCTCGCCCATGGAGAGCGTGACCTTGACCGCCTCGGGTCCGGCGTCCCCGGGCACGGCGCGGTCGGCTGCGGTGAAGCGCGGGTTGGTGAACCGCCAGCCCAGAGCGGTGTCGTACACCTGTCCCGGCTTGGCCCACGGGGTGCCGGGCTTCTCCGTCACCCAGGGCGCCCGGGTCATGGACTCCACTCCCCCGGCGACCACGAGGTCCGCCTCGCCGGCGCGGATCGTCTGGGCCGCCGAGGCCACCGCGGTCAGGCCCGACGCGCACAGCCGGTTGACGGTGTAGCCGGGCACGGTGTGCGGCAGCCCGGCGAGCAGCACGGCCATGCGGGCCACGTCGCGGTTGTCCTCGCCGGCCTGGTTGGCCGCGCCGAGGATGACCTCGTCCACGGCCGCGCCCGGGATCCCGGCGCGTCGGACGGCCTCGCCGACGACCAGGGCGGCGAGGTCGTCGGGGCGTACGGAGGCCAGGGCGCCGCCGTAGCGGCCCTGCGGGGTGCGGGCCCCGTCGATCAGGTATACGTCGGGCATCGGGTCTCCTCGGCTTCGGGGTCGGACGGGTCGCCGCGGCGGCGGGACGGTGCGGCGGACGGTGCCGAAGGCGGCGTCGGGCAGGGGGACGCGGGCGCTTCCGCGGCCTGTGGTCCGCCTCTTGACATGCAGGTGTGTTGCTGGATTACTTGACCACGCCGCACGCTAACCGAATGTTCGGTCGGTTCACAAGGTGGTGGAAATGACGACCCAGGCACCCGGGACGACGCCCGGTCCGGTCGAGACGATGTTCGCCGCGGACGAGGCGTCCCGGCGGCTGGGCATCGAGCTGCTGGAGCACGGCGAGGGGATGGCCGTGCTGCGGATGACCGTCACCGCCTCGCAGGTCAACGGACACCGGATCGCCCACGGCGGCCATGTGTTCCTGCTCGCCGACACCGCGTTCGCCTGTGCCTGCAACAGCCACGGGCCGGTGACGGTCGCCGCCGGCGCCGACATCGACTTCATCGCGCCCGCGTACGAGGGCGACGTACTGGTCGCCACCGCGCGGGAGCGGGTCCGGTTCGGCCGCAGCGGTGTCTACGACGTGAGTGTCGTGCGCGGCGACGAGGTGATCGCGGAGTTCCGCGGCCGCAGTCGCACCCTCCGCACGAGAAATGAGGAGCCGCAATGAGCAGCGAAGTGACCGCCCCCGGGCCCGGAGGCACCCGCCGGGGAGAGCCGCTTCCCGAGGCACTGCTGGACGAGGCCGAGCGGATGTCCCGCGCGGAGGTCGAGGCACTCCAGCTCACCAGGCTGCGCACGACCCTGCGGCACGCGTACGACAACGTGGAGCTGTACCGCGAGAAGTTCGACGCCGCCGGGGTCGGCCCGGACGACTGCCACACCCTCGCGGACCTCGCCCGCTTCCCCTTCACCACCAAGGCGGACCTGCGGGACACCTACCCCTTCGGCATGTTCGCGGTGCCGATGTCCGAGGTGCGGCGCGTGCACGCGTCCAGCGGCACCACCGGCCGCCCCACCGTGGTCGGTTACACGGAGAACGACCTGTCGATGTGGGCGGACGTCGTCGCCCGTTCCATCCGGGCCGCCGGCGGCCGCCCGGGCCACAAGGTCCATGTGTCCTACGGCTACGGCCTGTTCACCGGCGGCCTCGGCGCCCACTACGGCGCCGAGCGCGCCGGCTGCACCGTGATCCCCGCCTCCGGCGGCATGACCGCCCGCCAGGTGCAGATCATCCAGGATTTCCGGCCCGAGATCATCATGGTCACGCCCTCCTACATGCTGACCCTGCTCGACGAGTTCGAGAAGCAGGGTGTCGATCCGCGCTCCACCTCCCTCGAGGTCGGCATCTTCGGTGCCGAGCCGTGGACGGAGGAGATGCGCCGCGAGATCGAGGAGCGCATGGACATCCACGCGGTCGACATATACGGGCTGTCCGAGGTCATCGGTCCCGGGGTCGCGCAGGAGTGCGTGGAGACCAAGGACGGGCTGCACGTCTGGGAGGACCACTTCTACCCGGAGGTCGTGGACCCGCTGGGCGACGAGGTGCTGGCGGAGGGCGAGAGCGGCGAACTGGTCTTCACCTCGCTCACCAAGGAGGCGCTGCCGATCATCCGCTACCGCACCCGCGACCTCACCCGGCTGCTGCCCGGCACCGCCCGGCCCGGCTTCCGCCGTATCGAGAAGATCACCGGCCGCAGCGACGACATGATCATCCTGCGTGGGGTCAACGTCTTCCCCAGCCAGGTGGAGGAGATCGTGCTGCGGACGCCCGGGGTGGCCCCGCACTTCCAGATCCAGATCAGCCGGCGCGGCCGCATGGACCACATGACGGTCCGGGTGGAGGCCCGGCCCGACGCCGGCCCCGCCGACCGCGAGGCCGCCACCAGGACCATCGCCCAGGGCATCAAGGACGGCGTCGGGGTCACCGTGGAGGTCGCCGTCGTCGACCCGGAGACGCTGGAACGCTCGCTCGGCAAGCTCCGCCGGGTCAAGGACCTGCGGGACGCCTGAATTCGCTGGCGGCAGGCGGCGGGGATGCCTAGCGTCCTGCCATGCCCGAACTCCAGTTGCTCCGCCCGGACCACGCCGTCGCGCTCCTCGCCTTCGAGCGGGAGAACCGCGCCTACTTCGCGGCGACCATCCCCGACCGCGGCGACGACTACTTCGCCCACTTCGACGAGCGGCACCGGAAACTGCTGGCCGAACAGGCGGCCGGGATCTGCTACTTCCATGTGCTCGTCGGCACCGGGGGCGAGGTGCTGGGGCGGATCAACCTGGTGGACGTCGCGGACGCGAGCGCCGACCTCGGGTACCGGATCGCGGAGCGGGCGGCAGGGCGGGGCCTGGCCGGCGCGGCCGTACGGGAGTTGTGCGGAGTCGCCGCCACCGAGTACGGGCTGACCGCCCTGCGGGCCGCCACCACCCTCGACAACGCGGCCTCGCGTGCCGTACTGGCACGGTCCGGCTTCGTCGTCACCGGAGAGACCGTGCTGTCCGGCCGCCCCGGCCTGACGTTCCTGCGCGCCCTCGACGCCACCACCGACCGGCCGACCGGCGCGCCTCCGTCGCCGTGAGCCGGACGGCTCCCTCCCGCCACCGGGCTCCCTGTTCGAGCTATTCGAGCAACTCGTCGCTCCAGGCCAGGCATGTGCCGTCGATGGTCTGGATGTCGCAGTGGCGCATGCGCAGTTCGCTGTCCTCGCCGCGGTCCTGGAACTCGATGACGACCTTGTCTCCCTCGGTTCGGCAGACCCCGACCTGCCTCTCGAAGTCGATCCCCATCCCGATGGGGATCGCGAGGCCGGCGAGCACGTACCGGTGCCTCACACCCGGATACTTCGCGTACACCTTCACGCGGGGTGTACGGCAGCAACTCGAAGCGGTCGGCGGGCAAAGGGGTTTGACCGGCCGCCGGACGACGGCCGCGGTGGTCAGGGGCACCACGGCCGTCGTGCGGCGGGTCAGCCCGCGACCGGCCTGCCGCGGCCCCAGGCCCAGGCGAGGCGGTCGGCGCCGGACTGGTTGGTGGTGGCCAGCCAGGGCCGGGACGCGTCGCCGATCAGCTTCTGGATGGAGTACGTGTCGTCGGTGCGCAGACCCGGCCAGTACACCGAGCCCATGCCGAGCTTGCGGAAGGTGTCGGTGTCGGCCTGGATGAAGTTGACGGAGTTGTCGTCGGGAGCGGGCTTGTCGTAGTCGAGTCCGGTCGTCATGGGGGCGCCGAACTCGTCGGCGACCGTGCGGTTCGCGCAGTCGCCGAGACGTTCCTTCAGGTCGGCCACCCACTGGTCGTAGGTCGCGTAGTCCTTCCAGAACCCGTAGTGGTGCAGCGAGAGATACGTGCCCTTCAGGCGCGGGTCGGCGCAGACGGTGGTGACGTGGTCGTTGTAGCCGGCGCCGCTCACGAAGACGCGGTCGTGCGGGACGGACGGGTAGGTCGCCAGCCACTTCGCGGCGATGTCGGCCCATTCGGCGTCGGTGTAGCCGTGCGGCTCGTTCATCGGCTCGAAGTAGACGTGCGGGTCGTGCCGGTAGGCCTTCACCACCGTGTCCCACATGGGCCAGTAGGTGGCCTCGTCGTCGATGAAGCCGTCCTTGTTGGCGCCGGTGCCCTCCCAGTAGGAGACGATCACCTTGAAGCCCTGGGCGGAGGCCGCGTCGATGACGCCCCGGTACGACTTCCAGTAGGAGCCGTTGACCGTGTACGGGTTGATGGGCAGCCGTACGGTGTTGGCGCCCAGGTTGGCGCGGAACGCGGCGATCACCCGGGTCGCCTTGGCGTAGGTCTGGGCGTAGCTGTCGGAGAGCGACAGGCCGGAGAGGACCACCGGGTCGTCGGCGTAGTTGTCGCGCGGGTCGGCCCAGTTGACGCCCTTGAACTGGCTGGTGCCGTGGCCCGGTACGGCGGCGGAGGCGGCGGCCGGACTGCCGGTGAGGGTGGTGGCGCCGAGCGCGGCGAGGGCGACCGCCGCGAGGGCGGCGCGGGTGCGGGGGGTGGTACGGGTTCTGGCGGGGGTCTTGCGCATCAACGTGCCCTTTCGGAAGACGGCGGCTCGACGCACGGGCCCGCGGGCCCCACCGCGTGTTCACGTAAACATGGACGCGGTGTGTTCACGTGGACATCCCCGCTGCGACCGCGCCGGCGGGATCTCCGTCCGGGCTGGTCACGCGGCGATGTTTACGTAAACTCGAAAGCGTCGGAATCGTGGCATCCGCCCCTGCGGCCGTCAAGGTTTCCCGCTCCGTAACATCCGGTGTGCGAAGGAGACTTGAGGGGTGAGGCGATGGACCTGAACGGGCCGGAGCAGCAGGTCGGACCGGCTGTGGGCAGTGCGCGTCGCGGTGGGTCGGGGGTGCCCGGCGGGCGCCGCAAGCAGCGGGTCTCCATGGCGGACGTCGCCAAGCTCGCCGGGGTCTCCTCGCAGACGGTCTCCCGGGTCTCCAACGGGCACACCGGGGTGATCGCCGCCACCCGGGAACAGGTGCTGGCCGCGATGCGGGAGCTCGGCTACCGGCCCAACAGCGCGGCCCGCGCGCTGCGTTACGGCCGGTTCAACACCATCGGCGTGATCCTGTTCAGCCTGTCCTCCACGGGCAGCAGCCGCACCGTCGAGGCGATCGCCACGCATGCCGCGGCCGAGGGCTACGCGATCACCCTCATCCCCATCGACGTGGCCACGCAGGACAACGTGCTGGGCGCCTTCACGCGGATGGGCGAGCTGGCGGTGGACGCCGTCATCGTCATCATGGAGATCCATCTGCTCGACACGGCGACCGTGCAACTGCCGCCCGGTGTCCATGTGGTGGTCGTGGACTCGGACGCCGGGGACCGCTACAGCGTGGTCGACACCGACCAGGCCGACGGGGCGCGCGGGGCCGTACGGCATCTGCTGGAGCTGGGCCACCGGACGGTGTGGCACGTGGCGGGCCCCGGGTCCTCCTACGCGGCCCAGCGCCGGGCCCAGGCCTGGCGGGCGGTGCTGGAGTCGGCGGGGTGCCCGGTTCCGGCGCCGCTGCCCGGCGACTGGTCGGCCGAGTCCGGGTACGCGGCCGGGCTCGTGCTCGCCGAAGAGCCGGGCTGTACGGCCGTGTTCGCGGCCAACGACCAGATGGCCCTGGGCCTGCTGCGCGCCTTCCACGAGCGCGGCCGGTCCGTCCCTGCGGACATCAGCGTGGTCGGCTTCGACGACACCCCGGATGCGGCCTTCTTCATCCCGCCCCTCACCACCGTCCACCAGGACTTCGCCGAGGTCGGCCGCCGCTGCGTGGAGGGCGTGCTGCGCCGGCTCCGCACCGGCGACGACTCCCGGCCCGGCACCGACCTGGTCCCGGCCCGGCTGGTGATCAGGGACAGTACGGCCCCGCCGCGCGGGACGTGACGGCGGTCAGGGCGTCGCGCAGGGCCGGGCCCGTCGACGGGGGGCCGTCCCAGCGGACCGCGATGTGGCCGTCGGGACGGACGAGGAGGGCGCCGCCGTGCGGGCTCAGGCCGTAGCGGCCGGCATGTGCTCCGGCGAGCGGTTCGACGCGCAACGGCCAGGGCCCGACGGCCTGTTGCCGCCAGCGTCCGGGGTCCGGGGTGAGCAGGGTGAACCATTCGCCGAGCGTGTCGAGTGTGGAGCGGTCGGGAGTGAGCCAGTGGTGGGGCAGGCGGTGGCCCGGCTCCGCGGTGGGCACGTACTCGGTGCCGGCGGCCTCGGGCGGGCCGGCACCGTCGCGCAGGACGGCGGCGGAGTCGTAGGCCGTGCCGAGCACCAGGCCGAGCTGTGCGAAGTACCGTTCCGACCAGGGCAGTTCCACCGGCGCCGACGAGCCGCTGCGGAGCTGTTCCTTGCGCAGGGTCTGCACCTGGACCAGGAGGTGGGTGTTGTCGACCGCCTGGCGGAGGGTCTCGCGGGCCACCGGCCGCCGCTCTGCCTCGTACGTCTCCAGCAGTTCGGGGCCGGCCCAGCCCTGCAGCACGCCGGCCAGTTTCCAGGACAGGTTGTGGGCGTCCGCGACGCCGGCGTTCATGCCGAGGCCGCCGATCGGCGGGACGGCGTGCGCGGCGTCTCCGGCCAGCAGCACTCTGCCCCGGCCGAAGCTCTCGGCGACGTACGCGGTCATCGACCAGTGCTGGACCCGCACCACGTCGGCCCGGACGCCGGCACCGGGGCCGAGCGCGTGCGAGACGCGGCCGGACCAGTCGGCCGGCCCGGTGCCGTCGGGCGTGGCGCCGAACCAGGCCCAGCCGCCCTCCGGGTAGAGCGGGGTGAAGGTGCCGAACGCGGTGAAGTAGACCCCGGCGGGCTGGTCCGCGCACCAGCGGGCGAGGTCGGCGTCGAACACGACGGTGGTGTAGTCGCCGAGCGCGCCGGGGCCGGTGGTGGCGATGCCCAGCCGCTCGCGGACGGTGGAGTTCGCACCGTCGGCGGCGACCACGTACCGGGCCCGGACGCGGGTCCGCTCGCCGTGCGCACCGTCGGCCAGTACGGCGAGGACGCCCTCCGCGTCCTCCTCCAGGTCGACGAGCCCGGTCCCGAACCGCACCTCTCCCCCGGCCGCGGCGAGCAGGGTGGGCTCCAGCCGGTCCTGCGAGGTGACCACTCCGACGACCGGGCTCTCGGCGACCGGGGCGCGCACCCCGACCATCGCGGCGCTGGCGAAGTCGGGGTCGTACAGGGTGTCGCGGAACCGCACCCGGCCGTAGTCGGGTGCGAACGCGTCCGCCGTCACCCCGGCGGTGATCCCGAGCTGCCGGAAGATCTCCATGGACCGCACGTTGACCAGGCGGGACCGGGGAAACGGGGAGAGCTCCCGGTGCTTCTCGACCAGCAGGGCGGGCACACCCCAGCGCTCCAGCAAGGCCCGCACGGTGAGCCCGACCGGCCCCCCGCCGACGATCAGCACCGGTACCTCCGCGTCCGCTCCAGGCATGGCTCCATCATCCGGCGCCGACGGCAGACCGCGATCACCGCACGCGGGCCTGCCACCCGAACGAGTACCCGCCCACGGGCGAGGACCGGCCGCACGGGCCGGCGGGGGCGCGCCGGGCGTGGGCCGGGTCCTCGTACCCTGTTCGGTGTGTCTCCCGTTCGCCTGCATCGCGTCGCCGTTCTTGTGCTGGAGGGGGCGAAGCCCCTCGACGTCGGTATTCCGGCGCAGGTGTTCACGACCCGGGCGAGCATGCCGTACGAGGTCCGGGTGTGCGGGGCGGCGCCCGGTCTGGTCACCGGCGGCGACGGGCTGTCGTACCACGTCGCCCATGGCCTGGACGCGCTGGAGTGGGCGGAGATCGTGTTCGTGCCCGGGTACCGGTTCCCGGACCGGGAGGACCCGCCGGCCGCGGTCGTCGAGGCGCTGCTCGGTGCGCACCGGCGGGGTGCGCGGCTGGCCGCCATCTCGACGGGGGCGTTCGCGCTCGCCGCGACCGGGCTGCTCGACGGCAGGCGCGCCACCACGCACTGGCACTACACACGGGCCCTCGCCGAGAAGCATCCGCTGGTCAAGGTCGACGAGAACGTGCTGTTCGTCGACGAGGGCAGCGTGCTGACGTCGGCCGGCGCGGCCTCGGGGATCGACCTGTGCCTGCACGTCCTGCGCGGCGACCTCGGGGTGGCCGCCTCCAACCACGCGGCCCGGCGGCTGGTGGCGGCCCCCTACCGCAGCGGCGGCCAGGCGCAGTACGTGCCGCGCAGTGTGCCCGAACCGCTCGGCGAGCGGTTCGCCGTGACCCGCGAGTGGGCGCTGCACCGGCTCGGGGAGCCGCTCACCCTCGACGCGCTCGCCCGGCATGCGGGAGTGTCGGCGCGTACGTTCTCGCGGCGGTTCGTGGAGGACACCGGGTACACGCCGATGCAGTGGGTGATGCGCGCCCGGATCGACCTGGCCCGTGAGCTCCTGGAACGGTCGGAGCGGAGCGTCGAGCAGATCGCCGGCGACGTCGGCCTCGGCACCGGGGCGAACCTGCGGCTGCACTTCCAGCGGATTCTCGGGACGACGCCGAGCGACTACCGGCGCACTTTCACCAAAGGCGAGTAGCCGAAGGCCCTGCGGGGTGTGCTGGCGGGATCCTTTCGAACCATGGCGGTCTCGCCGCTGTCAGCTGCCGGCCGGGGCCGCGAACCTGGTGGCGTAGCGAAGGGACACCACTTATGACTCGTATCGCCGTCAACGGATTCGGCCGCATCGGACGCAACGTGCTGCGGGCCCTGCTGGAGCGGGACAGCAGCCTGGAGATCGTCGCCGTCAACGACCTCACGGAGCCGGCCGCCCTCGCGCGGCTGCTCGCCTTCGACTCCACGGCCGGCCGCCTCGGGCGCCCGGTGAGCGTGGACGGGGACGTCCTCGTCGTCGACGGCCGGCGCATCAAGGTGCTCGCCGAGCGCGAGCCGGCGCAGCTGCCCTGGGCCGAGCTCGGCGTGGACATCGTGCTGGAGTCGACCGGCCGCTTCACCTCGGCGAAGGCCGCCCGCGCCCACCTCGACGCGGGCGCCCGGAAGGTGCTGGTCAGCGCGCCGTCGGACGGTGCCGACGTGACGCTGGCGTACGGCGTGAACACCGACGCGTACGACGCGGAGCTGCACACGATCGTCTCCAACGCCTCGTGCACGACCAACGCGCTCGCGCCGCTGGCCGCCGTCCTCGACGAACTCGCCGGTATCGAGCACGGGTTCATGACCACGGTGCACGCCTACACGCAGGAGCAGAACCTGCAGGACGGCCCGCACCGCGACCCCCGGCGGGCCCGTGCCGCCGGTGTCAACATCGTGCCGACCACGACGGGCGCCGCCAAGGCGATCGGCCTGGTGCTGCCGAACCTCGACGGCAAGCTGTCGGGCGACTCGATCCGGGTGCCGGTGCCGGTGGGCTCGATCGTGGAGCTGAACACGACCGTGTCGCGTGACGTGACGCGCGACGAGGTGCTGGCCGCGTACCGGACCGCGGCGGAGGGGCCGCTCGCGGGCGTCCTCGAATACTCGGACGACCCGCTGGTGTCGTCGGACATCACGGGCAACCCGGCCTCGTCGATCTTCGACTCGGCCCTGACCCGCGTCGACGGCCGCCACGTCAAGGTGGTCGCCTGGTACGACAACGAGTGGGGCTTCTCGAACCGGGTGATCGACACGCTCGAACTGCTCGCGCGCTGACGGGGTCTGACGGGGGACGGAGCGGTCGGGCCCCGCAAGGGGGGCGCCCCCACCGTGGGGGACCGGGGCACGCGGCCCCCGCCGGGGGGGCGCCCGGGTTCGTTGGGCTAGTAGCGGGCCGGGGCGGGGGGGGAGCGCAACGGCCCCC
>NZ_JBSHBL010000130.1:0-19666 GCF_053611985.1 Streptomyces sp. NPDC054770
GGGGCGGTGATGGGGTGGGGCGGGCCTGTGTTACGCGGGCCGGGCCACACCCGGAGTGTCAGGCCTTGCCCAGCAACTCCCGTACGTGCTGGACGATTTCCTCGTTGGTGTAGGCGTGCCCCCCGATGCCCCAGCCGCCGGGGACCGCCTCGGTCAGCGCGACCCAGGTGCGTTCGGCGAGGGAGGGGTCGCCCGCGGCGGCCGCCACCAGTTCCGAGAGCTCCTTGACCAGGCCGAGTTGCTGCTCCCGGTCGAGGGCGCCGGCGTTGGTGGTGACGTTGACACGCACGTGGTCGTCGCCGCCGCCCGCGGTGGAGAACGCGTCCGCGTCCAGCTCGTGGACGAACGCGGCGGTGTTGTCCGTGAAGAACGGGATGACCGGAACCTTCTCCCAGCGCATGATCGCCTGGGCGAGATCCCGGGCAAGGGCCTTGCGGTCCTTGATGATCCCCTTGGCGGCGTACACGTCGATCATGGGCATGCGATGGATCCTCGCCTTGTCTCGCGTCGAACTCTGCACGTCGATCGTGTCCGGCACGGGAGCGTGGGAGATCCCGTGATGCGCGTAGTCCGTGCGCGTGGGATGCGTAGGGGCGGGGTTCCGGTGCGGCCCTCCGGAGTCCGCTTCAGAGGTTGATCATGTGTCCGGCAAGCCCGTGCAGGGCGTCCTGGACCGCCTCGCTCAGCGTCGGATGGGCGTGCACGTTCCGGGCGAGCTCGTGCACCGTGAGATCCCATTTCTGGGCGAGCGTCAGCTCGGGCAGGAGTTCCGTCACGTCCGGTCCGATCATGTGGCCGCCGATGAGTTCGCCGTACCGGGCGTCGCTCACGAGCTTCACGAATCCGACCGTGTCGCCGAAGCCGTGTGCCTTGGCATTGGCGGTGAAGGGGAACTTCGCCACCCGCACGTCGAAGCCCTGGGCGCGGGCCTCTGCCTCGGTCCAGCCGAAGCTGGCGATCTGCGGCTGGCAGAACGTCGCGCGCGGGATCATGCGGTAGTCCAGTTCCATGGTCTCCGCGCCGGCGATGCTCTCCGCGGCGACGATGCCCATCGCCTCGGCGGTGTGCGCGAGCATCAGCTTCGCCGTGACGTCGCCGATGGCGTAGATGTGCGGCCGGCTGGTGCGGCAGTAGCCGTCGATGT
Source organism: Streptomyces sp. NPDC054770 (assembly GCF_053611985.1). Lineage (NCBI taxonomy): Bacteria > Bacillati > Actinomycetota > Actinomycetes > Kitasatosporales > Streptomycetaceae > Streptomyces > Streptomyces sp. NPDC054770. The sequence goes on from NZ_JBSHBL010000130.1 coordinate 1,145, forward strand.
CGATGGCACCGCGCTCGGTGAGCCGTACCCCGGTGCTGTTCAGCCCGTAGCCGGCCGTCCGCGGCTGGAAGCCGGTGGCCTGGAGGACCTTCTCCGCCTCCAGGACCTGCTCCGAGTCGTCGGACCGCACCGTCACCCGGACGTTGTCCTCGGTCTCCTCGATGGACTGCACGGCGGTGGAGGTCAGGACCCGGATGCCCTGCCGCTTGAAGCGCCTGGTCAGTTCGGCCGAGACCTCCTCGTCCTCGAGCGGGGCGATCCGGTCCAGGAACTCCACCAGCGTGACCTCGACGCCGTACGCCCGCAGCAGATAGGCGAACTCGACGCCGATGGCCCCGGCACCTGCGATGACAATGCTCGACGGAAGGCTGTCGGAGAGGATCTGCTCCTCGTAGGTGACGACGCGCCGGCCCAGCGACGTACCGGGCAGCAGCTTCACGGTCGAGCCGGTGGCGATGATGCAGGAGCGGAAGGAGAGCGTCGTCTCGCCGTCCTTCAGGCGCACCTGGAGGGTGTGCGGGTCGAGGAAGGTGCCCTGCCCCTCGACCTGCTCGATCTTGTTCTTGCGCATGAGGTAGCCGACACCCTTGACCCGCCCGTCGGCCACCACCCGGCTCCGCTCGTAGGCGGCACGGTAGTCCAGACCCACCTCACCGCTGATCTTCACGCCGAACTTCTCCGCGTCGTGCAGGATCAGCTGGGCGACCTCGGCGTTGCGCAGCAGCGCCTTCGCCGGGATGCAGCCGATGTTCAGACAGACGCCGCCCCAGAAGCGGCCCTCCACGATGGCCGTGCGCAGGCCCAGCTGGGCGGCGCGGATCGCGGCCACGTAGCCGCCCGGCCCGGCTCCCAGGACGACGACGTCGAAGTCGGTCTGCATGGCTCCACCTCACCGTTGTGTCGAGTCGATCTGCTGACTCCACCGTCGCACGATCAGGTCGTACGATCAGCCGGTCGGGTAGATGAGATCGAGCGGGCCGGACAGTGCGGCGCGCACCCGGCGGGCGGTCTCGTCGACCAGGACCTCGGGCTCGTCGCGGGCGATCGCGTCCATCGTCTGCGCGGCCACCTCGGCCGCATCGGTCTTCGGCTCGTCGACCGCCGCGGTGGCGTCGGTGTCCACCCAGCCGACGTGCACGCCGACGACCAGCGTTCCCTGCTCCCGCAGGGCGACCCGCAGCGCATTGGTCACCGACCACTGCGCCGCCTTCGACGCGGCGTAGCTGGGGAACCGCTTGGTCGAGCGCCACGACGCCACGGACAGCATGTTCACCAGGGCGCCGCCGCCGTTGGCCGCGAGCACCGGCGCGAAGGCCCGGGAGACGGCCCAGGTGCCCAGGTAGTTCACCTCCAGCTCCTGCCGCGCGCCGTCCAGGGAGCCCTCCAGCAGGCCCGGCCCGGCCTGGATGCCGGCGTTGTTGATCACGATGGTCGCGTCCGACGCGGTCCGCGCGGCGGCCTCGATCTGCGCGGGGTCGGTGACGTCCAGGCGCAGCGGTTCGAGACCCGGCTCGGTGAGGTCCTCCGGCCGCCGTACGCCCGCGTACACCTTGGCCGCGCCCCGGTCCAGCAGGGCACGGCAGAACGCCAGGCCGATCCCCCGGTTCGCCCCGGTCACCAGCGCGACCGCTCCCTCGATCTTCATGGTCGGACACCTCGCTCCACGGTTCACGGCCACCCGGCGGACGGCCCGGCCCTGTGCTTCATGCTGCGGCCTGCGCGGGCCGCTCACATCCGAAACCGCAACTGTCAGCAGGGTTTCTTCACAAGACTCGCTATCGTGGAGACATGAAACGGACCTCGTTCGCCAAGTGGCCGTGCTCCATCGCACGGACCGTCGATCTGCTGGGTGACCACTGGACGCCGCTGGTGGTGCGGGAGGCGTTCTACGGGATCCGGCGCTTCGACGAGTTCCAGCAGGAACTGGGCATCGCCCGCAACACGTTGACCGACCGGCTGCGCCACCTGGTGGACGAGCGGATCCTGGAGAAGCGGCTGTACGAGGCCGAGCCGCCGCGCTACGACTACGTCCTCACGGAGAAGGGGCGGGACCTGTTCGCGGTGCTGGCCGCGATGTCCGCGTGGGGCGACCGCTGGCTGGCCGGGGAGCGGGGCGTGCCCGTGGTGTTCCATCACGAGGCCTGCGACCACGACACCACCGCCGAGGTCGTCTGCTCGGCGTGCCGTACGCCGCTCAGGTCCGAGGAGACCTCGATGCGGATGGGACCCGGATATCCCGAGCGGCTCAGGCAGCGGCCGGACATCCGCCGGCGGTTCGGCACCGACTGAGCACGGCGTGCCCCTCTCCCCTTGACAGAGTCAGTCTCACGTAGCAACTCTGGAGGTCAGACACATGTACGGCAAGGAGGCCGACGGTCTTGGAGTGGACGGGCGCACGCTACGCGGACAAACCTACGATCGAGGTGCGGACCTGGATCGACGCCCCACCGGCCACGGTGTGGGCCCTGGTCAGCGACATCGAGCTGATGCCGGACATGAGCGAGGAGCTCCGGTCCGTCACCTGGCTGGACGGGGCCGCCGGTCCGGCGGTGGGGGCCAGGTTCGTCGGCCGCAGTGAACACGAGGCGTTCGGGAAGTGGGAGACCACCTCCCATGTCATCGAGTGCGAGCCGGAGTCGGTGTTCGCCTGGGCGGTGCAGGACCCCTCCGAGCCCTCCGCGGTCTGGCGGTTCCGGCTCCGCCCGAAGGACGGCGGGACCGAGCTGTCGCAGTGGATGCAGCTGGGGCCGGGGCGGTCCGGGCTGTCCTTCGCCATCGACCGGATGCCGGACAAGGAGCAGAAGATCGTGTTCGTACGGCTGCGGGAGTTCGAGCGTGGCATCACCGCCACCCTCGCCCAGATCAAGAAGCGGGCGGAGGCGTGATGCGCACGGCCACCACGATCGAGGCCTCGGGTGGCGCGCACTGGTCCCAGCAGGGCGACTTCGTGGTCGAGGCCGAGAAGCTGGGCCTCGACGTCTGCTGGGTCGCCGAGGCCTGGGGCTCCGACGCGCCCTCCGCGCTCGGCTACTACGCGGCCCGCACCGACCGGATGCTGCTCGGCTCCGGCGTCATGCAGCTCGGCACCCGGACACCGACGGCCGTGGCCCAGACGGCCATCACCCTCTCCAACCTGTCCGGCGGGCGTTTCCTGCTCGGCCTCGGCGCCTCCGGCCCGCAGGTGATCGAGGGACTGCACGGCGTCCCCTTCGCCCGGCCGCTGCGGCGGATGCGCGAGACGGTGGAGATCGTCCGGGCGCTGGTCGGCGGTGGCCGGCTCTCCTACTCCGGTACGGAGTTCACGGTGCCGCTGCCGGGCGGCGAGGCCGTCCCGATGCGCCTGTCGATGCGCGCCGAGCACGAGATCCCCGTCTACCTCGCGGCCCTCTCCCCCGCCATGCTGCGGCTGACCGGCGAGGCCGCCGACGGCTGGCTGGGCACCAGCTTCGTGCCCGAGGGCGCCGCCGACGCCTATTTCGCGCACCTCGACGAGGGCCTGGCCCGCAGCGGCCGTACCCGCGCGGACCTGGACGTCTGCCAGGGCGCGGAGGTCGCCTTCGCTGCCGACGAGGAGGCGCTCGGCGCGATGGTCGCCGGGCGCAAGAAGGAACTGGCCTTCAGTCTGGGCGGGATGGGATCGGCGTCCACCAACTTCTACAACAGCGCCTACAGCCGCCAGGGCTGGGCCGAGGTCGCCGCCGAGGTGCGCGACCGCTGGCAGTCCGGTGACCGGGACGGCGCGGCCGGTCTGGTCACCGACGAGATGGTGCTCGGTACGACACTGATCGGCACCGAGGCCATGGTGCGCGAGCGCCTCGCGGTCTGGCGCGACGCCGGCGTCGACACCGTCCGGCTCTACCCGGCGGGCGAGACCCTGGAGGACCGGCTCACCACCCTGGGGCGGGCGATCGAGCTGGTCCGCGAGGTCGGCCCGGTCAGTTGAGGGCGTCGCTCGGAGCCGGCTCCTCCTGCCGCCGTGCGTGCTGCTCGTTCCAGAGGTGGGCCAGCTCGCCGAGTGCGCTGCTGACGCGGGCCAGTTCCCAGAACAGGTAGAGGGCGGCTACGGCGAACGGGATCCACTGGCCCCAGTGGAAGAGGAGAACCGGCATGTACAGCAGGCCGACCAGGACCAGGAACTTGACGAGGACCTCGGCCACGTAGGCCCGCTGGGGAGCGACGACGGCGTGCTCTCCGCGGCCGTGGATCCACTGGAGGCGCGATCTCATGACTGCTCCCTCGGGCTCTGGGCGCACGCGCTGCTCGAACAGGCCGCCACCGACTGACAGTTGACAGTTTCGAGGTGCGTACGGCCCGGAGCCAGCCTTGCCCGAGGACTTCGGCATATCTCCATATGATCACCGTGAGCGGTGGGCTGCGTTCCGGCTACGCCGAGGTGAGGCGGTCCCGGCGGGCGGCCAGCTCCCGGCGGGAGTGGACGTCGAGTTTCCGGAACACCTTGCGCAGGTGGTAGTCGACCGTGTGCACGCTCAGATAGAGCTGGGCGGCGATCTCCCCGTTGGTGGCGCCCCCTGCGGCGAGCCGGGCGACCCGGGCCTCCTGGGGAGTGAGTGCGTCGCCGCCGCTCGGTGCGTGCGGGCCGGCCGGGAGGGAGTCGCCGGCCGCGGAGAGTTCCTGTGCCGTCCTGGCGGCGAAGCCCTGGGCGCCCATGGCGACGAAGAACTGGTGGGCGGTGCGCAGTTCGTGGCGGGCTTCCTTGGTCCGGCGCTCCCGGCGCAGCCATTCGCCGTAGAGCTGGTGGCTGCGGGCCCGGCGCAGGGGGCCGCGGGCCTCCTCGTGGTGCTGGACGGCCTGGACGTAGAGTTTCTCGGCCGCCGACGGGTCGGCGGTGGTCAGGGCCCGGGCGCGGGCGAGGTCGCCGAGCAGGCCCGGGACAGGGGTGCGGGACGCGAGCCGGGCCAGGAGTTCCAGCAGGCCGCGTGCCTCGTCCGCGCGGCCGCTGCGCGTCGCCGCCTCGACCATGTCGACGAGGGCGAACTTCGCCTGGCAGGTGTCCCCGATCTGCCCCGCCAGGCTCAGGTACGCCTCCTCGTAGCGGCTCCGGCTCAGTTCGAGCACGCACCGGGCGTAGTCGAGGAAGACCAGCTGGTACCCCTGTCCGGTGCGGGCGGCATGCTCGCGCACCGCCTCGACCAGCGTGCCGGCCTCCTCGAACCGGCCGCGCCAGGCGGCGATGAGCAGGGCGCCGAGATGCAGCTGGGAGCCGCGGGCCTCCTCCAGGGCCGCCCGCTGGTCGAAGAGGCGCTCGGACTCGTCGAGCCGGCCGGCGATCAGCTCCGAGAGGGCGGTGTGGCTGAGGGCGAGGGCCATCGGGATGGCGGCGCCCCGCCGGCTCGCCTCGGTGTGCAGCCGCCGGGCGAGTTCGTGCAGGGTGATGTCGTCGCCGAGGACGGTGGCGTGCGAGCAGGCCGCGGCCAGCAGCTGGAACAGTTCGGGTGCGGTGGACTCCTCGCGCTGTACCGCCGTCAGGGCCCGGCGGAGCCGTGGGCCGGCACCGGCGAGTCCTTCGAGGTGTACGGCGGTGTCGGCCTCCAGCACCAGGTCGCCCGTGGTGGGCCGCATCCCGGCGGGCAGCGGCAGCGATCGGACGGTCTCGGCGACGCTGCGGCGCGTCGCCCCCTGCGGTGCCAGGGAGCCGCTGATCTGCGCCTGGACGAGCGCTTCCACGAGGATGTCGCGGGCCAGCCGGATGTCGACGGGGCCCACTTCCCGGGCCGCGGCCAGCAGGGCGTACGTCGCCGCCGCCGGCGCGCCGGTGAGCCGGTGGATCCGGGCCTGGACGCGCTGGAGCCGGCCGTCGTAGCACTCGTCGGCGCGGTGGGCGGCCGCCTCGTCGAGCAGCGTCTGCGCCCGTCCCGGAGAGCCGGCCACGGCACTCGCCTCGGCCGCCGCCAGCAGGCGCCGGGCCCGGGCGGGCGGGTCCGAGGTCAGGGACGCGGAGCGGGCCAGCAGCGACGAGCTGCCGGTCCAGTCGCCGCGGTCGCGGGTGCGTACGGCGGCGCGGTCGAGTTCCGCCGCGACGGCGTCGTCGGGATCGGTGGCGGCCGCCGCGAGGTGCCAGGCGCGCAGGTCGGCCTCGCCGAGATCCGCCGCGACCTCGGCGAGGACGGCGTGCACCCGGGCACGTCTGGCGAGGGGGGCGCCGTGGTAGACGGCCGAACGGATCAGCGGGTGGCGGAATCTGACGGTCTCGCGGATGGAGAGGAGGTCGCGCTCCTCGGCCGCCACGGCGTCGCCGGCGTCGAAGCCGAGCTCTGGGCCGGCCCGCCACAGCACGTTCGGGTCGCTGGTGGGATCGGCGGCCGAGGTGAGCAGGAGGGTGCGGGTCCGCGGTGGCAGCGCCAGCGCCTCACGGAGGTAGACCCGTTCCAGGGCGCGGCCGAGCGGGATCGGCTCGGGCAGCGGTGTCTCGCCGCTGAGCTGGTCGGCACGCAGCTCGCGGGCCGCCTCGATGAGGGCGAGGGGATTGCCGCCGGTCGAGGCGACCACCCGGTCGCGGACCCCGGGGTCGAGGACGCCGGAGACCACCGATTCCAGCAGCCGTCCGGCCGCGTCCGCGTCGAGTCCGGTCACCGCCAGTTCGGGGAGTCCCGCCAGGTGGTCGGCCCGGTCGAGGTCGTCGCGGGTGGCGAAGACCATGGTGATCGCGTCGGCGTGCAGCCGGCGGGCCACGAAGGCGAGCACCGCGGCGGACTCCTCGTCGAGCCAGTGCGCGTCGTCCACCAGGCACAGCAGGGGCCGGTCGTCGGTGCGGGCGGCCACCAGTCCCAGCGCGGCGAGGGCGACCAGGAACCGGTCGGGCGGGCTGGTCCGTTCCTGGAGTCCGAAGACCTGGCCGAGAGCCGCCCGTTGCGGGTCGGGCAGCTCGGGCAGCTGGGACAGATGCGGTCTGAGCAGCTGGTGCAGGGCGGCGAAGCCGAGCTCGGTCTCGGACTCCACGGCGTCGAAGCGCATGATCTCGAAGTCGGCGGCCGCGGCCTGGAGGTGGTCGAGCAGGGCACTCTTGCCGGTCCCCGGCCCGCCCCTCAGGACCAGGACGCCGCTCATCCCGCGCCGGGCGTCGCCGAGTGCTGCCGTCAGCCGGCCGTACTCCTCGTCCCGCCCGAACAGCTCGTCCAATGGTCAACCCCTGAATGCTCGAAAGGGGCGGTTTCCGCTGCTCTCTGCCACGCGAGGGTCCGGTCACCGGATCCGCGAGGCCCATACTGACCAGCGCCTGGGCCCTTTGTCCAGTTGCCCCCACGGTCCGTGGCGGCGGGCCTACCGTACGGCGTCGGCCACGTGATGCCGCCCGTGCGGTCCGGTGTCAGGCTGGAAAGCGATGCCGTCTGCCCGGCCCTGTCGCCGACGCACCCGCGGTGCCGCGCTCGACCGGTGGTGACCTGCGGAGACGAGCGGCCGGCCGAACTCCACCGCCGCGGCATCGGCCCTTTCTGGAGGTTCGTCATGAAGGATCTGCCCCCGCCGCCCACCCCGTACCTGGAGCCCGCGGCCCGCGAACTCGCCGACGCCACCGCACCCCACCCGCGGATCTACGAAGTGTCGCCCCCGCAGGGGCGGGACATCCTCGCCGGTCTCCAGACCGGTGAGGGCGTGGCCAAACCACCGGCCGACGAGAGCTGGATCGACGTCGACGCCGGCGAGTGGGGCACCGTACGCGCCCACGTCATCAAGCCCGAGGGCGTCAACGGGCCGCTCCCCGTGATCTTCTACATCCACGGCGCCGGGTGGGTCTTCGGAGACGAGAACACCCACGACCGGCTCGTGCGGGAGCTGGCCGCCGGGGCGCGGGCGGCGGTGGTGTTCCCCGTCTACGACCGGGCGCCCGAGGCGAAGTACCCCACCCAGATCGAGCAGAACTACGCCGTCGCCCGGTGGGTCGTGCAGCACGGCACCGAGTCCGGCCTCGACCCGTCCCGGATGGTGGTCTGCGGGGACTCCGTCGGCGGCAACATGTCGGCGGTCCTCGCCCAGATGGCCAAGGACCGCGGCGACATCGATCTCGCCGCGCAGATCCTGCTCTACCCGGTCACGGACGCCGACTTCGACACGCCGTCGTACCAGCAGTTCGCCGACGGCTACTACCTCACGCGGGACGGCATGATCTGGTTCTGGGACCAGTACACGAGTGACGACGCCCAGCGCCACGAGCGCTACGCGGCCCCGTTGCAGGCTTCCGTCGACGACCTCAGGGGGCTGCCGCCGGCCCTGGTGATCACCGACGAGGCCGATGTGCTGCGTGACGAGGGCGAGGCCTACGCGGCCCACCTGCGGGAGGCGGACGTCCCGGTCACCGCCGTGCGGGTCCAGGGCATGGTGCACGACTTCATGATGCTCGACAGCCTGCGCGACACGAAGGCCACGAACGTCGCGCGGCACCTTGCCGTCGACTCCATCAGGGAGGCCCTGCACACCACCTGAGGCTCCGCCGGCGTCGACGACCGGGCGGCCCACCGGATGCCGGCCCTCCGGGCGACCGCGCAGACCATCGGACCGGGGCCGGCTCCCGGCCTCCTGCGGGCCTGCTCCCGCCCTCCTGCGGGCCTGCTCCGGTCTGGGCGGAACCGGAGCAGGCCCTTCTCGGTCGCGCGACTCAGCGGTGGTGCGGCGACGTCAAGTAGTGCCGGCGGAGCAGTTCGCTGCCGTAGTCGTTGCCGTTGGGGGTGCGGATGACGGAGTGGATGTGCAGCTGGCTGGGCCCGTCACCGCGGGTCCTGCCGTACGCGCCGCCCAGCGGCCCCGCCGCCTGGCAGTCGACCTCGATCCACACGACCGGGCTGTGGACCCGCATGTAGAAGGGGTCGTCGTCGCCGGTGCCGCCGATCCAGGCCGCGTAGGTGTCCGCGAGGTGGCTGCGGATCTCGGCCATCCGCGCCTTCGCCACATCGGCCTTGGCCCGGTTCACGAACGCCTCGGCGACCGCGAGGAGCTTGCGTTGCTGGGCCGTGGTGAGTTCGGTGGCCCGGATGCCGGCGTAGGCGATGACCGCGTTGTCGGCGAAGGCGCCGGCCTTCATGTCCTCGTCCGCCTTCGTGGCCGAGACGATGGCGGTCGCCTGCTGGGTCTCGGTGAGCGACTGGATGAACGCCAGGCTCGCCTCCACCTCCTCCTGGCAGACCGAGACGGTCTCGCCGTCGATCTCCATCCTGGTCGGCTCCGAGCCCCAGAAGCAGGGGCTCATGACGACCTGGTCGCCGAGCACGAAGTAGTTGACGACCAGGTGGTGGCCGTCGAACTGGAAGCCCCAGGGCTCGGTGGCCGAGGGGGTGCCCATCACGGTCCAGTAGAAGAGCTCGTCGTTGAAGACGTCGGCCTTGCCGAGCATGACGCCGGCGGCGTTGTTGAGGCGGCGGATCTTCTCGGTGGTCTCCAGGCCGTCCGCGCTCAGCGCCGCCGTCATCAGGGCGCTGCCCAGCGCGTTCTGCTCGTCCGTCAGGTCGGCCAGTGACACGCCCTGGCGCTTGAACTCCCCGGGGTCGAGATTGCTCCAGGTCCGCCACTCCGTGGAGCGCAGCGAGAACTGCGTCTTCGCCTTCTGGGTGTCGGTGAGCCCGGCCAGGAAGGCCTGGGCGGCCGCGACGACGGGTGCGGTGGCGACGCCCTTGGAGTGGAGCGTGAACAGGTCGTCGATCTGTCTGCCGTCGGTGGTCAGGCCGTAGAAGTCCTCGGTGATGGTCTGGGTGCCGAGGACACCGCCGCCGCCTCCGTTCCCACGGGTGGGGCTCGCGCTGGGGGACGGGCTCGCGCTGTCGTCGGCCGCGGCCGAGGGGCCGGTGGTGGAGCCGCCGTCGGCGAACGCCACCGCGCCGGCTCCGCCCATGGCGGTGAACGCGGCGGCACCGCCGGTCAGGAAGACTCTGCGCATGAAGGCACGGCGGTCGGCTTCCGCCGCGTGCCCTTCCTGTGCCGTGCTTTCACCCATGCCGGTTTCGGACATCAGGTCGCACCTCTCGTTTCTCGGATCTTCGGGTTTCTGGTCAGCGGCGGCGCGACGACTATCACCGAGAAGAATGAGAAATCCATGAAATAGCTCTCGTGCAGATTTACGCAGCACCGAAAGTCGGCCAGCAGCTGAATTCAGCCACTGTCGAGCGGTGATGATTTCACTGAAGGAAGGCCTTCGGTACGGCCCTGGCCCCCCTCCGGCCGGTTTCCCGCCCTTTTCTCTGAAATACCTCAGATTTTCAGAGACGGCGTGGCCCCCGTCGCCCCGGACTGCGTAGGCGGGGATCTACGTGGTTTTCACCGACGCGGACGGCCGCCCCGCCACGGGATTGTCCTGCCCGGTACCCAGTTCGCCGGCCGACCAGCACGCGAGCGCATCACCGTTCATGGAGAGACCATGACCATCATTCGTCGTACCGTCCCCACCGCCGCGGCTGCCGCCGCGTTCGGTATCGCCGGCGTACTCGGGCCGGCCGTGTCGGGGTCGGCTCAGCCGGCCTCCGCGTCGACCACGACGGCGGTCGATCTGTCGAGCCACCACCGCCTGCCGGCCGTTGCCGTCGACTGGGCGGCCGTGTGGAACGGCAACGACCCGCAGTGCTTCGCCGCCCTGTTCGCCAAGGACGGCTCCCGATACACCGACCACGCCTTCGGGAGGACGTTCAGCGGACAGCTGCTCAATGCGCCCAAGCCGTTCTCCGTGCCGGTCGCGACGATCCTTCGGCTGCGCGGGAACAAGATCCTTGCCAATGACGACTACTACAACATGAAGGACGTCCTGATTCAGTCCGGTCTCCCGGCCGACACCGTCTTCGGCTGACAGACCCGGCACGGAGTACGCGGACCACGGCTGCGCGGACCGCGGCCCCCCTGCACCCCCGTTAGAGTGACAGCGTTCGTCACCGCCCGGGGAGGGGAGCCGCCACCATGGTGTTCGTCGCCCGGAAGAACGAGCTGCGCGCGCTCGACGACCTGGTGCGCGCGGCGGCGGACGGACGCGGCGGGGCCCTGGTGGTGGCCGGCGAAGCGGGGATGGGCAAGTCCACGCTCGTCGACACCGTGGTCCGCGGGCTCGACGGATGGCTGGTCCTGCGCGCCTCCGGCACCGAGTTCGAGCGGGACCTTCCGTACGCCGCGCTGCACCAGCTCTGCGCATCGGTGATCCGGCATCGCGACGGCCTGCCCGCGGTGCAGCGACAGGCCCTGGAGTCGGTGTTCGGCCTCGGCGGCGGGACGACCCCTGACCCGCTCACGATCGGGCTGGCCGTGCTGGGGTTGCTGCACGAGCTCGCCCAGGACCGGCCGGTGTGCTGCGCGGTGGACGACGTCCAGTGGGTCGACGCGGGGACCCGCCAGGTGCTGGGCTTCGTCGCGCGACGCGTCGCCGCCGAGCGGATCGCGGTGGTGCTCGCCGAGCGGAGTCCGTCCGTCGAACGGGACCGGTCCGTCGAGCGAGGCCGGTCCGCCGAGCCCGGCTTCACCGGTCTGCCGCGCCTGCCGTTGCCGGGTCTCGGCGACGCGGAAGCCAGGACGCTGCTGCGTTCGGCCGCACGCGCGGACCTGGACGGCGAGGTGCTCGAACGGATCCTGGCCGAGGCCGGCGGAAACCCCCTGGCCCTGCTGGAACTCGGCCACCGGACCGGGCCGTTGGGCCTGCCCGCCGGGAGCGACGACGGACCGCGGGCCAATGTGGTGGACGCGCTGGAGGACCGGTTCGCCCGCCGGGTGCGCGCACTGCCCTCCGCGGCCCGCTCACTGGTGGTGCTCGCCGCCGCGGAGCCGGTCGGCGACCTCGGTTTGATACGTCGCGCAGCATGTCTGCTCGCCCTGGACCCGGCCGAACTGACCGCCGCGGAGGACGAGGGGCTGATCAGCCTCGGGCCCCGGCTGCGCTTCCGCCACCCGCTCGTGCGCTCGGGCGCCTACCGCTCGGCCACCCCCGGCGCGCGGCGGCAGGTCCACGCCGCACTCGCCGCGGCCACCGACGCGGAGACCGACCCCGACCGCCGCGCCTGGCACCGGGCGCACTCGGTGGTCGACACCGACGAGGCGGTCGCCGCGGAGCTGGTCGGCTCCGCCGGGCGAGCGCGGCGGCGCAGCGGTCTGGCCGCGGCCGCGGCGTTCCTCGAACGCGCGGCCCAGCTGACGCCCGATCCCGTCCGCCAGGGTGAGCGGATGCTCGCCGCGGCCCGGGCGAGGCTGGACTCCGGTGCACCCGCCCGGGCCCGTGAACTGCTCGCGCAGGCCGAGCGCCGTCCGCTGGAACCGGCGGACCGCGCCGATGCCCGGTTGCAGCGGGCCCTGATCGAATTCCACGTGGCCCGCAGTCCGGAGGCCACCGTCGCGCTCGTCGACGCCGCGGCCGGCCTCCCGCCCGACCGGGCCAGAGAGACCTACCTGGAGGCCTTCTCCTCCTCGATGTTCGTCGACCGGCTGCCGGGGCGACTGCGGCAGCTCGGCACCCGCATCCGCGAGCAGGCACCGCGGCGGGAGGACGAGCCCCGCCCGGTCGACCTGCTGCTCGACGCGCTGCTCGACCAGGTCCTCGCACCGGTCGAGGAGGCGGTGCCCACGATGCGGCGGGCGGTGGCCGCGTTCCGCACCGCCACGAGCCCGTGGTGGATGGAACTCGCCTGCCTCATGGCCCTCGATCTGGGTGACGACGACTCCGCCGAGGTGCTCTCCGTCCGACAGGTGGAGCTGGCCCGGGAACAGGGCGCCTTCGCCGTGCTGCCCCAGGCCCTGCGGGTCCGCGCCATTGCCGGTACGGTCTTCGGCCACTACGAGGAGGCGGCCGCGAGCCTTGCGGAGGCCCGTGCGGTCGACGAGGCGGTGGGCACCGTCAGCCTTTCCTTCGCCGAACTCATCCTGGCCGGCTGGCGCGGTGACGCCGATCGGGTCGGCGAGCTGCGGGCCACGATGCGCGGGCGCATCGGCCGCGACGAGGCGGTCGGGGAACTGTACGCGACGGCCGTGCTGCGCAACGGGCTCGCCGACTACGCCGCCGCCCTCCGAACCGGGCTCGCCTCCCGGACACAGGAGGAAGAGGGCTCCTATGTGGTGTGGAGCCTCGACCAGGAGTTCGTCGAGGCGGCCGTCCGGGCCGGACGGCCGGAGGAATGCGCCGCGGTCATGGTCCGGCTCGAAGCCCTGGCGCGCACCGGCCGGACCGCATGGGCCGAGGCCAGGTACCGGCTCGCGCAGGCACTGCTCGATCCCACCGCGGAGAGCACCGACGCCCGCTACCGGGAAGCCGTCGACCTGTTCGCCCGGACGAAGGTGCGAGCGCACTACGGCCGTACGCGTCTGCTGTACGGCGAGTGGCTGCGCCGGGCGGGCCGCCGCGCCGACGCCCGCGTCGAACTGCAAGCGGCACACGAGACGTTGGCCGTGATCGGCGCGACCGCGTTCGCCGAGCGGGCGGCCCGCGAACTGGTCGCCACCGGGCAACGCCCGCGCCGGGACGGGACGAACCCCCTCGAACTGCTCACCGCCCAGGAGCGGCTGATCGTGGGGAAGGTCGCCGGCGGCGCGACGTCCAAGGAGGTCGCCGCCGCACTGTTCCTCAGCCCGCGCACGATCGACACGCACCTGCGCAACAGCTACCGCAAGCTCGGCATCTCCTCCCGCCGCCAGCTGCGCGAACTCCCGCTCTGAGCGTCGCGTAGGCGGCCGATCTACGTAGTTCTCACCGACGCGGCCGCGGCCGGCGGCACGGGAAGCTCGCTGCAACCACCCGGTCGAGCAGGAGCTTGTGATGACCTTTCCCGTTTCCCGCAGCGGCAGGCGGCGGATCGCCTGGGCCGCGCTCGCGGTCTCCGCCGCCGGCATCGCCGTGTTCTCGGGCGCCACCTACCTCACCGGCGACGCGTCGGCGAGCCGGATCCCGCTCAACCCGGATGTCGCGGCGCACTACCTGACGATCGTGGTGCACGCCCTGCCCGCGAGCCTGCTGTTGCTGATCGGGCCGTTCCAGTTCGCGAACAGACTGCTGGCCGGACGTCCTGCCCTGCACCGCACGCTCGGCTATGTGTACATGGGCAGCGTGGTGGTCGCCGCGCTCGCGGCCTACGTGGCCGCCACGTTCTCTGTCTCCGGCATTTCCGTGCAGGTCGCGTTCTACCTGTTGTCCACCGCCTGGCTGTACACCCTCTTCCAGGGTTTCCGCGCCATCCGGCAGGGCCAGATCCAGCTCCACCGGATCTGGCTGATCCGCAACTACGCGCTGAGCTTCGCCGCGGTCGCGCTCCGCGCCTTCCTCGGTCTCGGCCTGGTCCTGCAGGGCCCGTTCCCCTCGCTGGCCTTCCACGACATCTACACCACGAGTGTCTGGGCGTCGATCCTCGTGTGTGCTGTGGTCGCCGAGTACTTCATCATCCACCGGACACTCGCACCGCTGGTGCGCAAGCGGTCGGGCACGTCACGTGTCCCCAGGTACGACTCCTGATCTGCGACCGCCCCGCCCCGCGAGTGCGCCAGGCCGGCTACGCCGTCGCGGTCATTCCGTTCAGAAGTGCGGTCAGGATGCGGGTGAGCCTGGGCTCGACGTCGACGACCGCGTGCGCCAACTCGGGCCGTGACTCGTAGAGTTCACGGAGCCGGGTGCCGGGCGCGGCCATCTGCCAGAGTGCCCCTGCCATGCCGGTGGCGGTGGCGATCACGTCGGTGGCCGCGCGGTCGGTGATGCCCAGCAGTTCGCGCAACACCGCTGTCAGCGAGGCGACTTCGCCGAGGGCGACCGTCTTGAACGCGTACGCGGCCTCCAGCGACACGTTGCGCTCCAGGTTCAGCGGCGCCTGGGCGAGCAGGTCGCAGAAGAACGGCCGTGCCACAAGAGACCGGGCGATGGCGGCCGCGACCTCGTCGTGTCCGGCGCAGGCCGGCTCGGCGAGCCGCGCGCGCAGTGCCGCCGACCACTCCTGCCAGCCCTCCGCGGTGAGGCTCAGGAAGATCTGTTCCCGCGTCTCGAAGTAGCGCAGCATCGCGGACTTGTGCATGCCGACGGCGGCGGCGATGTCCGTCAGCGTCACCTCGCGCACGCTGCGCTCGGCGCCGAGCGAGCGGGCGGCGTCGAGGATCTCCCGCTCGCGCTGCTCCTTGGCCGCCGCACTGCGGGCGCGCTGGGGACGGGACGAACTCATGACCGAAACAATAGCACAACACCGTTTCGCTAACGCGTCCGCCGGTGGTCCGCCGACACGCCTTCCGGCTCCCTTTCCCCAGCCTCTATCCCCGACCTTGGGCGACCGCCAACACCGATCGCCCTCCCCCGCGTTAAAGGTCTCGCAGGGAGCCTGTCGCAGAACTCTCGCGGAATTGTCCGTGATCGGTAACGGATGGATCCGGTACCCGCCGCCTTCCGTCCTGACGGGTGCACGAGGTCGACACAACGACAAGGAACGGGGCGGACATGGCGCGGCACGGCGGACGGGGATGGTACGGCCAGGTGGTCGCGGCGGCGCTCGGGGTCACAGCGGTGACCGTGGCCGCCTCGCTGTGGACCGCGCAGGCCGGTCCCGTCAACGGGCGTGCGGAAGCCGGGACTTCGGCGCACCGCCCGGCTCCGAGGGTGGCCCCGGTGTCGGTGGGGATCGCGCATGCCTCGGACCGCGGCGCCAGGGGCGTGAACATCACCATCGACGACGGGCCGGACCCGGTCTGGACCCCCGAGGTGCTCCAGGTGCTCAAGCAGTACGGCGTGAAGGCCACGTTCTGCATGATCGGACCGCAGGCGCAGGCGCACCCGGACCTGGTCAAGGCGGTGGTGGCGGCCGGGCACCGGCTGTGCGACCACACCGTCTCCCACGACGTCACCATGGACACCAAGTCCGAGGCCTACCAGTCCCGGCAGATCCTCGACGCCGAGCGCATGATCACCGAGGCGTCCGGGGGCGTACGGCCGCTCTACTACCGCGCTCCGGGCGGCGCCTTCACCCCGTACAGCCGCAAGCTCGCCGCCTCCCACGGGATGCGTCCGCTGGGCTGGAACGTCGACTCGAAGGACTTCGAGCGCCCCGGTACGGCCGCCATCGTCGCCACGGTCAAGGGCGAGATGCCCAACGGGCCGACCGTCCTCTTCCACGACGCCGGCGGCGACCGCTCCGAGACGGTGGCCGCCCTGCGCGAGGTGCTGCCCTGGCTGAAGGAACAGGGGTACTCGTTCGGCTTCCCGGTGCGGTGAGCAGACGCCTCCCGCCGCGCTGGGTATATGTTGCGGACGGACCGGCGGTGGCCGCATATGGGTGGTGTGCGCGGTGCGGCGGCGGGGCCGGCTGCCCGGGGCCAGCGGGAGGTGGACATGTCGGGGCGGGCACCACGCTGGGTGACGTGGCTGCGCGGCAAGGACCCGGACCTCGGGGCGACCCGGCGGGCCGGGCGGACGGCGCTCGTGATGCCCGCCCTGTTCGCCCTGTGCTCCGAGGTGCTGCACTCGCCGACGATGGCGAGCTACGCCGCGTTCGGTTCGTTCTCGATGCTGCTGCTGGTGGACTACTCCGGGCCGATGGTGGAGCGGTTGCGGGCGCAGGCGGCGCTCGCGGTGGCGTGGCTGGTGCTGATCTGCGCGGGAACACTGGCGGGGCGGAACCTGTGGCTCGCCGTGGCGGCCACGGTCGTGATCGGCTTCGCGGTCCTCTTCGCCGGCGTGGTCAGCTCGGTCCTGGCCGGCAGCTCGACGGCGCTCCTGCTGGCCTTCGTACTGCCGGTCAGCGCCCCGGTACCGCTGTCGCAGCTGCCCGAGCGGCTCGCCGGTGCGGGCCTGGCGGCGGCGGTGGCACTGCCGGCCGTCGCCCTGCTGTGGCCGCGCCCGGTCGCCGATCCGCTCAGCGCCCCGGCGGCCGCCGTCTGCCGGGCCGCCGCCGGGTATCTGCGG
This sequence comes from Streptomyces sp. NPDC054770, assembly GCF_053611985.1. Classification (NCBI taxonomy): domain Bacteria; kingdom Bacillati; phylum Actinomycetota; class Actinomycetes; order Kitasatosporales; family Streptomycetaceae; genus Streptomyces; species Streptomyces sp. NPDC054770. The sequence goes on from NZ_JBSHBL010000130.1 coordinate 17,979, forward strand.
ATCCGCGCCTCCCTGCCGGGCCCGGACGGGCCGGTGCCCGACGCCGAGCGGTGCCGGGTGGGGGCGGAGCACACCGCCCGGGCCGGCGCGGACCTGCGCGGAGCCTTCGACGCCACCCCGTACCGCCCCACCGGCCTGTCCGCGACCTCACGGGCCCTGGTCCGGCTGGTGGACGAGCTGACCTGGCTGTGCGCCATCCTCGTCGACCGGTCCGAGTACACCGCCGAGCCGCCGACCTGCGATCCGGCCGCACACACCGTGCGCCGCGCCGCCGCCCACGTGCTGGACGCGGCCTGCGACCTGCTCACGGACCTGAACGGGGACACCGGTCCGCTGCAAACCCGCGCGGAGACTCTGCGGGCGGCCCTGGCCGGGATGGAGCACAGCTCCACCGTCCGGGTGCCCGCCGAGCACCCGGGCGGTACCAGCACGGCCGAGGTCTACGGGTTCATCGCCACGCTCGACGTGTCCTTCCGCTCCCAGGAAGTCGGCTTCGCCGTGTTGCAGATCGCCGACAACGTCGCCATGGCGGCCACCGCCTGGCAGCGCAGCTGGCCGGAGCGGCTCCTGGGCCGTGAGCCCGGCGCCCTGGCCGCACCCCTCGCCTCCGCCCGGGAACGGGCCGTCGCCCATCTCAGGCCCGACTCGGTGTGGCTGCACAACAGCCTGCGCGGCGCCGTCGGCCTCGGCATCGCCGTGTTCCTGGCCGGGGTGACCGGTGTGGGGCACTCCTTCTGGGTGCTGCTCGGCACCCTGTCCGTGCTGCGCTCCAACGCGCTCAGCACCGGGCAGAACGCGGTCCGTGCCGTCCTCGGCACCGTGGCCGGGTCCGTGATCGGCGCCGCGCTGTTCCATCTGATCGGCCACCACGGCACCGCGCTGTGGTTCGTGCTCCCCGTGGCCATCCTGTTCGCCGGAATCGCGCCCGCCGCGGTGTCCTTCGCCGCCGGGCAGGCCGCGTTCACCGTGACGCTCGTGGTGCTCTTCAACGTCGGCCACGACCCCAACTGGCACATCGCCCTGCTGCGCATCCAGGACATCGCGCTGGGGTGCCTGGTCAGCGTGCTCGTGGCCGTGTTCTTCTGGCCGCGCGGCGCCCGGGCCGCGGTGCACAAGGCACTCGCCGACGCCTACCACGACAGCGCCGGCTACCTCGACGGCGCCGTCGACTACGCCCTCGGCCACCGTCACCCCGCCGACCCGGATCCGCGGAGCCGCGAGGCGGCGGCCTCCGCACGCCGTCTGGACGACGCGTTCCGCAGCTACCTGGCCGAACGCGGCGCCAAGCCCATGTCGCTGGCCTGCACGACCACTCTCGTCACCGGGGTCGTCGGGCTGCGCCTGGCCGCCGACGCCGTCGTCTCCCTGTGGCAGGGCGAGGACCCGGCCCGCCTCCAGGCCCTCGGGGCCGACGCCCACCGTGCCGTCCTCGGCTCGGCGGCCCTGGTCACCGACTGGTACCACGGCTTCGCAGCGAGCCTCGACAGCCGCTCGCCCGTCCCCGACACCGTCCCGCTCCGGCCCGAGGAGGCCGCGCGGCTCGTGGAGTCCGTGCGTACCGAGCTCAGCGACGGCCAGGGCCGGGCCACCCCCGTCGCGGTCCGGATCATCTGGACGGACGACCACGTCGACGCCGCCCGCCGGCTCCAGCCCGGTCTCGCCGAGGCGGCGCGGGCACAGGCGCGGGC
>NZ_JBSHBL010000131.1:0-18385 GCF_053611985.1 Streptomyces sp. NPDC054770
GTCCGTCTCCCCCCCACGGACCGGCCCGTTTTTTTGTGCGCGCTTCTCACCCACTTTTCAATCGGTCTCGGGGGCGCGCCCCCGAAGGGGTGCGGGACAGTATCGATATGCGGCTCCGCCGCGTGGGCGCGACCGGCCACAACCCACCCGCACTCGCCGGACGGCACAAGTCCCACTCCCGTGGGGCGCCGTCACCGCCGCGCCTCCCCCAACTCCCAGCGGGGTAGGCTTCGGCGGGCGGACTCCCGCATCCCCAAGCACGCGGACTCCCGCATCCGAATCACGAGGGGCGGACTTCAAGTGAACCTGCGCGACAAGCTGCGCGGCCTGCTCGTCAGGCTCTACGCGCGCCGGGTGGAAGGCCACCTGGACCACGCTCAGGTGCCCAAGCACATCGGCGTCATCATGGACGGCAACCGCCGCTGGGCGAAGGCCGCGGGATCCAGCACGGTGCACGGTCACCGCGCCGGCGCGGAGAAGATCGAGGAATTCCTCGGCTGGTGCACCGAGACCGACGTCGAGGTCGTCACCCTCTGGCTGCTGTCCACGGACAACTTCGACCGCGCCAAGGAGGAGCTGGTCCCGCTTCTCGGCATCATCGAGGACGTCGTCCGCACCCTCGCCGCGGACGGCCGCTGGCGCGTCCACCACGTCGGCACCCCCGACCTGTTGCCCTCTCAGATGCAGACCGCGCTGAAGGAGGCCGAGGAGGCCACCGCGCACGTCGACGGGATACTGGTGAACGTCGCCATCGGCTACGGCGGCCGCCAGGAGATCGCCGACGCCGTCCGCTCGATGATCCAGGACGCCCACGACAAGGGCGTGGCGATGGAGGACCTCGCCGACTCCGTCACCGTCGACATGATCGGCCGGCACCTCTACACCGGCGCCCAGCCCGACCCGGACCTGGTGATCCGCACCAGCGGCGAGCAGCGGCTGTCCGGATTCATGCTCTGGCAGACCGCGCACTCCGAGTACTACTTCTGCGAGGTCTTCTGGCCCGCGTTCCGCAAGGTCGACTTCCTGCGTGCCCTGCGCGACTACGCGGCCCGCGGCCGCCGCTACGGCGGGTGACGTCTTCGTGACGGCGGACGTAACACGGCATACGACCCCCGCCACCGCCGCCACGCTGGATAACCCCGTCGTCACGGTGGATGACCCCACCCCACCCATGAGGCGTAAATCACCCATATTGGGGCGCGCGTAACACGGAGTTCACCTGCGTGTCGTTGCGGACCGTGGCATGGCGGCGCATGTTCGAGGGCATAAGCCAAGCAGGTCGATGCCCGAACCACGGGCATCGGTTCTCAGCGGGCGGCTCGGGGCCGTCCGCCCGGGAGGCCCTTTGCACCAGCCCGACCGTGCGGTCACGGCACGGAAGAAGCAGCGGGGGGCCGGTTTTCGGCCCGTGCAGGGCGGCCGTCAACCGGTCCAGCTCGCCATCGTCGCTCCCCGACCTCATCCGAGGGGGTACGTCCTTCCGTGGTGACCAGCACAACGCGCCGCAAGTCCGACCGGCGCACCTATGTTCTCGACACCAGCGTCCTGCTGGCCGACCCGAACGCCATGGCCCGCTTCGAGGAGCACGAGGTAGTGCTCCCGATCGTCGTGGTCACGGAACTGGAGGCCAAGCGGCACCATCCGGAACTCGGGTACTTCGCCCGGCAGGCACTGCGCCTGCTCGACGACTACCGGGTCCGGCACGGCCGCCTCGATGCCCCCATCCCGATCGGCGAACTCGGCGGCACCATCCGTGTCGAGCTCAACCACTCGGACCCCAGCGTGCTGCCCACCGGCTACCGCCTGGGGGACAACGACTCCCGCATCCTCGCGGTCGCCCGCAACCTCCAGGCCGAGGGATACGACGTCACCGTCGTCTCGAAGGACCTGCCGCTCAGGATCAAGGCCTCGTCGGTCGGCCTCCTCGCCGAGGAGTACCGCGCCGAACTCGCCATCACGGACTCCTCCGGCTGGACCGGCATGTCCGAACTGACCCTGCCCGGCGAACAGGTGGACATCCTCTTCGAGGAGGGCCACGTGTACGTCCCGGAGGCCTCCGACCTCCCCGTGCACACCGGCCTGACCATCCAGTCGGAGCGCGGCAAGGCGCTCGGCCGGGTGACGGCGGAGGGCAACATCCGGCTGGTGCGCGGCGACCGTGAGGCGTTCGGCATCAAGGGCCGCAGCGCCGAGCAGCGCATCGCGCTCGACCTGCTGCTCGATCCGGACGTCGGGATCGTGTCCATGGGCGGCCGGGCCGGCACCGGCAAGAGCGCACTGGCGCTCTGCGCGGGCCTGGAGGCGGTCCTGGAGCGCCGCCAGCACCAGAAGGTGATGGTCTTCCGCCCGCTGTACGCGGTCGGCGGGCAGGAACTCGGCTATCTGCCGGGCTCCGAGGCGGAGAAGATGAGCCCCTGGGCGCAGGCGGTCTTCGACACCCTTTCGGCGGTCACCAGTCGCGAGGTCATCGAGGAGGTCACCGCCCGCGGGATGCTGGAGGTGCTGCCGCTCACCCACATCCGCGGCCGCTCCCTGCACGACGCGTTCGTGATCGTGGACGAGGCCCAGTCGCTGGAACGGAACGTCCTGCTGACCGTTCTGTCCCGGATCGGCGCGAATTCACGGGTCGTTCTGACCCATGACGTGGCGCAAAGGGACAATCTGCGCGTGGGGCGTTACGACGGTGTGGTCGCCGTGGTGGAGAAGCTGAAGGGGCATCCGCTGTTCGCGCATGTCACCCTCACCCGGTCCGAGAGGTCCCAGATCGCGGCTCTTGTGACCGAAATGCTGGAGGACGGACACATCTGAGTCTTCTGGTCCCTGTGTCCAACTTGGGTTGATAACCCACCCGTTGGCGCCGTCCGGCAAAGGCCCCGAGCCTAGCCGGGCGGCGCCTTCGCGTGTGGCGGTTTCCTGAAATCCCCTGGGAGAAACCGGATGTGAGCTTTCACACGCAACTCTGAATTGCCACCCGGCGTCGGGGTACGGCAGAGTCTCACTCCTGTCAGGCCCCGCATACGACACACCTGTACCCCCAGCGGTACGGAACAACAGAAGCAACACTGCTAATTCCATAGCGACGTCGTATGCCGCCCGAGCACCATGCGGCGCTCCCTTCCGGAGTTGCCCCACCGGGCCCGTGTCTCCCGTGACCCAGTAGTGAGGAGACCAGCGTCGGGGGCAAGATTGCGTCCGCCAGGGTCACCGAAGCGGGCGATGCTGGAAGGAAACCGTGTGAGCCGGATCTCGGTCCGGGGATTCGCAGTGGCTTCGGCCACCGCGGTCACCGCCGTCGGAAGTGTCGTGGGCGTCGCCTCGGGCAGTGTTGCCCAGCCGAACAACGATGCCGAAGCAACGGCAGCCGACACCACGCTCCTCGCCGACCTGCCCGCGGGTCAGCAGGCCCAGGTGCAGACCGCGTCCCTGACGCAGCAGGCCGACGCCGTGGCGATCCAGGCGGACGCCACCGCCAAGAAGGACGCCGAGCAGGCGGCCAGGGTGGCCGCGGCCAAGACCGCCGAGGCCAAGAAGGCCGAGGCGGAGAAGGCGGCCAAGGAGGCCAAGGAGCGCGCCGAGGCGAAGACGACGGCCAGCCGTTCGTCCTCCAGCTTCCCGGTCCAGAGCTCGTACACCGTGGCGCAGATCCAGGCGATGGCGCAGCAGATGGTGGCCAGCGGCCAGTTCCAGTGCTTCAGCAACATCGTGGACCACGAGTCCAGCTGGAACTACCAGGCGGTCAACGCCTCCTCCGGCGCCTACGGCCTCTTCCAGGCGCTGCCCGGCTCCAAGATGTCGTCCGTCGGCGCCGACTGGCAGACCAACCCGGCCACGCAGATCAAGTGGGGCCTCAACTACATGAACTCCCGGTACGGCAGCCCTTGCCAGGCCTGGTCGTTCTGGCAGGCGAACCACTGGTACTAGGCGCTCCGCTGGGTTCGACCGACAAACTGCGCTGCGGTTCGTGGTGTCTGAGGTTCGTCGGCCTCTGCGGGTCGTGTGTGGCTGAGCGCGCAGTTCCCCGCGCCCCTTCGGGGCGCTCGCTGTAGCGGGCCTCTTCTCAACCTTCGGCAGCCCCTCCCCGTCCTAGGGGGAGGGGCTGTTGCCCTGTACGGTCGTTGCGGACGACTCCAGGGGGGAGTGGTGGGGAGAGGGCGGATCATGTCGAGCGTGCCTGAGTGGCTCGGCCGTATCGGTGCCGGACTGACCGAGATGGGCGAGCGGTTGGACGAGCGCCGGGCCGAGGTGGAGCGGGAGCATGCCGCGCCGGAGCCGCCCGTTCCGCCCGTGCCCGTTCCGGCGCCCGCCCCGGCCCCGAAGGCCCCCGCGCCCGTCCGGAAGCCGGTGCCGCGCCCCGACCCCGTGACCGCGGTCCCCTGGGGCGTACGGGTCGCCGCCGAGGCCAGCTGGCGGCTGCTGGTGCTGGCCGGCGCCGTCTGGATGCTGATGCGGGTCATCAGCGCCGTCCAACTGGTCGTCTTCGCCTTCGTCGTCGCCCTGCTGATCACCGCCCTGCTCCAGCCCACCGTCGCCCGCCTGCGCCGCTACGGCGTACCGCGCGGCCTCGCCACCGCGCTCACCGCCATCTCCGGGTTCGTGGTGATCGGTCTGATGGGCTGGTTCGTGACCTGGCAGGTCATGGAGAACGTCGACACACTCTCCGACCAGATCCAGAGCGGTATCGACGATCTGCGCAACTGGCTGCTGAAGAGCCCCTTCCACGTCACCGACAAGCAGATCAACCAGATCGCCAAGAACCTCCGCGAGGCGATCGGCGCCAACACCGACCAGATCACGTCGTTCGGTCTGGAGGGCGTCCAGGTCGTCGTGGAGGCACTGACCGGGATCCTGCTGGTCTTCTTCTCGACGCTCTTCCTGCTCTACGACGGCGACCGCATCTGGCGCTGGTTCCTGAAGCTGGTCCCCGCCGCCGCCCGCGAGGGCGTGGCCGGCGCCGGCCCGCGCGCCTGGCGCACGCTCACCGCCTACGTCCGGGGCACCGTGCTGGTCGCCCTCATCGACGCCATCTTCATCGGCATCGGCATCTACTTCCTGGACGTCCCGATGGCCGTGCCGCTGGCCGTCTTCATCTTCCTGTTCTCCTTCATCCCGCTCGTCGGCGCGGTCGCCTCCGGCGCGCTGGCGGTGATCGTGGCGCTGGTCACCCAGGGCGTGTTCACCGCGGTCATGACCCTGGCCGTCGTCCTCGCGGTCCAGCAGATCGAGGGCCACATCCTCCAGCCGTTCATCCTGGGCCGGGCGGTCCGCGTCCACCCCCTCGCCGTGGTCCTCACGGTCACGGCCGGCAGCCTGGTGGCGGGCCTGGGCGGCGCGGTGGTGGCGGTGCCGCTGGTGGCGGTGACCAACACCGTCGTCAGCTATCTCCACCGGTACTCGCAGGAGCGGTACGCGGGCACCGCGCCCGACGAGGACGACCAGTCACCCCCATCGCCCCGCCCCGCGCTCGACGACGGCGATCAGCCGCATCAACCGCTCCGTCCCGCGTCTGGCGGCGGCGATCAGCCACATGAATCAGCCCGTCCGGCCATTGAGGACGAGGCCGTTCAGGCTGAAGGGGGGTCCGGGGGCGCAGCCCCCAGGGATGCGGAAGACCCCGCCCACGAGAGGTGAGCGGGGTCCCCGGTCATTCGGTGCGCAGCCCGTCCGGGCGCATCAGGCGCAGCAGCGCCGGCAGGCTGAGCAGGGTCACGGCGAGGACGATCGCCGCGCCGAACCCGGTCATCGACAGCACACTCGGCCAGTCCACGCGCAGCGGCACGGCCGTCATCTTCATCAGCACCCCGCCGAGCGTCAGCCCGACCACCATGGCAAGCAGCAGGCCCAGGGTGATGGGGATCGCCGTCTGCCACAGCACGGACAGGGTCAGGGTGCGGCGCCGGGTGCCGAAGGCGATCAGCGACGACAGCAGCTTCTTGCGCTCGCGCAACTGCTCCAGCTGGGAGACCAGCAGGCTCGCCCCGATGAGGGCGAGGACGGCGGCGGCGCCCACGAACAGGCCGGTGCGGATGGTGTCGTAGCGGGTGGAGCGCTGGGTCGACTGCCAGATCGACACGTCGGCGAGCGGGTCGACGGTGTGGACGGCGGTCCGTACCTCCTCGGTGGCGTCCGATTCCGGGACCTTCGGATCCAGCAGGACGTAGACGCTGCTCGTGAGGCTCGGGCGGGCCTTGGCCGGCAGGGCGGACGGGGTGACCAGTAGGCCCGTGAGGTCACTGCGCAGGGCGTCCTTGCGGACCTGCGCCCGCCCCAGCTCGGCCGGCAGCGTCCAACGTGCCTCGACACCCTTCGTGCTGCCGGGGTAGGTGGGGTCGACCCAGACCGTGTGCCCCGGCGTCATCATTTTGCGGGAGGCGGGATCGGTGAACGCGTCACTGGAGATGAAGACGTCACCGTCGTGGCAGGCGGAGATCCTGGCCAGTTCCCGCAGGGCCGCGCAGTCGCCGACCATGATCTGTATGGTGTCCTCGGTGCCCGCGGGCCGGGCCCCGAACGAGGTCTCCGACAGTGCCACGGTCTGCCGTACGCCCCGGGTCTCCCGCAGTGTGCGGGCGGTGGCGTCCGGGGTCGTGGTGGCGCGCAGGTCGACCTCCAGCTGGGTGCGGGACGGGTCCTTCCCGGTCGACTTCGTGTAGTCCGCGTCGACGCCGGAGAACAGCATCTGGAGTGCGATCGCCCCGGCCACCGCCACCGCGATGCCGTTCACCATCCGGGCCGCCGTGCCGCTGCTCAACTGGAGCCTGCGGACCGCCAGTTGCCAGGAGACCGAGCCGCCGTCCAGGCGGCCGACGGCCCGCTCCACCACCCAGGGCAGCAGTGCGGTGATGCCGACCAGCAGGGCCAGCACGCCGAAGGTCACCAGGTACGGGTTGAAGTCACCGCCGCTGTTGCCCTTCCCGATCATCGGGGTGAGCATCAGCAGGCCGAGCAGCGGCAGCAGCAGCCGCCACCACAGCCGGCGCCGCCCGGGCCCGGACGCGCGCACCACGCCCAGCGGTTCGATGACGACCCGGCGCAGCGAGAACAGGGTGACCAGCACGGCGGTCGCCGGGACCGCGACGGCCACCAGCAGCGCCAGCACGGGCGACGGGGTGAGGTAGTCCGGGAAGATGCTGATGCCGAACAGCTCGATCGACCCGGCGAGTTGTGCCCCGGCCAGGAAGAAGCCGACGCCGAACACCAGGCCCAGCACCGAGCCCGCGAGCGCCTCGCCCGCCGCGATCCGCCGGGCCATCCCGCCGTCGCAGCCGACCAGCCGCAGGGCCGCGAGCCGCCGGTCGCGCTGCTCGCCGCCGAACCGCACGGCGGTGGCGACGAAGATGGCGACCGGGGTGAGCAGCACCACGAACACCATCAGGACGAGCAGCAGCAGGACCGGGTCCAGCGGTTCGGATCCCTGGTCGGAGGTGTCCCCGAAGTGGTTGATCCGCTGCACCGAGGCCTTGCCGATCAGCGGGGCCAGGTGCTCGGAGCCCCCGTAGTAGGCGAGTTCGCGGGAGCCGATGAGCCCGGACTCCCCGATGGTGCCGACGACCTTGCCGGGCAGCCGCTCGCGCAGCAGTGCGGTGCCGGGGGACTTCAGCAGGCTGGCCAGGGCGGGGGAGACGTACATCTCGCCCGCGGCCGGGAGCCTGTCGATGCCCGGCGGCAGGGGTGCCTTGGCGCCCTCCGGCTGGAGCAGCCGGCCGCGTACGTCCTGGTCGTGCCAGACGGTGTCGGTGTGGGCGACCACGACGGTGTTCGCGGCCGCCGGCATCTTCGCGGGGGACAGCAGGTAGTCCTGCCGATTCGCCTCGCGCGCGTGCCGGGTGTCCAGGATGCTGGGCACCGCCGCGGTGAGCAGCAGCAGCGCCACCCCGAGCCCGACGCCGACGCCCGTCAGCAGCGCCCGGATCCAGCCCTCGCGTCCGCCGGTGAAGGCGAACCGCGCCCCCATGGCCAGGTCCCCGGCCCAGCGCCCCCGGCTCATACGGTCCGCTCCATGTCCCGGGACCGGCCGTCCCGTACGACGATCTCGCGGTCGGAGTAGGCGGCCACCCGTGCCTCGTGCGTGACGAGGACGACGGCCGCGTTGGTGGAGCGGGCGGCGTCCGTGAGCAGTTCCATCACCCGCTCGCCGTTGAGCGAGTCGAGCGCGCCGGTCGGTTCGTCCGCGAACAGCACCCGCGGCCCGGTCACCAGCGAGCGCGCCACCGCGACCCGCTGTCCCTGACCGCCGGAGACCTCGCCGGGCCGCTTCTTCGCGAGGTCGTCGACCTCCAGGCGCCGCATCCAGTCCAGCGCGGCCTTCTCGGCCTCCTTGCGGGAGGTGCCGTTCAGCCGCAGCGGCAGCGCCACGTTCTCCACGCAGGTCAGTTCGGGCACCAGCTGTCCGAACTGGAAGACGAACCCGAACTCGCTGCGGCGCAGCGCGCTGCGCTCGGCGTCGTTCATGGTCGCCATCTCGCGGCCGGCGTACTTGATCGACCCGGAGTCGGGCGGCACGATCCCGGCGAGGCAGTGCAGCAGCGTCGACTTGCCGGACCCGGAGGGGCCCATCACGGCGACGACCTCGCCCGGGTGTATGGAGAACCCGGCCCCGTCGAGGGCGACGGTCGGGCCGTACGCCTTGCGCAGGTCCTCGGCGGTGAGCAGCGAACCGGCCGGAGCGGCGGGGGCGTTCACGCGGCCACCTCCGCCCGGAGCTTGTCGAGCCGGGCCGCGGTCAGCTCCAGCCAGCGCAGGTCCGCCTCCAGGTGGAACAGCGCGTGGTCGCAGACGAGCTGGTCCGCGAGGTCGCCGTGGCGCTTGCGGTCGGTGAGGATGCGCATGCTGCGCAGGTGCTCGGAGCGCTGGCTGTCCAGGATGTCGCCGGCGTTGCGGTGCGTCAGGAGGGCGAGCACGACCTTGGTGTACAGCGTCGACTGGAGGTACTCCGCCGGCTTCTCCGGTGTCGCCAGCCACTGCTCGACGTCGGTGACCCCGGCGTCGGTGATGGCGTACCGCTTCCGCTCGGGTCCGCCGCCGGCCTCGATGCCGTCGACTTCCACGAGCCCGTTCTTCAGCAGCCGGGACATCGTCGAATAGACCTGGCCGTAGTGCAGCGGCCGGTCGTGACCGAACTTCTCGTCGAAGGCCCGCTTCAGGTCGTAACCGTGGCGCGGGCCGGACTCCAGGAGCCCCAGGAGGGTGTGACCGATGGACATGCGGAGCACTCTACACACGGTGTATACGCAGTGTGTATACGCGCCGTGTGTAGATCATGGCCCACTGTGCGGACGCGCAGGTGGGGGCCGATTGTCACGGTTCTGCGACAGCGCGATGTCACGGCCGCGGGGGCTGTCTCGTCTCGTCTCCGGTCCGGGAGCCGGTTCCCGGACCGGGCCGGCTCAGGAACGCATCAGGACCGGCTCAGGACGGCTCAGGACGGATATCAGGAAGGTGATGGTCGTGCGGGTGTTCGTGGCAGGGGGCAGTGGGGTGCTGGGGCGGCGGCTGGTGCCGCGGCTGGTGGCGCGGGGGCATCAGGTGACGGCAACGACGACCGGCGAGGCCAAGCTGGGACTGCTGACGGAACTGGGCGCGGACGGGGTCGTCATGGACGCCCTGGACGCACTGTCGGTCGGGGCGGCGGTCGCCGCGGCCCGCCCGGACGTGATCGTCCATCAGCTGACCGCGATCTCCCCGGCGCACGCCGGCAAGCCCGACATCAGGCACCCCGACCGCTGGTTCGCCCAGACCAACCGGCTGCGCACCGAGGGCACCGATCATCTGCTCGCCGCCGCCGAGGCGACCGGGGTACGGCATGTCGTCGCGCAGAGCCACGCCAGCTGGAACGGCAACCGCGAGGGCGGCTGGGTGAAGACGGAGGAGGACCCGCTGGACCTGATGGAGGGCACGCCCGCGCACGGCGGGATGCTGGCGCTCCGCCACCTGGAGGAAGCGGTCCTGCGGTCCGGCGGCGCCGCCCTGCGCTACGGCGCCTTCTACGGCCCGGGCGCCATCGACGACCAGGTGGAGCTGATCCGCCGGCGCCAGTACCCCCTGGTCGGCCGGGCCGCCGGACACAGCAGCTGGATCCACCTCGACGACGCGGCGAGCGCGACCGTCCTCGCGGTGGAGCAGCGGGCGCGGGGCGTGTTCAACATCGTCGACGACGAGCCGGCGGCGGCCGCCGACTGGCTGCCGTACCTGGCCGAGTGCGCCGGGGCCCGGCGGCCGTTGCGGGTGCCGGTGTGGCTGGCCCGTCTCGTGGCCGGCGAACAGGCGGTCGTCATCATGACCCAGGGCCGCGGCTTCTCCAACGCCAAGGCCAAGCGGGAGCTGGGCTGGGAGCTGCGCCATCCGTCCTGGCGACAGGGGTTCAAGGAGGAGCTGACGTATCCAAGTGGTATCGCTTGACGGCACCGCGCAACCCTGAGCCTGCTGTGTTCGTCGGTTCCCTTGGACAGGGGTGCTCATTGTCACGTCCGAAAAAGGGCAGATCGCGCGTCCGCTGTCATAGAGAGCGGTGTTAGTTTTCTGGACTGACCTGAGCCACGTACCTGTGTGACACCCGTACACACGTGTGACAGCCGAGACGAAGCGGAGCAGACGGACTCATGGGACGAGCGGACGACAGAAGAGCGCGACAGCGTGGTGGCCGCCGCGCCGCGCCGCGGAACCGCACGTCCGAGCAGGCCGGGCCCGAGGCGCCGACGACGGCGGAGGGCGGCACCACGACGGTGGTCGAGTCCCCGGGCGCCCCGGGCGCCGAGGGCGCCACCCGCGCGGAGCGCCGCCGGGCCGCCGCCGGGAAACCGGGCAAGTCCGCTCCGCCGGGAAAGCCCGGAGCACCGGGAAAGCCCGCCAAGGGCCGGATACGCAGGCTGTTCACCTGGAAGAAGATGCTCGGCGCCTTCTTCACCGTCTGTCTGCTGGGCATCGGCGCCTTCATCGCGCTGTACACGATGGTGAGCGTCCCCGAGGGCAACGCGCTCGCGCAGACGCAGAGCAACGTCTACAAGTACAGCGACGGCAGCGTCCTGGCCCGCAAGGGCACCGTCAACCGCGAGATAGTCGACCTCTCCAAGGTCCCGAAGGCCGTCCAGCACACCTTCGTCGCCGCGGAGAACAAGACCTTCTACACGGACAACGGCATCGACCTCAAGGGCATGGCCCGCGGCCTCTACAACACCGCGCGGGGCCGTGGCACCCAGGGCGGATCGACGATCACCCAGCAGTACGTCAAGAACTACTACCTCGACCAGGACCAGACCGTCACGCGCAAGCTGAAGGAACTGGTCATCTCGCTGAAGGTGGACCGCGAGAAGTCCAAGGACGACATCCTCGCGGGCTACATCAACACCAGCTACTACGGCCGCGGCGCCTACGGCATCCAGGCCGCCGCCCAGGCCTACTACGGCGTCGACGCCGAGAAGCTCTCGGTCCCGCAGGGCGCCTATCTGGCCGCGCTGCTCCAGGCGCCCAGCCAGTACGACTGGGCGGTGGCGGGCCCCGTCGGCAGGAAGCTGGTGAAGGCACGCTGGAACTACGTCCTGGACAACATGGTCGGCCAGAACTGGCTGGACAAGTCCAAGCGTGACGGCATGACGTTCCCGATCCCCAAGGAACCGAAGGCCGCCGCCGGCCTGGAGGGCCAGAAGGGCTATCTGGTCGAACTGGCCAACACCCAGCTGGAGAACCAGCTGATGAAGTCGCAGGGCGTCACCCGGTCCGAGGCGGAGGCACTGGTCGTCGACCAGGGCTGGACGATCACCCTGAACATCGACCCGAAGAAGCAGACGAAGCTGGAGGCGGCCGTCAAGAGCCAGCTCACCAGCAAGCTGGACGGCAAGAAGCGCAAGGTCGACGACAACGTCCAGGCCGGCGCCGTCTCCGTCGACCCCAAGACCGGCAAGATCCTCGCCCTGTACGGCGGCGTGGACTACTACAAGCACTACACCGACAACGCCACCCGCGCCGACTACCAGCCGGCGTCCACCTTCAAGCCGATCATCCTCGCCGCCGCGCTGGACCAGAACGCCAAGACGCAGACCGGCAAGGACATCAACGCCAACACGATCTACGACGGCACCAGCCGCCGACCGGTCAAGGGCAGCGACATCGCCTTCGCACCGCCGAACGAGGACGACGCCGACTACGGCAACATCACCGTGCAGACGGCCATGAACAAGTCCGTCAACTCGGTGTTCGCGCAGATGGGCGTGGACGTCGGCATGAAGAACGTGCTGAAGGTCGCCGACGACCTCGGCCTGGACACCGAGAAACTCCAGGCGGTGCCCGCGATGACCCTGGGCAGCATGGGCGCGAGCCCGCTGGAGATGGCCTCGGTGTACGCCACCCTCGACAACCACGGCCAGAAGGTCACCCCGACGATCCTCGCGTCCGCGGAGAAGACCGGCCGCAAGGTCGACCTGCCGAACCCGATCGGCAGCCAGGTGATCAGCTCGGAGGCGGCCGACCAGGTGACGTCGGTGCTGACCGGCGTGGTCGACGACGGTACGGCCAAGGTGTCGGTGGCGCAGAACCCGCTGCGCAAGGGCCAGCAGGTGGCCGGCAAGACGGGTACGTCCGACAGCAACAAGTCGGCCTGGTTCACCGGCTACACGCCCGACCTGGTGACCTCGGTCGGCCTGTTCGGCGAGGCCAAGAAGAACGGCGCACAGGTCTCGCTGACTGGCGCCACGGGCCTCATCCCCGGCACCGGCCGTATCAACGGTGGCGGTTATCCGGCGCAGATCTGGGCGGCGTACACCTTCGGCGTCACGAAGAAGGCCAAGTTCGACCTGAACACCGACCTCGGCGCGGCCGTCCAGCCGACGGAGTCGCCGACCCCCAGCTCGACCCCGTCCGAGACGCCCTCGCAGACCCCGAGCTCGACCCCGACGAAGTCCGCGACCCCGTCCCAGACCCCGTCCCAGACCCCGAGTTCCACCCCGACGAAGTCCCCGGCCCCGACAACGAGCGCCCCGTCGACCCCGTCCCAGACCCCGACGGGCGGCGTCACGGACAACCCGCTGGACCCGGCCGACGACCAGTAGTCGCCCGGGCGCTTGTGAGGGGCGCTGACAACAGCGCCCCTTCAGGGGCGCGGGGAACTGCGCGGCCGGCCACAGCCGGTTCGCAGTTCCCCGACAACCTCAAGTCCCGCGGCGCTATCGGTTCAGCTCGAACCAGACGACCTTCCCGGTGCTCAACCGGGTCGCTCCCCACCGCCGGGCCAGCCGGTTCACCAGGTACAGGCCCCGGCCGCCCTCGTCCGTCGCCCGCGCCTGGCGCAACCGCGGCAACTGCGGCACGTCGTCCCCGACCTCGCACCGCAGCACATCGGTCCGCAGCAACCGCAACGTCACCGGCCGCGACGCGTACCGCACCGCGTTCGTGACGACCTCGCTGACCAACAGCTCGACGGAGTCGCTGAGTTCCTCAAGACCCCAGCGGGCCAGCGCCCTGCGCGCCAGCCGCCGGGCGCGCCCCGGCGCCGCGTCCTCCGGCTCCAGGAACCAGTACGCCACATCACTCGGCGCGATCCCGTCGAACCGGGCGGCGAGCAGCGCGATGTCGTCGTCGCGGTCACCCGGCCCGAGCATGTCGAGCACCTCGTCGCACAGCGCCTCAAGGGGCGGCGGATGGTCCGGCCCCGTCAGCTGCGCGGTCGCGGCGAGCTTCTCGCGCAACTGCTCTATGCCGGTCCACACGTCCCGCAGCCGGGACTCCACCAGCCCGTCGGTGTAGAGGAGCAGGGTCGCTCCGGCCGGCGCGTCCAGCTCGACCGCCTCGAAGTCGACCCCGCCGACGCCGATCGGCGCCCCGGCCGGCACCCGCAGCACCTCCGCACGGCCGCCCAGGTGCAGCAGCACCGGCGGCGGATGGCCGGCGTTGGCGATGGTGATGCGATGCGACACCGGGTCGTACACGGCGTACAGGCAGGTCGCCATCCGGTCGCTGCCGAGCCGCTGGGCCTGCTCGTCGAGGTGGTGCAGGACCTCCTGCGGCGGCAGGTCCAGCCCCGCCAGTGTCTGCGCGGTCGTCCGCAGCTGGCCCATGATCGCCGCAGACGTCATGGAGTGGCCCATGACGTCGCCCACGACCAGTGCCACCCTGCTGCCCGGCAGCGGGATCGCGTCGTACCAGTCGCCGCCGACCCGGGCGGTCTCGGCGGCCGGGAGGTAGCGGGACGCCAGCCGCACGCCCGTCGCGCTCGGCAGGTTCTCCGGCAGCATGGTCCGCTGCAGCTCGTCGGCGATGTAGGCCTCCCGGCCGTACAGCACCGCCTTGTCGATGCCCAGCGCGCTGTGCGTGGCCAGCTGGGCGGCGACCAGCAGGTCGTCGGCCTCGAACGCCAGCCGCTCCGGACGGCGCAGGAACAGGGCTGCGCCGATCACCCGGCGCCGGCCGCGCAGCGGGGCGAGGATGGCGTGCTGGGCGCCGGGTACGAGCGCTTCGTTGCCCTCGCCGAGGAGTTCGGGCAGCGCCGCGCGGGCGGCGGGGGAGTCGGCGAAAACCGGTCGTACGCCCCGCAGTACCTCGTTGAGCGCACCGCCCGGCCGTACCTCGCACAGCTCCGCGGTGAGCGCGGCCAGGCCGAGGTCGGCCGGATCCGGCTCCGGGACCGGCACCGGCAGGAAGCCGCCGTCGGTGTCCCGCTCCTCCGGGATCCGGTCGGTGCGGCGCAGCCGCAGCACCACCGGGCCGACGGGCCGCTCGTCGCCGACCGGCAGGGGGTCGCGCAGATAGACCAGGATCGCGTCCGAGAAGGTCGGCACGGTCGCCCGGCACAGCCCCATCACGATCTCGTCCAGGTCGATGCCCCGGGCGATCCTGCGGGTCGCGGCGCCCACGAAGCGCAGCCGGTCGCCGTCCCGCCGCATCGGCATCGGCCGGCCGGGCGGCAGCCCGCGTCCGCTGCGGCGCTCCTGCGCGCCCACCGCCCGCTCCGGCTCGGCCCCGGGCTGCGGCGGGATGCCCTCCGGGGTGGGGCGCGGCCGGTGCGGATCGGGCTCAGCGCTGGTGGGCTGGGCGTGCTCGGGGCCGTTGACGGAGTGCTCCTTGGACGTGCTGGTACCGGGACCGGAGGGCGTCTCGCCCGCGCGGGCCTGTGCCGGTAATGCGGTGCCGCCGCGCGGACAGGGCTGCGGTTGTCCCTGTGTCTGCACCTGCGGCTGCGGCTGGGGCTGCGGGGAACGCAGGAGCGCCCCGCGGGCCTCCGCGGGGTCGACGCCCGGCTGTGGGCGCTCGTAGGAGGTGGGGTGCTCCGTCACGCGTGTCGAATCCGTCCGTCCGGGGCTGCGCGCCGGGCGCGCAGGTGGTCCCGCCGAAGTGCCGATACCCGGATTAGGTGTCCCAGGAACGGAATTTCGGCGTGGCTGGAGGCTGTTCCTGTGCCACCGGCGAACGATCTGCGGCCCGCGGCCCGCTCGCCGGTGTTGCCCTCGTACCCCTCGCTCACGTCCTGCCGCCCCTCGGTGACGTTCGGTCAAGCCCGGCGCATGCGCCGGGAGTTGTGCTCACGTTTCCTTGCGGAGGACGATCCTACGGTTGTGCACCGGGGGCGCATCAAGGGTCTCATGAGGACACGTGCGCGGGCGTACGGTCCCAGTCCTCCGGCAGTGACGGTACCGCCCAGGAGGGGTCCGGGCGCCAGTGCTGCCAGCCGTCCGAGAACGGCGCCTCCCAGGCCTCGACGGCGGCCACCGCGGCCAGGCCCGCCGCCCGCACCGCCGCGGCCGTCTCCGCGGCCATCAGGCCGTCCCGCTGGGCCTGCGCGAACTCGTCCTCGTCGAGCCAGTACCAACTGCGGTCCGGGTGCACGGAGATGTCCAGAAAGTAGTCCTCCGAGTCCACTCCGCCGTTCCAACGGATCAGCGGCTGCTCAAGGTTGACGTACCAGTTCTTGAACTGCCAGCCCGGCGCCCAGAACAGCCACACCGACCAGGGCTGACCGGGCCGGGCCAGCTTCAGCACCCCGGTGCCGAGCCAGTGGCCGTGCGCGACCGACCGCGGCTTGGTGTACCGGGACTCCAGCGGCTCCTCGCGCACCGACGAGCCGTCGGCGAGCACCGGCTTGACGCACTCGGTGCCGGGGGCCAGCCAGACGGCGAGCAGTTCCGCGTCGTCCCGGACGACGGTGACAGGGCGCGCGATGTGGAAGCCGTGCCCGGCGTTCTCCCGGTACCGCCACAGGATCTGGCTCCCGGGTGTCCAGAAACCGGTCTCGTCACCGGTTCCGTCACCGGTCGCACCGCCCGTTTCCCCGCGCATCACGCGTCTCACCGCTCCACCGTCTGCCATGCACAGATATTAGGTGCCATAGGCATACGACGCTGCGGCGGACGTCACGGTTCTGGCCGGGCGGCGCGAAACGTTCGCAGGCGGTTACGGCCGTGTCATCCGCAGGACATCCAGCGCCTCGTCCAGCTGTTCGACGGTCAGGTCGCCCCGCTCGACGTACCCGCCCTCGACGACGACCTGGCGGATCGTCTTCCGCTCCGCCAGCGCCTTCTTGGCGACCTTGGCGGCCTCCTCGTACCCGATGTACCTGTTCAGCGGCGTCACCACGGACGGCGACGACTCGGCGTACTCCCGCGCCCGCTCCCGGTGCGCGACGATCCCGTCCACGGTCCGGTCGGCGAGCAGCCGCGAGACGTTGGCCAGCAGCCGGACGGACTCCAGCACGTTCTTCCCGATGACCGGAAGCATCACGTTGAGCTCGAAGTTCCCGGCCGCGCCGGCCACGGCGATCGTCTGGTCGTTCCCGATCACCTGTGCGGCCACCATCAACACGGCTTCCGGAATGACCGGGTTGACCTTCCCCGGCATGATCGAGGACCCCGGCTGCAGATCCGGCAGCGCGATCTCGGCGAGCCCGGTCCGCGGCCCCGAGGACATCCACCGCAGATCATTCGCGATCTTCGTCAGCCCGACCGCGACGGTCCGCAGCTGCCCGCTGGTCTCCACGATCCCGTCCCGGGCGCCCTGCGCCTCGAAGTGGTTCCGCGCCTCCGTGAACGGCAGCCCGGTGACCCGGGCCACCTCCTCGATCACCGCGGCGGAGAACCCGGGCGGCGTGTTGATCCCGGTACCCACCGCCGTCCCCCCGAGCGGCAGCTCCGCCAGCCGGGGCAGCGAGGCCCGCAGCCGCTCGACGCCGTACCGCACCTGCGCCGCGTACCCGCCGAACTCCTGCCCCAGGGTGACCGGCGTGGCGTCCATCAGATGCGTCCGCCCGGACTTCACCACATCGGCGAACTCCTCGGACTTCCTGGTCAGGGAGTCGGCCAGATGGTCGAGCGCCGGAATCAGGTCCCGGGTGACGGCGGCGGTGGCGGCGATGTGGATGGACGACGGAAACACGTCGTTGGAGGACTGCGAGGCGTTCACATGGTCGTTGGGGTGGACGTCCCGTCCCAGCCGCTCGGTCGCCAGCGTCGCGATGACCTCGTTGGCGTTCATGTTCGACGACGTCCCCGACCCCGTCTGGAACACGTCGACGGGGAAGTGCTCGTCCCACTTCCCCTCGGCGACCTCCCCGGCCGCCTCCTGGATCGCCTGGGCGACGTCCTTGTCGACCACCCCCAGCTCGGCGTTCACCTTGGCCGCCGCCCCCTTGATCCGGGCCAGCGCCTCGATGTGCGCGCGCTCGATCCGCTGCCCGGAGACCGGGAAGTTCTCGACGGCCCGCTGAGTCTGGGCCCGCCACTTGGCGTGGGCGGGCACCCGGACCTCGCCCATGGAGTCGTGTTCGATGCGGTAGTCGCTCATGCCCTTGTCAGCGATCGGGACGCGGTGGTTGTTCCGGCCTGCTGCATTGGCACCACCGACGTCACCGGCTAGGGGGACGGCACCCCCTCCCACCGAGCAGGACATCCAGCGTAAATGTGACTATCAGCCCAAGGTGACAGGACGATTCCCCGCCGTCACCACGGCTGGCAGAAGGGCCATTCCATGAACTTCACTCCAAAGGGCCTGCTCGGCGCCATCGCGGCGGTGTCCATAGGCACGGTGACCCTGCTGGGCGTGGGAGCCGGCACCGCCGGCGCCGCCGGGCGCGCCCACTGCGACCGCGCCGAACGCCCGGTCTGGAGCGGCGACCCCAGCCGCAACGTCACCGGCCACGGCTGCACTCTGCCGTCCGGCGAACGCCGCTGGTACCGCGTGGAGGTCGACGACCTCGTGGAGCCCCACCACGAGACGGAGTACCAGGCCGGCCCGGTCGACCACACCGAAACGGACCACGACAGAACCATCAGATGCATGGGCTACACCACCGACGGCGACACGGTGAACTGGTTCGGCTGCATGCCCCACTGACGCCTGCCGGCCACAATCCGGCGCGCACCCCCACTCTCCAGCCCGTCCGGCGTTCGAGGAGGAGAACCACATCTCAGCC
>NZ_JBSHBL010000132.1:0-18311 GCF_053611985.1 Streptomyces sp. NPDC054770
GTCGTGGAGGTGGTGCCCGCGGCCCCCGCGGCCGCGGTACCCGCCGGAGCCGAGGCGGCGGGCGCCCCCGGCTTGTAGTCGGCGAAGAAGTCCCACCAGGCACGGTCGACCGAATTCGGGTCCTGGAGGTACTGCTGATAGATCTCGTCGACGAGCCACTCGTTCGGTCCGAACGCGGCTGCGGGATTCTTGCCCGCTTGGTCTGCGTCGGTCGAGATGCTCGAGTTACTGGGGGACTGTGGCGACACGGCGGCAACCGCCCTCTTCCGCTTCACAAGGTGATGGACAGCGGGAATTAAGGCTACGCCTCCAAGACCGTGAAGGTCAGGTCGGGCCGGTTCATCGTCGCGTAAGTCACATCAAAAACTGGGTTTCAGGGCTTGATATGGCGGGAAACAAGCGTGGTTGCGCTGCGAAAGGGCTGAACCGGGCATGGCTCCGCCCCGGCCGGTGATCACCTCGCTCCGGCGCCCGGCGCGACATGCGCGGGGACCGCACCTGATCACACGTGTCCGGCTGCGCGGACGGCCTTGCGGACGACAGGTGGATCTTGAGGCTCCGGATCGAACTTTACGTCAACTTGGCACGGATGAAAGCCCCGGGAGAGTGACGATAATCCTGCAGCCCCGCTCGGATTCGGCCACGCCGATCCGGCCGCCGTGCAGATCCACCGCCCACCTGGCGATCGCCAGCCCCAGTCCGGTGCCGCCGTCGCTGCCGGGCCCGTGCGGCCGTCGTACGGAGCCGCGGTTGAAGCGCTCGAAGACGCGGGCCCACTCCGAACGCGGAATGCCGGGGCCTTCGTCCAGGACCTCCAGCTCCAGCGACTCCGGCTGCGGCCCGCGCCGCGCCTTCACCGTCACCCGGCCGTGCGGCGGGCTGTGCTTGACCGCGTTGTCGATGAGGTTCGCCACGACCTGGTGGATGCGCTCAGGGTCGGCGTGCGCGGACAGCTCCGGCGGGGAGACGTCCAGGTGCAGATGGACGTCGGTACGGGTGTGGCTCCCGGAGTTCGAGGCGAGCCCGCGCGCTCCGGCGACCATGTTGGCCTCCTTCAGCACGCCCGAGAGGTACGGCCACACCTCGAAACGGCGCTGCCGCAGCGGTACCACGCCGTTGTCGAGCCGGGACAGGTCGAGCAGGGTCTCGACCAGGCGGCCGAGGCGCTCGGTCTGCTTCAGGGCCGTGCGCATGGTCTCGGTGTCCGGCTCGGCGATGCCGTCGACGACGTTCTCCAGGACGGCCCGCAGGCCCGCGATGGGCGTGCGCAGCTCGTGCGAGACGTTCGCGACCAGCTCCTTGCGCTGGCGGTCCTGGGCCTCCAGCTCGTCGGCCATGACGTTGATCGTCTCGGCGAGGTCGCCCAGCTCGTCCCGGCGGTTCTCCCGCACCCGGCGCGTGTAGTCGCCCTGCGAGATCGACCGGGCCACCAGATTCATGTCGTCCAGCGGCGCGGTGAGCGAATGCGCCACGAACTGCGTTATCAGGAGTGTGGCGATCATCGAGAAGACCGTGATGAAGCGCAGCTCCGTCTTGGTGTGCACCGCGATCATCGACAGACCCGTCGTGATCAGTACGGACACGACGACGAGCGCGCCCAGTTTGGTCTTGATCGAGAACGGGCGTACCCCGCCCCAGGGCTCCTCCCCGGGGTCTCTCGGTCCGGCCGGCCCCGCGCTCATGGCGTCGGTGTCTCCAGCGCGTAGCCCACACCGTGCACGGTGCGGATCCGCTCGGCGCCGATCTTCCGGCGCAGCGCCTTGATGTGGCTGTCGACCGTGCGGGTGCCGGAGGCGTCCGCCCAGTCCCACACCTCGGCGAGCAGCTGCTCACGGGAGAGCACCGCGCGCGGGGTGTTCGCCAGGCACACCAGGAGGTCGAACTCGGTGGGGGTGAGGTGGACGTCCTCGCTGCGCACCCGGACCCGGCGCTGCGCGTGGTCGATCTCCAGTTCGCCGAGACGCAGGATGCCGGAGCGGGGCGTGGAGGCCGCGATGGCCGCCCGCTCCACCCGCCGCAGCAGCACGTGCACGCGTGCCGCCAGCTCCCGCATGGAGAACGGCTTGGTCATGTAGTCGTCGGCGCCGACCCCGAGGCCGACCAGCATGTCGGTCTCGTCGTCCCGCGCGGTGAGCATCAGCACCGGCACCGGCCGCGCGGCCTGCACGCGCCGGCAGACCTCCAGACCGTCGAAGCCGGGCAGCATGATGTCGAGGATCAGCAGGTCTGGCTGCCAGGCCTCGGCGGTGTCGACGGCCGCCGGCCCGTCGCCCGCTGTTTGCACGAGGAACCCCTCGGCGCGCAGGCGGGCTGCGATGGCGTCGACGATCGTGGGGTCGTCCTCGACGACCAGAACCCGGCGCTGGGCGCCCGGAGTCGCCGTCGCCGTACCGTTGTGCGAGGTGTGTGTCTGCTCCATCGCCCGCCCCTGTGTGCTTTCCGGAACCAGTGGGGTGATCCCATGACTGCGATTGACGCTTGAATGATCCGCGTCAGGGATGCACATTACGGTGACAGGAGGCGCACTCGCTATCCAGGGCGGACGGCAAGGTGAACGACGTCCGGAACGCCCCGGGCAACCGGCACCTCTTCGGTACGCACCCGTTGGAACCCGGCATTCCGCAAGGATCCCTCGAATTCCGCAGAGGGCTGCGCCGACCACACGGCGAGTACTCCGCCCGGCCTCAACACCCTTGCGCAGCCTGCGAGTCCGGCCGGTGAGTAGAGCCCCTCGTTGTCCTGGTCGACGGTCCAGCCGGGGCCGTTGTCGATGTCCAGGCACAGGGCGTCGAACGTGTCCGATGTCTCATGGACGTAAGTGACGAGGTCACTGAGGACGATCGCGGTGCGCGGATCGGCGAACGCCCGGGCGGAGAACGCCGAGAGCGGACCGTCCCGGTGCCAGTCGACGACCGCCGCCTCCCGCTCCACGACCGTGATCCGCCCCCAGCGGGGGTCCTGCGCGGCATGGGCGAGCGAGAACCCGACGCCCAGGCCGCCGATCAGCACCGCCGGCTCGCTCCGCCCGTCCAGCGCCTGGCGGGCGGCGTCCACGAGCAGCCGCTCCGAGCGTCCGTCGGAGGTGTCCATCAGGAAGCACCCGTTGGCGATGATCTGGAGCAGCTCACCGTGTCTGCGCAGCACCACCTCGCCGTACGGCCCGTCACGCCGGTCCAGGACCACGGGGGAGCCGGCGGAGCCGGCCTGGGCTGAGGTCGTGGGGGCCGAGATCGTCATGGCCGCCATCCTGCCCCAACAGGGCTTTGCGGCCACGCGAATTACGGGTGGCGCGCAGCCGCACGGGTGTCACCCGTTCGAGGGGCCGCCCGGCGCTTCGCGCCCGTGGATGCCCGGATGCGGCTCGTATGGTTCCTCCTGACCCCTCTTGGTTCTTCAGAAAATCCTGTGAATCGACCTCTGGGTGGCCCCGGTCACAGACAGCGGCTCGTCGGACGGCGAAGGGTGGGGTGAAACGGAAGGAGCGCCTCACCGTGGAACGGACCGCGAGGGCCGCATCGACGCCCACGCCCGAGCCCCTTCCCGCCGCGGACGTCGCCGCCCTGCTCGACGGCGTGCCCCGCCAGCGCGGCCCGGTCGCGGCCCCCGCCCCGAGCACACCGCGCCCCGCCGCCCTCCGCCTGAACCCCTGGCGCCTGCCCGCCCACCGCGTGCGCCCCTGGCGTCTGCTGCCCACCCCCACCGGCACCCCGGTCACCTTCACCTACACGGCGATCCTGGCACTCACCTCGCTCTTCGCGAGCTACGCACGTCCCGGTCTCCTGCACGCGCTCTACCAGGACTCCAGCACCGACGTCGCCCACCTGCTGCGCACCCCGGTCTTCGTCCTGCTGGCCAGCGCGCTGTGGATCGCGGGCGGGCTGCTGTCGCCGTACGCGCTGGCCTTCGTGCTGGTCCTGACCGCGCTGGAGCGGCGGATAGGGGGTGCCCGCGCGATCCTCGTCTTCCTGGCGGGCCATGTCCTGGCCACCCTCGCGACCGAGGTCCCGGTCGGCCTCGCGGTCCTGGCCGGCCACCTCCCCGGCACCTCCCTGCACCGCCTCGACTACGGCATCAGCTTCGGCGTGGCGGCCAGCATCGGCGCGCTCTCCGGCCTCCTCACCCCCTGGCTGCGCTGGCCGCTGCTCGCCCTGGTCGGCTACAGCCTCCTCGCCGACCTCGTCGCCTTCCAGGACCCCATGACCAACTGGGGCCACCTGATCTCGCTGGCCATCGGGACCGCGCTGTGGCCGGTGGTACGACGCTGGCGGCGGGAGCGGGCCCAGGATCCGGCCGTCGCCGCGGTCCCCGCGGGCGCCGCCGTCGCCGCCTGAGCGGTCAGGCGCGCCGCGCCGCCGCCAGCCGCCTCGCCGCCTCCGGGACACCCAGGGCCGCTTCCTGCTCGGCCGTGGCGCCGTGCAGGCGGTTGGTGAGCTGGTACGGGTCGGCGGCCAGGTCGTAGAACTCGCGGAAGAGGACCGCGCCGTCGCCCTGCGTGGCCCGGCCCTGCCCGTCCAGGCGGGTGCGGTAGTACTCCGTGTACTGCGTAGATCTGCCGACGTGGGTGGCCCAGGTGTGGATCGGCTCCTGGTCCTGCCGGTTCCACCACCACTCGGCGAGGAGCCGGTCGCGGTCGTTGCGGGTGTCGAGCAGCGAGTGGCCGTCGTGCGGGGTGTCCGGGGTGATCCCGGCCGCGTCCAGCAGGGTCGGGGCGATGTCGACATGGCCGGTGAGCCGGTCGTCCACGGTGCCCCTGCCCAGGCCGTGCGCGGGCCAGGACAGCCAGAACGGCACCTCCAGACTCGGCTGGTACGGCACCGACTTGCGCAGCCAGCCGTGGTCCGCCCAGCACAGCCCGTGGTCGCTGGTGAACAGCACGAGCGTGTTCTCCAGCTGCCCCAGCGCGCGCAGCTTGTCCTGGAAGTCCCGCATCGCGTCGTCCACCGACAGCAGGGTGCGCAACTGGCGTCCGCGCAGCGCCTTTCCCTGGTCGTAGGTGTGCTTCGCGGTGCGCAGGAACGGCGGCTTGTCGCTCTTGTCGCTCTCGAACACGGAGGGCCGGCCCGGCCACTCCGGCACGCGCGCGTGCGTGTACTTCCGTTCCGGGATGTTGAGTTCGTGCGCGCTGCGGGTGGCGACGTACGCGAACCAGGGCCGGGTGTCGGTGCGCGAGCCGTCGATGAAGGCGAGGGCGCGGTCCCTGATGACGTGGGTGTTGTAGCCGGGGATGTTCCGGACCGTGCCGTTGTCGTTGTAGTGGCCGTTGTAGTACGCCACCGGTTCCTGGAGCAGCCACTCGTCGAAGTGCGGCGGGTTGTCGCCGGTGTGCCAGTAGTTGAGGTACTTGCCGAACAGGCCGGTGCGGTAGCCGGCCTCGTGCAACTGGCGCTGCATGGTGGTGTGCTGGTCGAGGTGGTACGGGTGGCGGGTGTCGAGGACGCCGTGATGGTGCGCGTACCGCCCCGACATGATCGAGGCCCGGGAGGGCGCGCAGAGCGGGGTGTTGGCATGTGCCCGCGCGAACGTCACACCCTGCCCGCCCAGCCAGTCGGCGGTACGGTGGATCGCCCAGTCCGTCTCCTTGGGCTGGTCGTCGGTGAGGACGAAGAGGATGTTGGGGCGCGGGTCGGTACGGGGGAGGGGGGAGGCCGACGGGGCCGGGGGGCGGCTTGCGGCGGGGGCCGCGGGGGCCGCGGGGGCGGTGCGG
Source organism: Streptomyces sp. NPDC054770 (assembly GCF_053611985.1). Classification (NCBI taxonomy): domain Bacteria; kingdom Bacillati; phylum Actinomycetota; class Actinomycetes; order Kitasatosporales; family Streptomycetaceae; genus Streptomyces; species Streptomyces sp. NPDC054770. Next base: position 5,705 of record NZ_JBSHBL010000132.1, read on the forward strand.
GTGGGGGCGGGGGCGGGGGTGTCGGCGCCGTCGTCGTCGACGGCGCGCAGGGTCAACGGGACGGCGGTGCCGGCCGCGACTACGGCGGCGCCGGTGAGCACGGCACGGCGGGCCGGCCGCTTGGGCGTCGGCTGCTTCTCACCCATGTGTTCCCCCGAACCCCGTTGCGTGCCGCCCTCGCCGTTCACTGTGAGTCCGCTGGCAGTTTCGGCTCTCTTCCTGTGAGTTGCGTTGCGGTGGTGTGGCGGTGCCCTTGCGGAGTCGTGGCGGTGTTCGGCGCCGACGGCGTTGTTCGGTGGTGCCGGGCCTGGCGGGGCCACTCGCCGTAGGGGGTGCCGGTCGGGTGCCGGGTGCAGGTTCGTCGTGGCTGGTCGCGCAGTTCCCCGCGCCCCTATGGGGCGCGTTTCAGCCGCATGTCAAAAACGGTCCCGCGTCCCTTTGGGGTGCGTTTCAGTTGGTCGGGGTCCAGACGTACGGGGTCGTTGTCGTTACTGCCGTGAAGCCCAGGCGCTTCAGGATCGGGGTGCTGTCGGCCGAGGCCTCCACCAGGAGGTAGGGGGTGTTCCGGGTCGCCGCGCGGGTTGCCCGGAGGGCCACCAGGGCGCGGTAGATGCCCTTGCCGCGCCAGTCGGCCAGGGTGGAGCCGCCCAGCAGCATGGCGAAGTCCGTGCCGGACCGGAAGGCCACCCAGGCCGCCGAGACGACCTCTCCGGCGGCCTCGGCGACATAGATCTCGGTGCCGTCCGGGTCCACCGCGAGCAGGCCCCTCAGGTACCCGGCGATCCATGCCATGTCCTCGCCCCACACCGCGGTCTCCAGCGCGGCGATGCGGTCCAGGTCCGCGTCGGCGGTGACCCGGCGCAGCGTCACGCCCGCGGGGAGGGCGGGGGCGGCCACGGCCAGGTCCTCGACCAGGGCGATCACGACCGTCTCCCGCGGCTCGGGCACGAAGCCCGCCGCGTGCAGCCGGTCGGGGAGGTCCGCCGGGTCGTCGTGCCCGCGCGTCTTCCACTCCACCGCCTCCCCGCGCGCCGCGAAGAAGTCCCGCTGCCTGGCGATCAGCGCGTCCAGCTCGGGGCCGCGCACCCCGCCCCAGTCGCGCGGCCCGGTCACGAAGCCCCGGTGCTGGCCCACGACCCGGAGGACGGGGCCGTCGTGCTCGTAGGTGATCCCGGGCGCGGGGACGGGCTGGACGGCGCGCATCTGGGCGTCGTAGGCGGCCAGCAGGGCCGCGGTGGTGTCGGTGTCGGTCACCGGCCGACCGTACGGGGAATGAGCCCGAGCCGATCAACTGTTTTCCGGTCGTGGGCATCGGCCGTACGCCCGGTACGGCCAGGTCAGCAGCCGATCGCTCACAGCGAACGTACCCCTGGGAACATTCGGTGGCTCACATGCATTGAGTCGGCATAACTCAAGTTGACTGCCGAAGGGGAGATCATGGCTTCGACGTCCGCATCACTCACCCTCCCTGTGCTGCCTCTCGACGGCGAGGTCGTGCTGCCCGGGATGGTGGTCCCGCTGGACCTGAAGGACGCTGATGTACGTGCCGCCGTGGAGGCAGCGCAGGCCGCCGCCCGTACCGAGCCCGGCAAGCCCAGGGTGCTGCTGGTGCCGCGTATCGACGGGACCTACCCGAGCACCGGTGTGCTCGGCACTGTGGAGCAGGTCGGCCGTCTGGCCGACGGTGACCCGGGCGCGCTGATCCGCGGCCGCTACCGGGTGCGCATCGGCGCCGGTACCACCGGCCCGGGTGCCGCTCTGTGGGTGGAGGGCACCCGTATCGACGAGATCGTCCCGGACCCGGTGCCCGGTCATGTCACCGAACTGGTCAAGGAGTACAAGGCCCTCGCCACCGCCTGGCTGCGCAAGCGCGGCGCCTGGCAGGTCGTGGACCGGGTGCAGGCCATCGACGACGTGTCCCAGCTCGCCGACAACTCCGGTTACTCGCCCTACCTGACCACCGAGCAGAAGATCGAGCTCCTGGAGACCACCGACCCGGTCGCCCGGCTCAAGCTCGCCACCCAGCAGCTCCGCGACCACCTCGCCGAGCAGGACGTGGCCGAGACCATCGCCAAGGACGTCCAGGAGGGCGTCGACAAGCAGCAGCGCGAGTTCCTGCTCCGCCGCCAGCTGGAGGCGGTCCGCAAGGAGCTGCGCGAGCTGAACGGCGACGCCGCCAAGGACGGCGAGGAGTCCGACGACTACCGCGCCCGCGTGGAGGCCGCCGACCTGCCCGAGAAGGTCCGCGAGGCCGCCCTCAAGGAGGTCGACAAGCTGGAGCGGTCCAGCGACCAGTCGCCCGAGGGCTCGTGGATCCGCACCTGGCTGGACACGGTGCTCGAACTGCCGTGGAACGAGCGGACCGAGGACGCCTACGACATCCAGGGCGCCAAGGCGATCCTGGACGCCGAACACGCGGGCCTGGAGGACGTGAAGGAGCGGATCACCGAGTACCTGGCGGTGCGCAAGCGCCGTAGCGACCGGGGGCTCGGAGTCATCGGCGGCCGCCGTGGCGGTGCCGTGCTGGCGCTCGTCGGTCCGCCCGGTGTCGGCAAGACCAGCCTGGGTGAGTCCGTCGCCCACGCGATGGGGCGGAAGTTCGTCCGGGTCGCGCTCGGCGGCGTCCGGGACGAGGCCGAGATCCGCGGTCACCGCCGTACGTACGTCGGTGCGCTGCCCGGCCGGATCGTGCGGGCGATCAAGGAGGCCGGTTCGATGAACCCGGTCGTCCTGCTCGACGAGATCGACAAGGTGGGGTCCGACTTCCGGGGCGACCCGGCCGCGGCCCTGCTCGAAGTCCTCGACCCGGCGCAGAACCACACCTTCCGCGACCACTACCTGGAAGTCGAACTCGACCTGTCCGACGTCGTCTTCCTCGCCACCGCCAACGTCCTGGAGGCCATCCCGGAGGCCCTGCTCGACCGCATGGAGCTGGTCCGCCTGGACGGCTACACCGAGGACGAGAAGGTCGTCATCGCCCGTGACCACCTGCTTCCGCGCCAGCTGGAGCGGGCGGGGCTCGCCGACGACGAGGTGGTCCTCGACGAGAGCGCGCTGCGCAAGCTCGCCGGCGAGTACACCCGCGAGGCGGGCGTGCGCACCCTGGAGCGGTCGATCGCCCGGCTGCTGCGCAAGGTCGCGGCCCAGCACGAACTGGGCGAGCGGGAGCTGCCGTTCACGATCAGGGACGAGGACCTGCGCGCCCTGATCGGCCGGCCGCACCACGTGCCCGAGTCCGCCCAGGACCCGGCCGAGCGCCGCACGGCGGTCCCGGGTGTGGCGACGGGCCTCGCGGTCACCGGCGCCGGCGGGGACGTCCTCTTCGTCGAGGCGTCCCTGGCCGACCCGGAGACGGGCGCGGCGGGTCTGACCCTCACCGGTCAGCTGGGTGACGTGATGAAGGAGAGCGCGCAGATCGCCCTGTCCTTCCTCCGCTCGCACGGCGCCGAACTGGAACTGCCGGTCGGCGACCTGAAGGACCGGGGCGTGCACATCCACTTCCCGGCGGGCGCGGTCCCGAAGGACGGCCCGAGCGCCGGCGTCACCATGACGACGGCCCTCGCGTCGCTGCTCTCCGGGCGGCTGGTCCGCACGGACGTGGCGATGACCGGTGAGGTCTCGCTGACCGGCCGGGTGCTGCCGATCGGCGGCGTGAAGCAGAAGCTGCTCGCCGCCCAGCGCGCCGGGGTGACGACCGTCATCATCCCGAAGCGCAACGAAGCCGACCTGGACGACGTCCCGGCCGAGGTGCTGGACAAGCTCGACGTCCACGCCGTGACCGACGTCCGGCAGGTCCTGGAGCTGGCGCTCGCGCCCGCCATCAAGGGCGCGGCGCCGGAGGTTCCGGTAGCGGCGTGACGGACGCTGCCGGAAGCAGAGGGCCCGGGTCCCCGCGAGGGGGCCCGGGTCCTCGCCCTGTGCGGGCCCGGTGAAGTCGGCTGCGCAACCGCGCCCCGAAGGGGCGCTGGGCTGCGTCGATGTGCGGCTCCGCCGCGTGGGCGCGACCAGCCCCCACCGGCTCGCGCCGAACGAACCGCATGACCGGCGAGCGCTTACCCGTTGGCCAGTGCCACCACCCGGTCCAGCGCCCCGTTGAACTTGTCGTGGTCCCCGACCGTCGGGCCGGTCGACGTGTACTGCCACATCGTGTACGTCGACCAGCCGGCCGGCAGCGTGCCGACCTCCGAGGCGTAGCGGGCGACCCACAGCGGGTTGGTGGCGCCGAAACCGCTGTAGTTGCCGGTGCAGTCCGTCCACCAGCTGGTGGCCGTGTAGATGACCGCGGCCCGGCCGGTCCGGGCCTTGTACCGGTTCAGGAAGTCGGTGATCCAGCCGACCATCCCGCTCGCGGATTTGCCGTAGCACGCGGCGCCGTACGGGTTCCACTCGATGTCGAGGACGCCGGGCAGGGTCTGGCCGTCCTTGGACCAGCCGCCGCCGTGGTCGACGAAGTAGTCGGCCTGGGCGGCGCCGCCCGTGGTGTCCGGGGTCGCGAAGTGGTAGGCGCCGCGGACCATGCCGGCGTCGTAGGAGCCGTCGTACTGCTGGGCGAAGGAGGGATTCGTGTAGTAAGTGCCTTCCGACGCCTTGGTGTACGCCCATCTGACCCCGCTGCCCAGCAGGGTCGACCAGGAGACGTCGCCCTGGTAGCTGGCGACGTCGACGCCCTCGGTCTGGGTGGCGAGGCCGGTCTTGGGCGTGCCGCTCTGGCCGTCGTGGGCCAGGACGCCGGTGCCCATGTACGCCGAGCCGCGGACCGGGACGGCGGGGCCGGCCGGGACGGCGTGGGCGGAGACCGGGGAGAGCGCCGCAAGCAGCAGCGCGAACAGGGCGGTGAGGAGTGTGGGGGCGGGTCTGTGCACGGGCATGACATGACCTCCGTGGGGTGAGGTGGGGGTCCAGATATGCCAGAGGTGACGGCTTGAAACGGCGCGACACGACGCGGTGTCACACGTGGCGACCCCAACCAGCGGCGTGGGCATGGCATCGAATGGCTCGGTGCGGACGCCACGCACGCGGCGGAGCCCGGGGAAGGGGATCCGGCGGCTGCCGTTGGTCTGAGCCTGCGGAATACTTGGCGAGCTGCGGCGACGACGGGGTTTGACGGAAACTTTCAGGACTGCGAAACCGATCAGGGGTGCTGACGTGCACGAGGACGAAAAGGGCGACGCACAGCCCGCCGCCGTTGGGGTGACGCCGAGCGGTGCGGACCAGGAGTTCCTGGCGCTGGAGCGCGAGTTGACGGTGCTGCTGCGCCGCGCCCGGGCCAGCCAGGGCGAGATGGCCCGGGAGGTCCACCCCGACCTGGAGTCCGCCGCGTACGGACTGCTCGTCCGGCTCGACGAGTGCGGCGGCCAGCGCGCCACCGAACTGGCCGGCTACATCGGCGTCGGCAAGGCCACCATGTCCCGCCAGCTGCGCGCCCTCGAGGAGCTCGGCCTGGTCGCCCGCGAGCCCGACCCGGCCGACGGGCGGGCCTGGCTGATCGCCCTCACCGACGAGGGCCGGCGCCGGGTCGGCACGGTCCGCGAGGCCCGCCGTGGCCGGTACGTCCGCCAGCTCGCCCACTGGGACCGCAGCGAGGTCGCGGGACTGGCCCGGCTGCTCCACCAGTTGAACGGCGTCATGGAGAAGTAGCCGGCGCAGGGAGCCTCACAGCTCGGCGTACACCACCGTCGCGTCGTCGTGCGTCTTGCTCCGCCGCAGGAACACCCGCTCCTCCCGGTCGGCCGCCTCCAGCTCCCGCACCCGGTCGACCAGCGCCCGCGCGCCCTCCTTGCGTACGACGTCGAGGAGGGCCGTCCAGTCGCCCTCGCGGAACTTCTCCGTCCAGCGGGTCGCCCCGTCGGTGAGGGCGGCCAGCGCGTGGACCTCGGCGCGGGGCACGGTCCCGGTGACCGCGCGGGCGGCCACCGAGGGGTCGGCGGCGGCCGTGAAGAAGCCGCCCTCCCGGTTGCGGACCGTGGCGTCGGCGATCGCGTCCGAGGCGAGCGAGGCGCGGGGCACGCGGTCGAGCCGGTCGTCCAGGACCGGGGTGACCGTGCCGTCGGGGGACCTCAGGAGCAGCGCGGAGTCGGACAGGACCAGGAACTCGACGTTGTCCTCGGACCAGCGGCTCAGCACGACGGTTGCCTGTGGGGTGCGCGGGTGAGAAAGGTCACAGGTGCCACTGTGTGCGGCGGCTGTGCGACCGATCGCCTGTTCGAGGATCTCCCGCAGCGTCAGATCTCCTCGCGAAACGGTCAGTTCGGTCAGCGCGCCGCCCAGCCGGGCGGTGAACCAGGGGACGGAATGCAGACACCCGGTGCCGTCCCGCGGCGGGGTGACCCCGTCCAGGACGATCAGGCAACCCCCCTGCCCCGAGGCGGGAAGCCCGACACCGGCGAAGTCCTCGTTGGGGCGGTCGGGGGCGCCGGGTTCCGAAACGACTTCAGTACGCATTCGGCCAGTCTGCACGACCCCTTCACAGGCTTCACCAAAGGCTGGCAAGGACCTCGGAATTGATGCGGTTCCGCAGGTCAGCAGCCTGTTTTGGGCTGGAATGACGTACTCCGGGAAGGTGTGGTGGCGAATCCTGTCAAAGCCTGCCGTCCGCGTCCAACCGGCCAGCCGGAAAAGGGCCCCGCACGGTCCGCCGGAACTTGCCCGCCAACTCCCCTCCGATGTTCACTCCTTCGGGTGGCGGGTGGGTCGATGTGAGTCCACTGCCCACCCGCGCTGGGAGGGTCGGGGACCGTACGAATCGGGTGCACGCACCACTGGGCACCGCAATGCCGGGGATCATGACGGGGTGCCACCCAGCCCCTTCGGTACACGAGTTCAGGAATGCGAGCACCGGTGCAGAAGACGCGGCCTCGGCGCACAGGCAAGAAGACGGCCTCCGAAACGGGCGCCGCGGCTCCCGTCGGCACCGGCCGCCCCAAGCACGTCCGTACCCGGCTGATCGTGGCCGTGGCGGTGGTCGCCGCCGCGATCGCGGGGGCCGGAGCGCCCGCCCTGCTCACTGCCTCCGGGCAGCTGAGCGACTCCCAGGACCTGGTGACCCTGGCCGGCCGCACCCAGGACGCGCTGGCCCTCGCCAACTCGCTCGCCGACGAACGCGACGACGTCACCTCCTACATCGCGGCGGGCCGCCCCAAGTCCAAGGCGCCCTCGGAGGACCGCAGCGCCCGTGTCGACCGCCAGGTCGAGGACCTGCGCGCGGATACCGACGCCCCCGGCTGGCTGCGCACCGACCTCGACGGCATCGCCGCCGTCCGCCGCTCCGCCCTCACCGGCAAGAGCACGGCCCTCGAAACCCACCAGGCGTACTCGCAGACCATCGCGGAGCTGCACCGGCTGGCCGAGCAACTCGCCGAGCAGATGCCCGCCAGGGCCGGCTCCGGCGCCTACGCGCTCGCCGAACTGGACTCCGCCGTCCAGCAGTCCGCCGCCGCCCGCGGTCTGCTGCTCGCCGCCCTGAACATCCCCAGCACCACCCAGACCACGATCAGCCCGATCACCGGTCTGCCCGTCACCAGCACCACCACCTCCGACGCCGACAGGAAGCAGCGCGACGCGCTCACCGCCGCCGCCCAGCAGGCCAGACTGCGCGCCGACGCGGCCCTCGCCGACTTCCACGACACCGCGCCCAAGGCGGCGGTCGAGTCGTACGACTCCACGGTCACCGGCGGTGACGTCAACGACGCCGACAAGTACCTGGCCGCCCTCACCGACCAGCCGACCCTCTCCGACGCCGACCTCGCCACCAGCACCAAGAAGCTGGACGCGGCGCTGTCCGCCCGGGTCGACCTGATGCGGGGCGTGGAGTCGGCCCTCTACGACCACCGCACCAAGGACCTCGCCCAGCTCCGCGACGACGACGTCACCGCGCTGGAGATCCGCGTCGCGGTGCTCGGCGCCCTGATGCTGGTCGCGGTCGGCATCGCCACCGCCATGGCCCGCAGCCTCACCCGCCCCCTCTCGGTGCTCCGCCGGGGCTCGGCCCGCCTCGCCGGGGCCGCGGACCCGCGCACCGAGGAACCGGTCACCTTCACCGGCCGCGACGACGAGTTCGCCCAGGTCGTCCGCTCCGTCAACGCCCTGCACGCGCACGCCGCCGACCTCTACGACCGCATCGCCACCCTGGAGACCGACCGCAAGCACCTGGTCGGCCAGCGCCAGAAGATGGCCGACGCCCGCGAGGAGCTGCGCGCCGAGGTCACCGACGCCGCCGCCCAGCTGGAGCGGCTGCGCAGCAGCATCGGCGGCACCTTCGTCAACCTCGCGCTGCGCACGCTCGGCCTGGTGGAACGCCAGCTGGCGGTCATCGAGACCCTGGAGGAGCGCGAACAGGACCCCGACCGCCTGTCGACCCTCTTCAAGCTCGACCACTTCGCCACCGTCATGCGCCGCCACAGCGAGAACCTCCTGGTCCTCGCCGGCACCGAGCACGTCCAGCAGCACGCGGGCCCGATCCCGCTGGTGGACGTCGTCCGGGCCGCGGTCAGCGAGATCGAGCGCTACGAGCGGATCCGGATCGCGTCCCTGCCCCCGCACGCGCACGTGGCCGGTTTCGCCGCCGACGACCTCTCGCACCTCCTCGCCGAGCTCATGGAGAACGCCACCGCGTCCTCCCCGCCCGACGTCCCCGTCGAGATCTCCGGCTGGCTGCTGGAGAGCGGCGAGATCATGCTCTCCGTCCAGGACGAGGGCATCGGCATGACCGCCGACCGCATGGTCCGCCTCAACAGCCGCCTCGCCGACTTCGACCCCGAGTCGCCGTACGACCAGCAGGGCGAGGGCGGTCTCGGCCTCGGCCTCTACGTGGTGGCCCGGCTGGCCCACCGGCACGGTGTCCGGGTCCAGCTGCGCGAGCAGAAGCAGGGCGGGGTGGCGGCGGTCGTGGTCCTGCCCCAGCCGCTGCTGGCCCAGGCCCCGCCGGCGGTCCCCACCGCCACGACGACCCCGGCCGGCGCGCACGCCTTCTCCCTGCCCGGCGCGGACGCGGAGGTCAACTCCAACGTCCTGTACGGCCGCGCCACCTCCGGCGACGGCGACCCGCTGGTGACGCTGGCGGAGAAGGCGGTCCGGGACGCCGACGGGCACGGGCACGGGCATGGCGCAGCCGTGCAGGGGGCCGACGAGGACGCGGTGCACGAGCAGGCGGCCCCGCCGAAGCCGGCGGACCCCGAGCCGACGGCCCGGCCGAAGGCTCCGGCGGAGACGTTCGCCGAGACGACGATGGAACTGCTGGTCCCGCTGGAGCCGGAGGCGGGGACGCCGAAGGAGCAGGCGCACCCTGCCGACGCCGGTGCTCACGCGCGCCCGCTGCCCGCGGCCGCCGACGGCGAGCACGCCCCACTGGGGCCACCCGCACCCGACCACGAAAGCCGCACCGGTGGTGCGGGTGGGAACGAAACCGCCGAAGGCGAAGCCGAGGACCCGGTCACCAGCAAGGGCCTCCCCAAGCGCACCCCCAAGATCACCGCCCCCGCCCCGCCGCCCCGCCAGCGCAGCACCGGCGTCGACGCGGACGCCCTCCGCCGCAGGCTCGGCGGCTTCCGCCGGGGCGCCGACGCCGGCCGGCGTGACGTCGAGGCGGAGATCGCCGAGCAGACGGGTCAGAACAAGGTGCCGAGCACCGTACGCGCCGTACCCGGAACAGCCGTATCCGAAGAAGCCACGGGGGGCACTGTCGAGGAGGCAAGCAGTTGACCGCGCCCAGTACCTTCGGTCTGAGCAGTGAGGCCCGCAACCTGCACTGGCTGCTGAGCAACCTCATCGAGGAGGTGCCCGGTATCCAGTCGGTCGCCGTGGTCTCCTCCGACGGACTGCTCCTGCTCTCCTCGGACCCCGGCCGCAACGAGGAGGCCCGCGAGGCCAGGAACGAGAAGCGGACGGGCCCGCGTGGCTCCGCCGCCGACCTCGCCACCATCGTCTCCGGCATCGGCAGCCTCACCGTCGGCGCCGCCAAGCTGATGGACTCCGGGCCGGTCAAGCACACGATGGTCGCGATGGACGAGGGCAGCCTCTTCGTGATGTCGATCAGCGACGGCTCGCTGCTGGGCGTGCACGGCAGCGCGGAGTGCGACATGAGCGTGGTGGCATATCACATGGCACTGTTCGTCGGCCGGGCCGGCCACGTCCTCACCCCCGAACTCCGCACCGAGCTACGCAAGTCCCTTGAGGCCGACGCGCCGAGGAGCGGCCGATGAGCAACGCGCCGAAGAACCGCAGGCAGAACCTCCCGGTACGCGGCGGCGATCGCAAACCCGCCCGCGTCCGCCCCTACTCGCTCACCGGCGGCCGTACCCGCTTCGGTCACGTCCTCCTCGTGGAGACGTTCGTGGCCGCGCTCGAGGCCCCCGAGGAGCGCAAGGAACTGACGAATGGTTCCCTCAACACCCGGGTGATGCCGGAGATGCGGGCCATCGTCGAACTGTGCCGCCGTATGCGCACGGTGGCCGAGATCGCCGCGCTGCTGAAGATGCCGCTCGGTGTGGTCCGGGTCCTGCTCAGTGATCTCGCGGACCAGGGAAAGATCCGTGTGTACGGCACCGGGACGGGGCACGGCGCCGGCCGCCCGGACCGCGCTCTGCTGGAAAGGGTGCTGAGTGGACTACGCCGTCTCTGACGCCGCCGGCGTCAACCCGCTCCTCGACGAGGAGGAGCAGCCGCGGTCCTGGCAGACGGACCGCACCCGGGCCCCCATCGCCACGAAGATAGTCGTGGCCGGCGGCTTCGGCGTCGGGAAGACCACGCTGGTCAGCGCCGTATCGGAGATCACGCCCCTGCAGACCGAGGCGCTGATGACCGAGGCGAGCGAGGAGACCGACGACCTCACCGCCACGCCCGGCAAGCTCACCACCACGGTGGCCATGGACTTCGGCCGCATCACGCTCGACGACGACCTGGTGCTCTACCTGTTCGGCACGCCGGGCCAGCAGCGGTTCTGGTTCATGTGGGACGACCTGGTGCGCGGCGCGATCGGTGCCGTCGTTCTCGCGGACACCCGGCGCCTGAAGGACTGCTTCCCGGCGCTGGACTACTTCGAGAGCTGCGGACTGCCGTACGTCGTCGCTGTCAACCACTTCGACGGCAGCGAGCGCTTCGAACCCGAGGACGTGCGCGAGGCATTGACGATCCCTCCGCGCATACCTGTAATGATCATGGACGCCCGCCGTCGGGTCTCGGCCATCGAGACACTGCTGTCCCTGGTCGCCCACGCGCTGGACGAAACCCCCGAGTAGCACCCCGGGTAGATCTTCTGAACCCTTAGGAGCCACCACCGCATGCGGAAGATACTCGTCGTGGGGGCCGGCCAGTCCGGTCTCCAGCTCGCCCTCGGCCTCCTGTCGCACGGCTACGAGGTCACCCTGATGTCGAACCGGACCGCGGACGAGATCCGCTCCGGCCGGGTCATGTCGACGCAGTGCATGTTCGACACGGCACTGCAGCACGAGCGCGATCTCCAGCTGAACTTCTGGGAGTCCCAGGCCCCGAAGATCGAAGGACTCGGCGTCTCGGTCGCCGCCCCCGGCTCCTGGGCCGAGGGTCCCGCGGCCCGCGCGATCGACTGGGTGGGCAAGCTCGACGGGTACGCGCAGTCGGTCGACCAGCGGGTGAAGATGGCCGGCTGGATGGAGACCTTCGCGCAGCGCGGCGGCCAGCTGGTCATCCACGGCGCGGCGGTCGGCGACCTCGACTACTTCGCCCGTACGTACGACCTCGTGCTGGTCTCGGCCGGCAAGGGCGAGCTGGTCTCCATGTTCGGCCGCGACGCCTCCCGTTCCCCCTACACGGAGCCGCAGCGGGCCCTGGCCGTCTCCTACGTCCACGGCCTCGGCCCCCGCCCCGAGCACCCGGACTACTACGCGGTCCGCTGCAACCTGGTCCCGGGCGTCGGCGAGCTCTTCGTCATGCCGACCCTGACCACCTCGGGACCCGCCGACATCCTCTTCTGGGAGGGCATACCCGGCGGCCCGCTGGACGTCTTCAACGGCGTCAAGGACCCCTCGGAGCACCTCTCCCTGACCCTGGAACTCATGGAGCGGTACACGCCCTGGGAGCACGCGCGGGCCACCAAGGCCGAACTGACCGACGCCGGCGGCACCCTCGCCGGCCGTTACGCCCCCACCGTCCGCAACCCGATCGGCCGCCTCCCCGGCGGCGGTCTGGTCCTCGGTGTCGCGGACGTCGTCGTGGCCAACGACCCGATCACGGGCCAGGGCTCCAACTCCGCCGCCAAGTGCGCCGCCTCCTACCTCGCCTCGATCCTCGAACACGGCGAGAAGGAGTTCGACGGGACCTGGATGCAGGAGACGTTCGACCGCTACTGGAACACGGCCCAGCACGTCACCAAGTGGACGAACGCCATGCTGGCGCCGCCGCCGGAGCACATCCTCAACCTGATCGGCGCCGCGGGCCAGCTCCAGCCGGTCGCCGACCGCTTCGCCAACGGCTTCAACGACCCCTCCGACTTCGAGAACTTCTTCTACGAGCCGGAGAAGACGGAGGCGTACCTGGCGTCGGTGGCCGGCGCCGCCTGATCCGGCCGAGTTTCGGCCGCGGGTGCGTGGTGGCTGGCCGCGCAGTTCCCCGCGCCCCTTCGGGGGCGCGTTGCCGT
>NZ_JBSHBL010000133.1:0-18196 GCF_053611985.1 Streptomyces sp. NPDC054770
GTCCCGGTGCCGGGACAGGCCAACCCGCGATCACTTCGCCTCCGCCTGACGTGCCGCCGCGTCGATCGCCGCCAGCGACTTCCGGGCCTGGTTACGGTCCGTGGTGTACCAGAAGTCGGGCAGCGAGGACTTGAGGTACCCGCCGTACCGCGCGGTGGCCAGCCGCTGGTCGAGTACGGCGACCACACCGCGGTCCCCCGAGGCGCGGACGAGCCGGCCGGCGCCCTGGGCCATCAGGAGCGCGGCGTGGGTGGCGGCGACCGCCATGAAACCATTGCCGCCGGCGTCCTCGACGGCCTTCTGGCGGGCGCTCATCAGCGGGTCGTCCGGGCGCGGGAACGGGATCTTGTCCATGACGACGAGCTGGCAGCTGGGGCCGGGAACGTCGACGCCCTGCCAGAGCGACAACGTGCCGAAGAGGCAGGTCCGGGGGTCCGCCGCGAAGTTCTTGATCAGTTCGCCGAGGGTCTCCTCGCCCTGGAGGAGTATCGGGAACTCGGGAATCCGGACCCGCAGCTCCTCGGCGGCCTGCTGGGCGGCCCGCATCGAGGAGAAGAGGCCCAGGGTACGACCGCCGGCGGCCTGGATCAGCTCGGTCAGTTCGTCCAGCATGTCGGCACGGTCGCCGTCCCGTGCGGGGCGCGACAGATGCTTGGCGACATAGAGGATGCCCTGTTTCGGGTAGTCGAAGGGCGAGCCGACGTCGACGCCCTTCCACTTCGGCAGATCGTCACCCTCGGTGCCCTCCGCGGCGAGGCCCAGCGACGCGCCCACACCGTTGAAGTCGCCGCCCAGCTTGAGGGTCGCCGAGGTGAGGACGACCGAGCGGTCCGCGAAGAGCTTCTCCCTGAGCAGGCCCGACACGGACATCGGGGCGACCCGCAGGGAGGCGCCGAAGCGGTCGTGGCGTTCGTACCAGACGACGTCCCACTCGGAGCCGTTCACGATCCGCTCCGCCACGTCGTGCACGGTCTCCACGTAGGCCAGCGCCTGCTTGCGGATCGCGTCCTCGTCCTGGACCGACTTGTCGCGGGTCGTACCGATCGCGGAGATCACGGTGCGGGCGGCGTCCCGGAGCGCCGCAAGGGCGTAACCGAGATCCTCCGGGGTCTCCTCCAAGCGACCCGGCAGGGCCAGCTCCATCAGCCGCTCGAAGCCCTCGGCAGCGGTCTGGAGCTGGTCGGCGGCCTTCTCGTCGACCAGCTTGGCGGCGCGCCGGACCGCGCGATTGACCTGGCCCGGGGTGAGTTCGCCGGTGGCTACGCCGGTGACCCGGGAGACCAGTTCGTGCGCCTCGTCCACGATCAGCACCTCGTGCTGCGGGAGCACCGGGGCGCCCTCGATGGCGTCGATCGCGAGCAGGGCGTGATTGGTGACGACCACCTCGGCGAGCTTGGCGCGCTCACGGGCCATCTCGGCGAAGCACTCGGCACCGTAGGCACACTTGGACGCGCCGAGGCACTCCCGGGAGGAGACCGAGACCTGCGCCCAGGCCTTGTCGGAGACACCCGGTGCGAGGTCGTCGCGGTCGCCGTTCTCCGTCTCGTCGGACCAGTCGCGCAGGCGCAGCAGGTCCTGGCCGAGCTTGCTGGTCGGCGCGGCCGCCTCGAACTGGTCGAAGAGGCCCTCCTCCTCGTCCTGCGGCATGCCCTCGTGCAACCGGTGCAGACACAGATAGTTCGACCTGCCCTTGAGCATGGCGAACTCCGGGCGCCGGCGCAGCAGCGGGTGCAGGGCGTCGACGGTGCGCGGCAGATCCCGCTCGACCAGCTGTCTCTGGAGAGCGAGGGTCGCCGTCGCCACGACGACCCGCTCTCCGTGCGCGAGCGCGGGCACGAGATAGCCGAGTGACTTTCCGGTGCCGGTGCCGGCCTGGACCAGCAGATGGGATCCGTCGTCGATCGCTTCGGCGACCGATTCGGCCATGGTCACCTGGCCGGGGCGCTCCGTACCGCCGACAGCTGTGACAGCGGCATGCAGGAGTTCAGGGAGTGAGGGCTTCGTCATAGCGCGACCACCCTACGACCCGGCACTGACAATCGGGCGATCAAGGCGGGGACGGGGGGTGGGATCACGCCGGGGGCTCCTGGACGGGCAGGCCAAGGGGGAAGGGCGGGCCGGTGGCAGGGCCGCTCGGAATTCTTTCGGACGGCCGGGAACTTGATCGGTCGCCGCTTCGTACTACATGTGTACACGCAATCACTCAGCGCTACATCAGATGACGTAGGGACCGGTCCCGGATCATGAGGGCGGCCCGTTTGCCGGGCAGATCGACCTCGGCGGCGTAGCGGAAGCCCGCGTTGAGGAAAGCGGCCACGGAGGGGGTGTTGTGAAGATCAGGTTCAGCGACGACGCGGGCACAGGCGGGGCGGCGCTCGAATACGAAATCGGCCACGGCTCTGAGCAGGGCGGATCCCAGTCCTCGCCCCCGGTCGGCGACGTTTCCGACGAGGAGGTGGACACCGGTGTCGTGCGGGCGGGCCGGATATCGGCGGGCGAGCGGGTCCAGGTCGGCTCGATAGATCTCCCAGTAGCTCATCGGGACGCCGTCGAGCATGCCGAGGCACGGCACGCTGCGGCCGTCTCCCGCGAGCTGGGAACGCAGATGGTCCTCCGTCTGCGCCCGTGACTCGGCCAGCTGCCAGAACGCGGCCACGGCGGGGTCGTTCATCCAGCCGCTGATGATCGGCAGGTCGCGTTCGACGTGGACCGGCGCCAGGTGGAAGAGGCCGACGGGGGTCTCGGTGGGGCCCCAGGTGCTGACCTGGTCCAGCAGGTCGAGTTTGTCGGGTACCTCGGGCGGCCCGAGCCGGTGGTGGGTGGGCCCGGGGGCTCGTTCGTCGGTGTCGGGTGTCGTCCCGGCGATGAGGGCGAGGAGTTCGTCAGGCAGGCGGAGGTCCAGGGTGTCCTCGCAGTCCCCGATGTCCTCGGCGGGTCCGGGACGGCCGGGGTGGCCGGTGGGTCCGGGGTGGACCGGGACGGGGCCTGCGCCGGCGCTCGCGTCGGTGGGAGGCATGGTGCGCTCCTCTCAGGAGACGGGGTGGGTCATGTTCCTCGGTCGGTGAATGAAAGTCCGTGATGAAAGTCGGTGGATGAAGGGCGGTGGGTGGAGGTCCGTGACGACGTCGGTGGGGTCAGGCAGGTCCGGAGTGGAGGGGATTGGTGATGGTGACGTAGACGGACTGGGTGTCGACCGGGCCAACGAGCTCGTCGAGTCCGTGCAGCCGGGTCAGCAGGTTGGCCTTGCAGCGCAGGACGGGTGAGTCGAGCAGGCGGGCGGGCAGGGCGGTGCGCAACCGGGCGGGCCCGGAGGCCGCCTCGGTGAGGAACCTGCGGAAGGCCGCGAGCAGGAGGCGCTCGTCGGCGAGCCGCTGGGAGCCGAACGCGCCGATCAGGCCGAGCACGTTGTTGATGCCGAGGTAGTAGGCGAAGCGTTCGTCGGTGACCTCGTCGGAGACGAAGGTGTCGCTGTGCTCGCCGATACCGGGCAGCCTGGCATCGAGGTCGGCCCGTCGGGACTCGCGGAAGTAGTAGCCCTGGTTGTCGCGGTAGCGGCCGCCGGTGGGCCAGCCGTCGGCGTCCAGCAGGAGCAGGGTGTTCTGCTGGTGCGCCTCCAGGGCGATGCCAGCCTCGCTGTCGAGCCAGAGCACCGGGCGGACCACCTGCTCCAGGTAGCGCAGGAACCACTCGGCGCTGACGGCACCGACGGGTCGGCCGGTGCGTTCGGCGAGCCGGGAGACCACCCGGGCCAGCCGGGAGCGGTACGGCCGGGGCCTGCCGTTCGCCGCCGGGACGTCGAGGGGCCGGGGCGTGACCAGTCCGGCGACGCAGGACACGTCGTCGGCGGGGGTGAACGGGTTGTGCCGGATCACCACGTCGAGTCCGGGCACGGGCCGGCCGTCCAGGCCGTCGACGGCCAGCCAGGCGGGGTCGCGCACGATGTCGAAGCCGGGGTGGGCGGCCTGCCACTGCTTGGCGAGGCCGGTGCGCAGCAGGCGGTGTACCTCGACGCCGCGGTGGAGTTCCTTGCGGAGGTTCTCCCGGCGGGAGTTGGTGATGCGCAGGCCGAGCGACAGCTTGAGCATGGCGGGGGCGCCGGTGCGGTGCACGGTTCGTACGGAGGAGGTGGGGTACCAGGGGGCGCCGAGCGGACCCAGGTCGCGGAGGAGTCCGGCGTCGAGGAGGGCGGCGGTCTCCTCGCGGTGGCCGGCCTCGCGGGCCTGCCAGGGGTGCAGGGGCAGGGCGGCGGCGCAACCGTCCGGCAGCGGCAGGGCCGTGCCGGCCAGGCGTTCCATCAGGTGCGGCGCGGGGACGGGGCGGCCTCGCTCGGTCCAGGCCGAGTCGGTGGCGAGCAGGGAGGAGGCGACCGCCATCCAGTGCAGGGGGAAGGAGCCGCGCAACTCCGGTGAGTAGAGCCGGGCTTCGGAGTCGGTCAGGCCCTCGCGGCTCTTCGGGGTCGGGTGCAGCGGGTGCCCGAGGAGGAGGGACTGTTCGGCGGTGAGGAAGCGGTCGGGACCGTCGGCGGGGTGGGCGCGCCGGTCCGCGATGAAGGTGACCGTACGGCGCAGGGAGTCGGCGACCCGGGCCACGAGGTCGCCATCGTCGGGAGGGCCCCATGCTCCGGCGACGCCGTGAGCGGCTGTACCCCCGGCCGCGTGGGCGACCGTGCCTCCGGCAGAGGTGGCTGTGCCGAGGGCGTACCCGGCGACGCTCTCGGCCCGGTCGACCGTGGCCGTCGGCCTCGGCGTGGTCTCGCGGGTGAGCAGGGCGGCGAGGGTGACCGCGTCGAGGGGTGGGACAGTGTCGGGGGCGCCGGTCAGGCGGGGTGGGCCGAAGCGGTGCCAGCCGGTCGGGGACCAGTGGCGGATCGGGGTGATCAGCGCCGTACCGCTGGCGGGCAGCGGGATGCGGAGGGTGCCGGTGTCGGGCGCGGGCAGGTTCGTCTCGCGTACCCAGCAGCGGAGCAGGTTCTCCACGGCGGCGGCCTGGGCGGCGATGCGGGGATCGGGGTGTTCGAGGAGGTCTCCCGTGTCGTCGCGCGGTCGCTCGGGGTGGGCGGCGCGGCCTCGCTGCTGGGGGACCGACTCGGCGAGCGGAACGGGGCGTCCCTGTGGGCCTTGGTCTCCGTTGTCGTCGGGGGTGGGGGTGGCGTTCAAGGAGGGTCCTCGGGGGCTCGGGCGTGCGGTGCGGTGCCGGCGGGTCGGGCCGGCGAACCGGGCGAGTCGGGCAGATCGGGTGGCGGGCCAGGGGGCCAGGGGCCCAGGGCGATTCGAGTGCTGAGTGTCCTGATGGGAGAGGTGTGGATGATGTGGGGTTCGGTGCGTGGGGTGGTCGGTCCGCTCCGGGGTCATCGGCCGGCCGGCTCGTCCGGGCCGCGCCGGTGGGCCGGCCTGCAGTCGGCGGTTCGTCGGGCTGGTCCCGTCCAGGTGATCCGGATGATCTGGATGGTCCGGATGCGAGGGTCGGTCCCGGCGGCTCCAGCGGCTCCGGCGGCGAGTTCCGGGCGGCCGGTCCCGGCGGCCGGTTCGGGTCCGGCTCGCCGGATGGTCGGGGCGGTCCCGGTGCTCCGGTCAGTCGGCCGGCTCCTTGCGGCCCTCGGGTCGTCGGGACCGGGCGCCGGCGCCGTGGCGGGCCGGGGCGCAGGCCGCGGCCGGGTCGCGGGCGACGGCCGCCACGGCGTCGGCGAGGCGGTCCAGTACGGCGTCCGCCTGTTCGTCGGTGATGGTGAGCGGCGGCAGCAGCCGTACGACACCGGCATGGCGGCCGCCGAGTTCGACGATCAGGCCCCGTTCCAGGCAGGCGCGTTGTACGGCCGAGGCCAGTTCGGGGGCGGCGGGGCGCGGCCCGGGCCGGGTGTCGCCGTCCCACCCGCTCACCGCGCCGCCTCGCGCCCTGACCGCGTCACCGGCTCCCCGGGCTTCCGTCTCGCCCGTGGTCCCCTTCGCCGTCGCCGCACTCTCCTCGGCTTCCCCGGTGAGCTCCTCCCCCTCCGGATCCACCAGTTCCACCCCGATCATCAGCCCCCGTCCCCGCACATCTCCCACGCATGCGAAGTCGTCCTGGAGTCGGCGCAGTTGGGACAGCATCCGGGAGCCGAGCAGGCCCGCTCGTTCGGCGAGGGCGTTCTCGCGGACGTGGGCGAGGGTGGCGGTGCCGGCGGCCATGGCGAGTTGGTTGCCGCGGAAGGTGCCTGCGTGGGCGCCGGGTTCCCAGACGTCGAGGTCGTCGCGGTAGACGACGACGGCGAGCGGGAGGCTGCCGCCGATGGCCTTGGACAGGACCATGACGTCGGGGGTGACACCGCTGTGCTCGACGGCCCAGAAGGCGCCGGTCCTGCCCACGCCGGTCTGGATCTCGTCGGCGATCAGAGGGATGGACCGGTCGGCGGTGAGCCGGCGCATCCGGCGGAGCCAGTCGTCCGGCGCGGGAATCACCCCGCCCTCGCCCTGGACGGGTTCGAGGATCATGCCGGCGGGGAGGGGGACGCCGGACTTGGGGTCGTCGAGGACGGTCTCGGTCCAGCGGGCGGCGAGTTCGGCGCCGCGGGGGCCGCCGACGCCGAACGGGCAGCGGTAGTCCTGGGGGTAGGGCAGCCGGGCGACACGGACGTCGCCGGCCCCGCCGGAGGCGGCCAGGGCTCCGCTGGTCATCCCGTGGTAGGCGCCGGTGAAGGCGAGAATGCCGGTGCGGCCGGTCGCGGCCCGGACGAGCTTGAAGGCGGCCTCGACTGCGTCCGTGCCGGCGGGTCCGCAGAACTGGACGCGGGCGCGGTCGGCGAGGCCGGGCGGCAGGGTGCGGAACAGTTCGGTGATGAAAGCGTCCTTGACCGGGGTCGCCAGGTCGAGGACGGAGAGCGGGGCACCGGAGTCGAGGACCTTGCGGATCGCCTCCAGTACGACGGGATGGTTGTGGCCGAGGGCTAGGGTGCCGGCGCCGGAGAGGCAGTCCAGGTAGCGGCGGCCGTCGGCGCCCTCGATGGTCAGGCCGCGGGCCCGCACCGGCACGATGGGCAGGGCGCGCGCGTAGGTACGCGCCCGCGACTCACGCGCCGACTGACGCCTCAGGATCCCCTCGTGTGCTGCACGCGCTCCCCCGAACGCCTCCCCGAACGTTTCCCCGGTCACCGACTCCGTCACGGCCACGGCTCGCTGTCCTCCCCGCTGTCCAGAGGCGAGTTGATCGGCGGGCACCGGGCACAGGCAGCGGGCCCCCCACCGCTACCAACCCCCGACCGTCCGGTGGGTTACGGGTCACTTCAAGATCATTGCCGTGAGCTTGCCTTCCCGGGCCCCGGCCACCGGCCGCACCGGGAGTCGGCAATACGCACTCGTGACGACACCGGCCGAACGCGGCCCATCGATCCCACCCACGAACTGCGGTTGCCCCGCTGGTGAGGGCCGTAGCGAAACCGTTGCCCTTCCATGGGAAGCGGCGCACAGCGAGCGCATAGTGTGTGGCGCTGAAGTTCCTTACCAACAGGGGGAGTCACCACCATGCGATCCATCCGGCCGTCGTTCGCCCTGCGAGGTGGAAGGGGCGCGCCCCGTGCGCTGGCGGCCGTCGCGCTCGCCTCGGCGCTGGCGCTGACCGCCACCGCGTGCAGCGGTTCCGGCGACGACAACGCGGGCGCTGCGGCGTCCGCGTCCGCCACGGCCGACACCGGTGACGGCAAGATCAAGATCCCGGACGACATCAGGAACAAGCTCAAAGAGCACGGGATCGACATCGACAAGTGGAAGAACGGCGCCTGGAAGAACTGGGACAAGGCCGACTGGCTGCGCGAGGCCAACGACTTCATCAACCCCATCATCAAGGGCCTGTGGGACCCCAACCGGATGCGGGACGCCAACGACCCCGACAAGGACAAGGGCGTCGACGACAACGACCTCTCCGGTGACCAGGGGGTGACCGACCCGACGCCGGAGCCGGTCCAGGCGAAGGCCGTGCAGCCGGTGTACCACGCCAACGCGGCCACTTCCGGGAAGGTCTTCTTCGACTCCCCCGAGGGCACGATGGTCTGCTCGGCGACGGTCGTCGAGGACCCGGCGCACCCGGGCAAGTCCAACCTGGTGTGGACGGCGGGGCACTGTGTGCATGCCGGCAAGAACGGCGGCTGGTACCGCAACATCGCGTTCGTGCCGTCGTACAACGACAAGGGGCTGACGGGTTCGGCGCTGGCGGCGGCGACCCGTTCCCAGATCGCGCCGTACGGCGTCTGGTGGGGTGACGGGGCGCAGACCTCGCAGCAGTGGATAGACCAGGGCGGTGAGACGGGCGGCAACGGTGCGTCGTACGACTACGCCGTGATCCATGTGACACCGGAGCAGGGAAGTGGCGGCAAGTCCCTTGAGGAGACGGTCGGTTCGGCGATGCCGGTGAACTTCGACGCGCCCGCGGTGCCGAAGGTGTCGAGCATCACCGCCACCGGGTATCCGGCGGCGAAGCCGTACGACGGGTCGCTGCTGTACCAGTGCGCGGACAAGCCGGGGCGGCTGTCGGTGGACGCGTCGGCGCCGACGATGTACCGGATCGGGTGCACGATGACCGGTGGGGCGTCGGGGGGCGGCTGGGTGGAGACGGGCGCCGACGGCAAGCCGGCGTTGGTGTCCAACACGTCGATCGGGCCGGTGAGTTCGGGGTGGCTGGCCGGGCCGCGGTTCGGTGATGTGGCCAAGGGGGTCTATGAGGGGGTCAGCAAGGAGTTCGCTGACCAGTGAGGGGGTGAGTGTCGCCGTCGCGCCGTGGTGCAACGGGTGCGTCGGCGACTGACTCGCCATCGTGGTTCCTCGCGCCCACGCGGCGCAGCCTCATATCGACAACAGCCCCGCGCCCCCGGGTAAGCGAATGGGCCGCCCCCCGAAAATGGGGGCGGCCCATTCGCTTTCGCTTACGAACTGTCAGACGGCCGGAGCCGGGACGTACGGCGTGAGCTCCGCCGCCAGTTCCTCGTGGACGCGGACCTTGAGGAGGGTGCCGTCGGCGGTGTGCTCCTCCGAGAGGACCTCGCCCTCGTTGTGGGCGCGGGCCACCAGCTTGCCGTGGGTGTACGGGACCAGAGCCTCGATCTCGACCGACGGGCGGGGCAGCTCGTCGTCGATCAGGGCGAGCAGTTCCTCGATGCCCAGGCCGGTGCGGGCCGAGACCGCGAGGGAGCGCTTCTCGTTGCGCAGCAGGCGCTGGAGGACCAGGGGGTCCGCGGCGTCCGCCTTGTTGATCACGACGATCTCGGGTACGTCGGTGGCGCCGACGTCCCTGATCACCTCGCGTACGGCGGCCAGCTGCTCCTCCGGGGCCGGGTGCGCGCCGTCGACCACGTGGAGGATGAGGTCGGAGTCGCCGACCTCCTCCATGGTGGAGCGGAACGCCTCGACCAGGTGGTGGGGCAGATGGCGGACGAAGCCGACGGTGTCCGCCAGGGTGTAGAGGCGGCCGCTCGGGGTCTCCGCGCGGCGGACCGTCGGGTCCAGGGTCGCGAACAGGGCGTTCTCGACCAGGACGCCGGCGCCCGTGAGGCGGTTGAGCAGGGAGGACTTGCCGGCGTTGGTGTAGCCGGCGATGGCGACGGACGGCACCTTGTTGCGGCGGCGCTCCTGGCGCTTGATCTCGCGGCCGGTCTTCATCTCCGCGATCTCCCGGCGCATCTTCGCCATCTTCTCGCGGATCCGCCGCCGGTCCGTCTCGATCTTGGTCTCACCGGGACCACGGGTGGCGAGGCCGCCGCCCTTGCCGCCGCCCATCTGGCGGGACATCGACTGACCCCAGCCTCGCAGCCTCGGCAGCATGTACTGCATCTGCGCGAGCGAGACCTGCGCCTTGCCCTCTCGGGACTTGGCGTGCTGGGCGAAGATGTCCAGGATCAGGGCGGTCCGGTCGATGACCTTGACCTTGACGACGTCCTCCAGCTGGATCAGCTGGCCGGGGCTCAGCTCACCGTCGCAGATGACCGTGTCCGCGCCCGTCTCGATGACGACGTCACGCAGCTCCAAAGCCTTGCCGGAGCCGATGTAGGTGGCCGCGTCGGGCTTGTCGCGGCGCTGGATGACGCCGTCGAGGACGAGCGCGCCCGCGGTCTCGGCGAGGGCGGCCAGCTCCGCGAGGGAGTTGTCCGCGTCCTGCGCGGTGCCCGAGGTCCACACGCCGACCAGCACGACCCGCTCCAGGCGGAGCTGTCGGTACTCGACCTCGGTGACGTCCTCGAGCTCGGTGGAGAGGCCCGCCACGCGGCGCAGGGCCGCGCGCTCGGAGCGGTCGAACTGGTCGCCGTCCCGCTCTCCGTCGATCTCGTGGCTCCAGGCGACGTCCTCTTCCATCAGGGCATCGGCCCGAAGACCGTCGGGGTAGTCCTGCGCGAGGCGCCTGGTGTCCTGGGAAGGGGAAGAAGAGGAGGTCATTGGGTCCTTTACGTCGATGGGAACACGTGAGTCGGCGGGTGTCGCCCCGCACACTCCCCAACGTACGAGTACCCCGGGAGATTCCCCGCGACCCGTACCGTGCGGCCTGTACCGACCTGTACCGACCTGACGATGGTCGCACGGTACGCCCCGTCCCGGCACCGGGTTATTCCGGGGCCGCGCCGCCGTCACCTCTTGGTCTGCTTCTTCGGGGCCGGTACCTGCTTCCAGTCCGGGTGGCCGGGCATCGGCGGGGTCTTCTCGCCGTACAGCCAGGCGTCGAAGAAGCCGGTCAGGTCACGGCCGGCGACCGCGGAGGCCAGGTGGACGAAGTCGGCCGTGGTCGCCGTGCCGTCCTTGTGCTGCTGGACCCAGATCCGCTCCAGACGCTCGAAGGCCGGCCTGCCGATCTCCTGGCGCAGGGCGTAGAGGGCGAGCGCCGCACCGTCGTAGATGTTCGGGCGGAAGATGCTGATCTTCTGCCCGGGCTCCGGGGCCTTGGGCAGGGCGGGCGGTCCGCCTTCGGCGCGCCAGCGGTCGGAGGCCCCGTAGGCGGCCTTCATGCGGTTGATCATGGGCTGGTGGCCCTTCTCCTCCGCGTACAGCTCCTCGTACCAGGTGGCGTGGCCCTCGTTCAGCCAGACGTCGGACCAGACGCGTGGGCTGACGCTGTCGCCGAACCACTGGTGGGACAGCTCGTGCACCATGATCGACTCGATGTACCACTTGGGGTAGGCGGGCTCGGTGAACAGGTTCTTCTCGAAGAGGGAGAGGGTCTGGGTCTCCAGCTCGAAGCCGGTGGACGCCTGTGCCATGAGCACGCCGTACGTCTCGAACGGGTAGGAGCCGACCTTGCTCTCCAGCCAGGCGATCTGGTCCGGGGTCTTGGCCAGCCAGGGTTCGAGCTTCTTGGCGTCGGCGCTCGGGACGACGTCCCGCACCGGCAGTCCGTGCGGTCCGGCACGGTGCAGTACGGCGGAGCGGCCGATGGAGACCTGGGCCAGCTCGGTGGCCATGGGGTGCTGGGTGCGGTAGGTCCAGGTGGTCTGGCCGCCGACCCGGGCGGACTCGGTGGGCAGGCCGTTGGCGACGACGGCGTAGCCGTTCGGGGCGGTGACGTGGAAGGTGAACATCGCCTTGTCGGACGGGTGGTCGTTGCACGGGAAGACCAGGTGGGCGGCGTCGGCCTGGTTGGCCATGGCGAGCCCGTCTGTGGTGCGCACCCAGCCGCCGTCCTGGCCCTTGGCGGACACCGGGTCGCTGGTGTGCTTCACCGTGATCCGGGTCCAGCTGCCCTGCCGCAGCGGCCGGGCGGGCGTGACGACCAGGTCCTCGCCGGCGCCGGCGAAGGCGGCGGGCCGGCCGTCGACCTCGACGGACTCGACCTTGCCGTGCGCGAAGTCGAGGTTGACCCGGTCCAGGTCGCTGGTGGTGACGGCGTCGATGGTGGTGACGGCCTGGAGCGGCTTGTCGTTGCTGCCGGGATAGGTGAAGGAGAGGTCGTACGACGCCACGTCGTACCCCGGGTTGCCGAGGTACGGGAAGAGCCGGTCGCCGACTCCCAGCGGGACCGGCGGGGCACTGGCGCCGAGCAGGGCGACGGAGACGGCGGAGACGAGGAGGGCGGCGGCCCGCCGGTGCCGGAGCGGGCCGGGGGTCCGGCGGGACGGACGGGTGCCTTCCGGCAGGAGACGAGTGCCTTCCGGCAATGGGCGGGTGCGTCCCGGCAACAGGCGGCTGCGTCCCGTCAGCGGGCGGGTGCGGAGGGTGAGCGGCATGGACCACCGCTACCAGTGCACCCCGCTCTCACCGCGACGACTCGCGACCGATCCACTCGAACGGGTAAGTCACTGGTGTTGCGCTCGGCCGACGTCGTACACGCCGGGCACATTGCGCATCGCGCGCATCAGGGCGGGCAGGTGGGCCGCGTCGGGGAGCTCCACGGTGTAGGTGTGGCGGACCCGCTGCTGGCTGGGGGGTTCCACGGTCGCCGAGACGATCTCGGCGCCCTCCTGGGCCATCGCCTCGGTGAGGTCGGCGAGCAGATGGGGGCGGCCGAACGATTCGGCGACCAGGGTGACCCGGCAGGCCGTGCTGTCGCCCCAGCTCACGGCCACCTCGGGGCGCCCGGTGCCCTTCATGTGAAGCACCGAGGCGCACTCCACGCGATGCACGGTGACCGCTCCCCCGCGCACGGCGAAGCCGGTGACCTCGTCGGGCGGTACGGGGGTGCAGCAGCCGGCGAGCCGTACGGTCGCGCCGGGACGGTCGACGACCACGGCGCTGGCGGTCCGGGGGGCGCCGCCGGAGGCGTTCCCGGGAGCCGGCGGGTCGAGCACGGGACGGCTGGGGACGACGGCCGGGGGCTCTTCGGCGCGGTCCGGGTGGGCGGCGAGCCAGCGCTGGATGGCGATCCGGGCGGCCGGGGTGTGCGCGTGCTCCAGCCACTCCCGGGAAGGCTCGGAGGCCGGGTCCTGGCCCATCAGGAGCTGAACGGTGTCGCCGTCCCTGAGGACCGTGCTGAGGGTCGCGAGGCGGCCGTTGACACGGGCGCCGATGCAGGCGTGGGCGTCCTCGCCGTACTGGGCGTAGGCGGCGTCGACGCAGGTGGCGCCCTCGGGAAGGCCGAGGCTGCCGCCGTCGGGCCGGAAGACGGTGATCTCGCGGTCCTGGGCGAGGTCCTCGCGCAGGGTGGACCAGAAGGTGTCGGTGTCCGGGGCCGCCTTCTGCCAGTCGAGGAGACGGGAGAGCCAGCCGGGGCGGGTCGGGTCGGCGCGCTCGCCGTCGGCCGGGGAGTCGGCGGCGTCGGCGACCTGGGTACCGGCGACCGGGGTACCGGCAGCGGGGGCGTCGGCGGCCTGGGCGTAGGGGTTGCCGAGGGCGACCACGCCGGCCTCGGCGACCTTGTGCATCTGGTGGGTGCGGATGAGGACTTCGGCGACCTGTCCGTCGGCGCGGGCGACCGCCGTGTGCAGCGACTGGTACAGGTTGAACTTCGGTACGGCGATGAAGTCCTTGAACTCCGAGACCACCGGGGTCAGACAGGTGTGCAGTTCACCCAGGACGGCGTAACAGTCCGCGTCCTCGTTGACCAGCACGAGGAGCCGGCCGAAGTCGGCGCCGCGCAGCTCGCCGCGTTTGCGGCTGACGCGGTGGACGGAGACGAAGTGCCGGGGCCGGATGAGGACTTCGGCCGGGATGTCGGCCTCGCGGAGCACCCCGCGGACCTCGTCGGCGATCTCGGCGAGCGGGTCGCCGGTGCGGGCCGCGTTCTCGGCGATGAGCTCCCGGGTGTGCTCGTACTCCTCGGGGTGCAGGATGGCGAAGACCAGGTCCTCCAGCTCCGTCTTCAGCGCCTGCACGCCGAGCCGCTCGGCGAGCGGGATGAGCACGTCACGGGTGACCTTGGCGATGCGGGCCTGCTTCTCGGGGCGCATCACGCCGAGGGTGCGCATGTTGTGGAGGCGGTCGGCGAGCTTGATCGACATCACCCGGACGTCACTGCCGGTGGCGACGAGCATCTTGCGGAACGTCTCGGGTTCGGCGGCGGCCCCGTAGTCGACCTTTTCGAGCTTCGTCACCCCGTCGACCAGGTAACGGACCTCCTCGCCGAACTGTTCCCGCACCTGGTCGAGCGTCACATCGGTGTCCTCGACGGTGTCGTGGAGCAGAGACGCCGTCAGGGTCGTGGTCTCGGCGCCGAGTTCGGCGAGGATCAGGGTCACCGCGAGGGGGTGGGTGATGTACGGCTCGCCGCTCTTGCGCATCTGGCCGCGGTGCGAGGACTCGGCCAGGACCCAGGCGCGGCGCAGGGGTTCGAGGTCGGCGTCGGGATAGTGGGCGCGGTGCGCCTCGGCGACATGGCCGATGGCATCGGGGAGTTTGCCGCGGGCGGCGTTGCCGAGCAGCGCGGCCCGGCCGAGCCGGCGCAGGTCGATCCGGGGGCGGGCCTTCCTGCGGACCGCCGCTGTGGGCACGACGGGACCGGGCGTCGCAGGGTTCGTGGCCTCCGCACTCATGGGCACCTCCGGCTCGTGTACCGGCGGACGGGGCCCCAGGGCATACGCGGCTCAGGGATTGGCGACGTTCCCCCGTCCGTGCCGGTGCTTGATGCTACCGAGCCCATCGCGCCCGATTGACCGGCTCCCGCCGAGCGTGAAACGGATCACCCAATCGAGCGACGATTTCGAGGTTTACGTTTTTGCGCCACCTGTTCGGGGGGTGGCCGACGTTTCTCGCCACCGGGGCAACGCGGGCCGTGGATCCGGATGTTGGACCACCGCCCGGACCACGGTTTCCGACGTGCAGTCAGCTCAACGGACGGCGTTTTCCAGCCACTCGGTGCTGATCTCGCCCGTGGCGACAATCACTGCGGGGCCGGTCATCTCGATCTCGCCGTCGGGCCGCTCGGTGATGACGAGCCGTCCGCCGGGCACGTCCACGGTGTACGTCGCCGGGGTGCCGGTGACGGTGGGGTCGGCGCCGTCGCGGCGGGCGGCGGCCACGGCGACCGCGCAGGCTCCGGTGCCGCAGGACCGGGTCTCGCCGGAGCCGCGCTCGTGCACGCGCATCGCGACGTGGCGGGGGCCGCGGTCGACGACGAACTCGACGTTGACCCCTTCGGGGTAGGCCGACGGCGGGCTGAAGGGGGGCGGGGTGTAGAGGTCGCCGGCGTCGGCGAGGTCCGCGATGAAGGCGACGGCGTGCGGGTTGCCCATGTTCACGTTCCGCGCGGGCCAGGTGCGGTCGCCGACGCTCACGGTCACGTCGCCCTCGGGGAGGCGGGCGCTGCCCATGCCGACGGTGACGTCACCCGCGGCGGAGCCGCTGTCGGACACGGTCTTCGCGATGTGCACGGTCTTGACGCCGCCGCGGGTGGCGACGGCGAGGTCGCCCTCGGTCACGTGGCCGGCGTGCTGGAGGTAGCGGGCGAAGACGCGGACGCCGTTGCCGCACATCTCGGCGATCGAGCCGTCGCCGTTGCGGTAGTCCATGAACCACTCGGCGTCGGCGGCCATCCCCTTGGCCTCGGGGTGCGCGGCGGACCGTACGACGTGCAGCACGCCGTCGGCGCCGATGCCTGACCGGCGGTCGCACAGGGCGGCTACGGCGGCCGGGGTGAGGTCCAGGGCGTTGTCGGGGTCCGGGACGATCACGAAGTCGTTCTCGGTGCCGTGGCCCTTGAGGAAGGGGATGCTCATTCTTCGAGGGTAGAGGAGGAATGGGTGGTGCTTCGGGTGCGGGTGGGTGGGGGCTGGTCGCGCAGTTCCCCGCGCCCCTTTCGGGGCGCTTCAGCGAGGGGCGTTTTCAGCGCAGCCCCACCTCAGTGCAGCCCCACCTCAGTGCAGCCCCACCTCGGCGCAGCCCCGGTTCAGCGCAGGCGGGCTACTCGCCATACCGCCAGGACTGCCACGATCGTCACCAGGAGTACGTATCCGATCACCACGCGCCAGTCGGGCCTGCGGTCCGAGCCCCTCGGCGGGAGGCCGGGCCACGTGTAGCCGACCTTCCTCGCCGCCATCATTCCCCAGCCCGCCGCGCAGGAGCAGATCAGCAGGCCCAGCATCGCGATCACGGCGCCGCTGTCGCCGAAGTCGAAGGCGAGCGGGAAGGCGAACATCAGGGAGCCGACCGCGGCCAGGCCCACGATGGGGGCCAGCTGCCACAGGCGCAGGCGGCGCTGCGGGCGGAGCTCGACCTCGACCTCGGGGCCGCCGGCGAACATCTCCTCCGGCTCGGGGCCGTCGGCGGTGACGCCACCGCCCACCGTGTCGTCCGGACCGTCCGGCGAGAGTCGCCCCTCGCCCTCCTCGGGCTCACCCGGTTCGATGGCCTCGACGGCGACATGCTCGGTGTCTTGTGCGGTGTCGCGAGGGCCGGCCTCCATCGCCACGCGCCCTCCCAACCTAGGACTCCACTTGCGATCGAAGCTCGATGATGGCACGGCACCGGATGCCCCGATGACCCGTGGCGCATCCCGATGCCATGACGTGATCAGGCTGTGACCGGTCGTTCGACCAACGCCATGGCCAGCCGCGGAAGTTCCTCGCGGTCCGCCGCGGCCCCACTCAACCAGTGCACCCGGGGGTCGCGCCTGAACCATGAATCCTGACGGCGCGCGAAGCGTTTGGTGGCACGGACGGTCTCGGCCCGTGCTTCCGCTTCCGTGCTCTCGCCCGCGAGCGCCGCCAGGACCTGCTGGTAGCCGAGGGCGCGCGACGCCGTGCGGCCCTCGCGCAGCCCGTGCGCCTCCAGTGCGCGCACCTCCTCCACGAGGCCGGCCTCCCACATCCGGTCGACGCGCAGCGCGATGCGCTCGTCGAGCTCGGGGCGGGCCACGTCGACGCCGATCTGGAGGGTGTCGTAGACCGAGTCGTGGCCGGGCAGGTTCGCGGTGAAGGGGCGCCCGGTGATCTCGATCACCTCCAGCGCCCGGACGATGCGGCGGCCGTTGCTGGGCAGGATCGCGCGGCCCGCCTCCGGGTCGGCGGCGGACAGCCGGGCGTGCAGGGCGCCGGAGCCGCGCAGCGCGAGCTCGCCCTCCAGGCGGGCCCGGACCTCGGGGTCGGTGCCGGGGAACTCCAGGTTGTCGACGGCGCCGCGGACGTACAGCCCGCTGCCGCCGACCAGGACCGGCCAGCGGCCCTCGGCGAGCAGGGCGTCGATGCGGGCGCGGGCGAGCCGCTGGTACTCGGCGACGGAGGCGGTGACGGTCACGTCCCAGATGTCGAGCAGGTGGTGCGGTACGCCGGCGCGCTCCTCGGGCGTCAGCTTGGCGGTGCCGATGTCCATCCCCCGGTACAGCTGCATGGAGTCGGCGTTGACGACCTCCCCGCCGAGCCGTTGGGCCAGGAAGACGCCGAGGTCGGACTTTCCGGCCGCGGTGGGGCCGACGACGGCGATGACACGGGGGGCGGGGGGTGCGCTGCTCACCGGACCAGTCTCGCAAACCTCGGAGGCCGGTCTCGAACGAGTTACGTGACGGAGTGTGTCCGGCTTCGTTGCCCGTTGCGAGGTTCCTGCCACCGCCGGCGAGAGACGGCGACCGGTCCGGCGCAATCGGACGCACCGGGGTCACGCGGGATTTCGCTCGCACGAGTAACGTATGGAGTGGATATGGGCGTTTTTGCACGTTTCCTTGGGAAGAAGCCGAAGGCCGCGGAAGAGCCGGACGCCAAGGTGCCGGCCGCTGCCGAGCCGGACGCATCCGGACCGGAGAACGCGACGGAGGATGCGGCGGAGCCGGTAGCGGAAGAGGCAGCCGAGGCCGAGGCGGCGGCGCAGGGCCCGGACGAGGACGCCGGCCGGAGCGCGGGCTCGAGGACGGAGGCGGAGACGGATATCGAGCATGCCGCGGTCGCCGCCGAGAGCACCGAGATTCCCAAGCAGCAGTCCGCCAAGGAGGCCGCCGACAACGAGGCCGGCGAGAACGCCCGCACATAACGGCCCGCGAGGGAAGCCATAGGGAAGGTAACCATGGGTCTTTTGGACAATTTGAAGGCCAAGCTCGCCCCGGCCAAGGACAAGGCCTCTCACTTCGCGCAGCAGCACGAAGACAAGGTCGACAAGCTCCAGCACGGCATCGACAAGGCCGCGCGGGTCGTCGACGAGAAGACCAAGGGCAAGTACAGCGACAAGATCCAGACGGGTACGGGCAGGGCCAAGGGCGCCATGGACCGGTTCGTACACCCGGACGCCATGGGCGGTACGACGCCCGACCCCACCGCCCCGACCCGGCCGGAGGGGCCGCCGCAGGCTTCCTGAGCCGGGCGGATCCCGGAGAAGAACGGCGGACGGCCGAGAGT
>NZ_JBSHBL010000134.1:0-17732 GCF_053611985.1 Streptomyces sp. NPDC054770
CACCCCAGGAGATGGGCGCGCCGGCGATCCGGTTCAGCTGCGGGGTGGTCATGCCGTGGCCTTTCGATGGTTCCGGTCGGGGTCGGCGACCGCGGCCGGCTCGCGGCCCGCGAGGACGTCCGCGACACCGCGGGCGGCATCGACGAAGGTCAGGGTCATCGCGCGACGTGTCATGCCCATCAGGTGCGGGGTGAGCACGACGTCGGGATGGTCGAACAGCGGGTGGTAGAGGGCCGGCTCGGGGTCGAACACGTCCAGTCCGACACCCGCCAGCCGGCCCGACTCCAGGGCGGCCAGGGTGGCGTCCGGGTCGAGCAGGCCGCCCCGGCCGCAGTTGATGAGGATCGCCCCCGGCTTGATGCGGGCCAGCAGCTGTTCGTTCACGAGGTGCCGGGTGCCCTTGGTGAGCGGCGCGTGCAGGGTGAGCACGTCGCTCGACTCGGCGAGTTCGCCCAGGTCGGCGCAGGCGAACTCGGACGGCACCGCGCTGAACGGGTCGTAGGCGAGGATCCGCATCCCGAACGCGGTGGCGAGTTCGCCGACCCGGCGGCCGATCCGGCCGTAGCCGACGATGCCCATGGTCGCGCCGTCCAGGTCGCCGACCGGTACGGTGCTCCGCTCGGCCCAGCTGCCGTCCCGCACCAGCTCGGTCAGCGGTTGCAGTCGCTTGGTCAGGTGCAGGGCCATGGCGAACACGCCCTCGGCGACCGCACGGCTGCCGCTGTTCGGCGTGATCACCACCGGGATCCCACGGTCGGAGGCCGCCGCCACGTCGACCAGGTCGACGCCGACGCCGGTGCGGGCGATGACCCGCAGTCGTGGGGTCCGCCGCAGGAAGTCCGCGTCGACGTGCCGGTCGGCGCGGACGATGGCGCCCTCGGCGACCGCGAGGTCCTCGGGGGTGGGGTCGGTGACGAAGGTGACCCGCTCGCCGAGGACCGGGGCCACGGTGTCGGCGTCGACCGGGCCGAGCGCCACCACGACATGGTTGCTCATGCGATCAACTCCGCGCGAGATGACCGAAGGTCGCGCCGGGCACCGCGAGCACCGACTGCCAGGAGCCGCTCTCCGCGGAGGCGGCGGCCGCCGCGATCACTTCGGCGACGGCGTGCGCGTCCTCGATCGTGGAGTTGTGGTGCTCGACTCCGGTCACGGCGGCGAGGAACTTCTTGGCCTCGATCACCTTCAGGTCGTCGTAGCCCATGCTGTTGCCCGGTCCGGGCTGGAAGCTGGCGTAGTCGCCCATGTGGCCGTTGCCGAGAACCGTGGTGTAGCCCTGGTCGGGACCGCTGCGGCCGAGAGCGATCCGCAGTTCGTTCATCCGCTCGAAGTTCCAGGTGACCGAGCCGTCGGTGCCGTAGATCTCGAAGCCGATGCCGCACTGCGGCCCGACGATGACGCGGGAGGCCTCCAGCGTGCCGACCGCTCCGCCGGTGAAGCGGACCAGGGCGGCGGTGTAGTCGTCGTTCTCGACCTCGGCCATCTCGCCGTCCTCGATCACCGCGAAGTGCGTCCCGGAGCCCATGGGCAGGATGGGGCGCTCGGTGTAGACGGTGCTGGTGAGGGCGGCGACCTCGTTGATGGGGGACACCACGTAGCTGACGAGGTCCACGACGTGGCTCATCAGGTCGCCGAGCGCGCCGTGTCCGGCCAGGTCCCGCTTGAAACGCCAGGACAGCGCGCCCTTGGGCTCGGAGGCGTAGCCGGAGAAGAAGGTGGCGCGCACGTTGGTGATCCGGCCGAGCCGGCCCTCGGCGATCAGCTGGCGGGCCCGCTCGACGGCGGGGGCGTGCCGGTAGTTGTAGCCGATGGAGGTGGCCACTCCGGCGGCGCGGGCGGCGGCGGCGACCTCGGCGGTCTCCTCGGCGCTGCGCCCGACCGGCTTCTCGATCCAGAACGGCTTGCCGGCCTTGGCGGCGGCGATGCCGATCTCGTGGTGCAGGATGTTCGGCGCGCAGATCGAGACGACCTCGACGTCCGGGTCGTCGAGGACGGCACGGTAGTCGGTCGAGGCCTTCTCGTAGCCGAGGACGTCACGGGCGTAGGCCGCGCGGTCCTCGGCGGTGTCGGCGGCGTGCACGAGCCGGGGCTTGATGCCCAGCTCGGGGTAGACGGAGGGCAGTGCCTGGTAGGCGCGGCTGTGCAGCTTGCCCATCCAGCCGACGCTGATCAGTCCGACGCCGATCTCGCGTGCGGCGCCCGGGGTGCTGGGGGTCATCGATGTCTCCTGAGGGTCACAGGGCCTGGGCCCGGGCCTGGCCGAGCGCGGTGGACAGGGCGGCGGCGAGTAGGGTCGAGTCGGAGCCGATACCGATGAACGTCCAGCCCTCGGCCCGCTTGGCGGCCGCGGCCGCGCCGTCGGGAACCAGGAGTCCGCAGGCCTTGCCGTGGTCGGCGGCGGCCTTGCGGACGCGCTCGAGGGCCTCCCGGTAGACGGGCGCACCGAACTCGCCCGGCACGCCGAGGTCGTGGCTGAGGTCGCGGGGGCCGACGAACAGCACGTCGACGCCGTCCAGGGCCGCGATGGCCTCGACCTCGTCCAGCGCGCTCGCCGACTCGATCTGGACCACGCCGAGGATCTCCCCCTCGCGGTCCAGGGCTTCGGGGTCGAGTCCGAAACGGCAGGCCCGGTTGTAGGTGGCCACGCCCCGATCCCCCGCGGGCGGGTACCTCAGGTGCCGTATCGCTTCCCGGACTTCGGCCGCCGTGTCGAGGCGCGGCAGCATCACCCCGGCGACGCCGAGGTCGAGGACGCGGCCGATGCGGATCCGGGCCGCGGACTCGACCCGTACGACGGTCGGCACCCCGTAGGCCGCCGCCGCGGGGACGGTCGTACGGACCTGCTCCTCGCCGCCGGCCCCGTGTTCGAGGTCGAGCAGCACCCAGTCGGCTCCGGCGGCGGCGCACACCTCGGCCGAGACGGGGGAGGCGAGGCCGACGAACGTGCCGAGGGTGGCCTCGCCGGCGGCGAGGCGGCGGCGCAGGCGGCCGAAGTCCAACGGCGAGCGATTCATCCGTACCACCTCTGAGACGCCAGGCCCTCTTCGTATTCGCTGCGCAGTTGCGCGACCGCTTCCTGCTCAGAGACCTCGGCCGGGGCCACGTCCCACCACACGCCCGCGCCGGGCAGGTCGGCGTGCGGGATCACGGGGACGACGAGGACGACGGGACCCTCGTGGTCGCGGGTCCCGGCCAGGGCGGCGCGCACCTCGTCGGCGGTGGTGGCGCGGAGCGCGCGGGCACCCAGGCCCTCCGCCGTCTTGACCAGGTCGACCTGGAGGTAGTCGCCCTCCAGGCGGGCGGGCTTGCCGGAGCCGATCTCCAGGCTGCCGTCGCGGTAGCGGAACTCGTTGCCGAACTCCCGCCCGTTGCGGCCCATCTGGAGCCGGTGGATGACCTGGTAGCCGTGGTTCTCCGGGATCACGATCGTGACCGGGAGCTTCTCCTGTGCGGCGGTGACCAGTTCGGTCGGCGCCATCAGGAAGGTGCCGTCGCCGAGGAGGGACAGCACGCGCTTCGAGGGGTCCGGCTCGGCGAAGCGGACGCCGAGCGCGGCGGGCAGTTCGTAGCCCATGCAGGAGAAGCCGAACTCCAGGTGGGCGAAGCGGCCTTCGGTGGCGTCCCACACCTTCTGCAGGTCACCGGGCGGCCCGCCGGCGGCGGCGATGATCGTGTCGCCGGACTGGGCATGCTCCTGGAGCAGGCCGATCAGCTGGCCCTGGGTGAGGACCGCGTCGGTGTCCCGGACGACGTCGGAGTCATCGGCCAGCGACGCGAAGTCGAAGAGCGTGTCCGGGTCGAGCGCGGCGGCACGCTGCCGCTGCCACTGCTCGTCGAGGGCGCGCACCTTCTCCTGCCAGGCGGCCGACGTGCTGGTGCCGTCCGTGCGTACGGCGTCGGTCAGGGCGGCCAGAGCCCGCTTGGCGTCGGCCACGATCCCGGTCGCGCCCAGGCGGCCCGCGTCGTGCACATTGACGTTGATGCTCGCGAACCGCACCTCCGGGTTCTCGAAGGCGGAGTGCGAGGCGGTGGCGAAGTCCGTCAGCCGGGAGCCCACGGTGAGGACGAAGTCCGCTTCCCGGGCGAGGGTGTTGACGGCCGGGGTGCCCTCCAGGCCGATGCCGCCGAGCTGCCACCAGGCGCGGCGCTGGACGGCGCCCTTGCCGGCGAACGTCTCCGCGACGGGGATCCCCGCCGCCTCGGCCAGCGCCTCCAGTTCCTCGCCGGCACCGGAGTACACGACCCCGCCGCCAGCGATGATCAGCGGCTTCTCGGCCTCGGCGAGCAGGCGTGCCACCGCCGCGACCTCGTCGGCGTCCGGGGCCGGGCGGCGGATCGGCCAGTCGCGCTCGGCGAAGAACTCCACCGGGTAGTCGTAGGCGTGCGACTGGATGTCCTGGGGGAGGGAGACGACCACCGCTCCGGTGTCCACGTCGGTGAGCGCGCGCATCGCGGCGGGCAGTGCGGTCAGCAGCTGCTCGGGCCGGGTGATGCGGTCGAAGAAGCGGGAGACGGGCCGGAAGGCGTCGTTGACCGAGGTGTCGGCCTCGATGGGGTGCTGCAACTGCTGGAGCACGGGGCCCTGGTGGCGGGTCGCGTAGGTGTCGCCCGGCAGCAGCAGGACGGGCAGCCGGTTGACGGTGGCCAGGCCCGCGCCGGTCACCATGTTCAGGGCGCCCGGGCCGATGGAGGCGGTGACGGCGAGCGTGGCGTGCCTGCGCGTCGCCTTGCCGTAGGCGGTGGCGATGTGGACGAGCGCCTGCTCGTTGCGGCCCTGGACGAAGGGGAGTTGGTCGCTGAGCTGGTCGAGGGCCTGGCCGAGTCCGGCCACGTTGCCGTGGCCGAAGATGCCGAGGGCGGCGGGGACGAGGCGGCGGCGGTGGCCGTCGGCCACCGAGTACTGCCGCGAGAGGTAGATGACGACGGCCTGGGCGACGGTGAGGCGCACCGTGCGCGGTGGCTGTGGCGTCCGGTCAGTCATGGGTCGGCTCCTGATCGGGGGTTGTGCGAGGGGAGGGTGACCGGGTCACCAGGGGCGGCCGTGCAGCACGATGGTCTTGACCTCGGTCATCTCGCTGACGGCGGCGCGCGGGCCTTCCTTGCCGTAGCCGCTGCCCTTCAGGCCGCCGTACGGCATCAGGTCGGCGCGCCACAGCGGCGTCCAGTTGATGTGGACGGAACCGGCGTCGATCTCCCGGATCGCGCGGACCGCTCCGGCGACGTCGGAGGTGAAGATGCCGGCGCCGAGGCCGTACGCGGTGCCGTTGGCCTGCGCGATCGCGGACTCCCAGTCCGCGGCCGAGCTGACGGCGACGGCGGGGCCGAACAACTCCTGCTGGCTGAACGGGGATTGGGGGTCGACGTCGGCGACGACGGCGGCCTGCACCACCGCTCCGTCGCGCGCGCCGCCGGTCAGGACCCGCGCCCCGTCCACGGCTGCCTGGGCGATGGCCCGCTCGACGCGCTCCGCCTCCGCGGTGGTGATGAGCGCGCCCATCGTGGTGTCGGGGGAGGAGGGGTCGCCGGTGCGGATGGCCTCGACCTTGGGGACCAGGGCGTCCAGGAAGTCACCGGTGACGGCGGGGTGAGTGATCACCCGCTGGACGGAGATGCAGACCTGTCCGGCGTTGACGTACCCGCCGAGGGCGACGGCGCCGGCCGCGGCCTCGATGTCGGCGTCCGGCAGCACCACGACCGGGCAGGAGGCGCCCAGCTCCAGGGACAGCTTCTTCACCCCGGCCACGCGGGAGATGTGCTCGCCGGTGGCGGTCGAGCCGGTGAAGGAGATCTTCCGGACGCGGGGGTCGGTGACGAGCGCGTCGCCCAGCACCGAGCCCGAGCCGACGAGCACGGAGAGCACGCCTTCCGGCAGGCCCGCGTCCACGAAGCACTCGGCGAGTTCGAGGGCGGTCAGCGGGGTGCTGGTGGCCGGCTTCAGGATGACCGCGTTGCCGGCCGCCAGGGCCGGGGCGAGCTTGTGCAGGACCAGCAGCGCCGGGTAGTTGAACGGCGTGATGGCCACGACGATCCCGCAGGGCTGGCGCAGGGTGAAGCCGAGCTTGTCCTGGCCCGTGCCGCGGTTGGCGTCGAGCGGCAGGGTCTCGCCGTAGAGCTGCGTGCCCTCGAAGGCGGCGAGCCGGATCAGGTCGCCGGAGCGGGACGCCTCGCCGGTCGCTTCGGTGATGGTCTTGCCGGACTCCGCGCTGATGGTCTGCGCGGTCTTCGGGGCCCGCTCGTCGGCGAGTTCCGCGGCGCGCAGCAGGATGCGCATCCGCTCGTGGGCGGGAGTGCGGCGCCAGACCGCCGCGCCGCGCTCCGCCGCCGCGAGGGCGGCCTCGACGTCCTCGGTTCCGGCGAGGGCCACCGTGCCCACGGTCGAACCGTCGAACGGTGAGGTGATCTCTCGGGTCCGCCCGGTACCCCGGGCCACCTGCCACCGGCTGCCGATCAGCAACTCCACGGGCGCCATCGCCCTCTCCCTTCAGGAGATCGTCAGAGCACGGCCGTGCGGGACATGTCACGCGGGTCCCGCAGGCCAACGGCCAGGCCGTTTACGTGCTCGCAACGCTAGGTCGACGCGGAGGAATTACTGAAGCCCTCGAATAAATCATTTGTCCATCATCGGTGCCGTCTTTTTTCCATCATCGTGAGTGGCTTGACGGCCTCCGCCCCTCGGCGGGCGGTCTGCTCAGCGGAACGGAGCGGTTCGGCGGTGCCCGGGTCGTCCCTATGCTCCCGGCATGAGTGACGGTCTGGCGCGGTGGCGGAGCTCAGCGGGCCTCTGTTCCGTTGGCTCCGGTCGGTTCCGCCGTGGGCAGGAGGTCCTTGCGCACGACGCCGTCCTGGACCACGCACACGATGTTCGCGGGATCCCCGAGTACGCCGATGTCCGCGAGCGGGTCGCCGTCGCACAGGACCAGGTCGGCGGTCTTGCCCGCCGTGAGCGTACCGAGGCGGTCGGCCAGGCCCAGGAGTTCGGCCGAGGTGCGGGTGCCCGCGACGATCGCGGCCATGGGATCCATGCCGAGGTCCACGAGGTGGCCGAGTTCCCTCAGGTTCCGGCCGTGCGGGCAGACGGCGGCGTCGGTGCCGAGCGCGATCCGGGCGCCCTGCTCGATGGCGCGGGCGATGTTCTCCTTGGTGACGCCCGACCAGCGGACCTTCTTGCGGTAGTGGTGCTCCGGCATGGCGTCCTTGTTGATTCCGCCGAAGACCGTCGACAGCGTCGGCACGATGAAGACGCCCCGTTCGCCCGCCATCTCCAGTGCCTGGGCGTCCAGGCCGTAGCCGTGCTCGATGCTGGTGACCCCGCCGCGGATCGCGTTGAGGATGCCCGCGGTGCCCTGGGCGTGGGCGGCGACCGGCTTGCCGCCGTGGCGCCGGCACTCGTCCACGACCGCCCGGATCTCCTCCTCCAGCAGGCCCTCGTCCTCGGGCTGGTCGTAGGGGCTGGCCATGCCACCGGTGGCGCAGATCTTGATCAGGTCCGCGCCGGCGCGCAGCGTTCGGCGCACGGCGAGCCGCGACTCGTCCACGGTGTCGGCGAGTTCGGCCATCTCGCCGCCGGTGAGGTCGGTGCCGTCGAGCAGCCGGAAGTCCGCATGGCCGCCGGTGTGACTGATGATGCGTACGGCCGTGTGCAGCCGGGGGCCCAGGATGCGGCCGGTCTCGACGGCGGTGCGGTAGCCGGTGGAGAGGCCGCCCAGGTCACGGGCGGTGGTGATGCCCGCGTCGAGCGTCTGCCGCAGCCGCGCCGCGGTGTCGTAGGTGACCAGGACCGGGTCGAGCTCGGCACGGCGGCCGGGCGGCGAGCCGTACGCGTAGGCCAGATGGGTGTGGCAGTCGAAGAAGCCGGGGAGCACGGTACGGCCCCCGGCGTCGATGACACGCAGCGCCGAGGGGTCCCCGGTGGCCGGCGGGGCCAGGGCGGCGGGGCCGGCGTAGGTGAGGACTCCGGCCGCGTCCGCGACCACGACGGCATCGTCCACCGGGAGGGCGCCGGTGCCGTCGACGAGGCGGGCGTTCTCGACCCGCAGCGCAGTCCTGGAGATCTGGTGCGTCGTGGCTTCGGTCATGGAGATCGCAGCACTCCTCGATATCGGGAACAGGCGAAATGGAGTGTGGAATGAACAAGAGCGCCCCGTGCCGCGGTGCAGCTTCGCGTGGGGATTCCACGGAGACACGCAGGAATGCGCCGGTCCAGAAAGCGCAGGATTCCACCGCGGACGGCCTTGATGAGCTGGACCTCCGCGTCGTCCACGCGCTCCAGGTCCATCCGCGGGCCCCGTGGACGCTGGTGGGTGACGTGCTGGCGGTCAACCCGGTGACGGCGGCCCGGCGTTGGCGGCGGCTGCGGGACGCGGGCCTGGCCTGGGTGACCGCCTATCCCCGGCTGTCCGACTACCGCATCGTGGTGACCGGCATCATCGAGGTCGACACCGAGCCCGGCCGGGCGCACGAGGTGGCCCGGGCCCTCGCCGCGGAGCACTCGGTGGCGAACGTCAAACTCACCGCGGGCGGCCGCGATCTGATGGCCACGGTACAGGCCACGGACCTCAACGAACTCGCCCGCCTCACCACCCTGCTGTTCCAGCGGACGCCGGGGGTCCGGGCGACCCGGACGCACGTCTCGACCGGCGTGCCCACCGAGGGCAGCCGCTGGCGACTGCGTGAACTGGACGACGCGCAGTGCGCCCGGCTGGAGGCCGGCCGCCTCTCGGACGTCCCGCCGGATCAGCGGCCGACCACCGTGCCGGCCTGGGATCCCCTGGACGCCCAGCTGCTGGAACTGCTCAGCACGGACGGCCGGATGTCGATCTGCGACCTCGCGGATGCCACCGGCGGCGGAGCCACCACGGTGCGCCGTCGGCTCCAGTCGCTGCTCGCCTCCCGGGTGAGCCTGCGCTGTGACCTGGCCAGGCCGCTGTCCGGGTGGCCGATGTCCGCCGTGTACTTCGCGTCCGTGCCCGCCCAGTACCTGGAGGAGACCGGCCGGGTCCTGTCCGGCGTACGGGAGGTCCGGTCCTGCGCGATCACCACCGGCCCGCACAACCTGGTGATCGACGTCTGGCTGCGCACGCTCGCCGATGTGCACACCTTCGAGGTCCACCTCGCACGGCGGCTGCCGCGGCTGCGGATCGACGACCGCTCGGTGGTCCTCAGCACCGTCAAGCACATGGGGCGACTGCTGGACCGGGACGGCCACTGCGTGGGCGTCGTACCGCTGCGGCACCCGCAGGAGACCCGGCAGGCGCCGGAGGCCGCGGTGTCCCCGTACAGCGGCTTCGGCGCCCTGGACGCCCTCGACAGAGTGCAGGAGCGGTGATGCGTTCCCTGTACGTTCCCTCGGCCGGCGCCCGTGTGCGCTGGACCGACATCCCGGGCGAGGGCGCCCCGCACGTGTACCTGCACGGGCTGGGGTCCGCCGGTTCCGCGGACTTCCCGGGCATCGCCGCGCATCCGGGTCTGGCCGGGCGGCGGGCGATCCTCGTCGACCTGTTCGGGCACGGCTACAGCGACCGCCCGGAGACGTTCCCGGGCACGCTGGAGGCGCATGCGGAGACCGTGGCGGCCGTCCTCGACCACTGCGCGGTCCGGGGCGCGGTGCTCGTCGGGCACTCGATGGGCGGCGCGGTGGCGATCGTACTGGCCGCCAGGAGGCCCGAGTTGTGTTCACGGGTGGTCGTGGCCGAGCCCAACCTGCTGGCGGGCGGCGGGCTCTACAGCAGCGCCATCGCCGCCCAGCCGGAGCGGGACTTCGTCGGCCGTGGCTTCCGGGCCCTGCTGGCCGGACTGGCACCCGAGTACGCGGCCCGCATGCGGACCGCGGACCCGGCGATCGTGCACCGCAGCGCCGTCGGCCTGGTGCGCGGCACGACTCCGGGGGTGGCGGAGCTGTTCCACGGCCTGCCGCAGCCGCGCGTCCTGATCGTCGGTGCCCGAAGCCGGCCGTACCCGGGCGAGGACGGGGTCCGGCGGGCCGGTATCCCGGTCGTCGAGGTGCCCGACGCCGACCATCACATGGTGACGGACGACGTCCCGGGCTTCGTGGCGGCGCTGCTGCGGGCGCTGCCGTCCGATCACCCGGCCTCGCCCGGTTTGTGACAGGCCGTCAGGTGTCCGGGGGCCTGCTCGACGAGCGCGGGCCGCTCGGCCCGGCAGCGGTCGTCGGCCAGCCAGCAGCGGGAGGAGAAGGGACAGCCGGACGGGACGTCCGCCGGTGACGGCAGTTCGCCCTTCAGCTCGATCCGCCCGCCCGTGCCGGGACCGTCGCCCGGCTCCAGGACGGAGGACAGCAGTGCCCGGGAGTAGGGGTGCTGCGGCGCCTCGAACAGCCGCCGCGACGGGGCGAGTTCGACGATCGAGCCGAGGTACATCACGGCGACCCGGCTGCTGAGATGGCGGACCACGCCGAGGTTGTGCGAGATGAACAGGTAGGCGATGCGGTCCTGTTGCTGGACGTCCTGGAGGAGGTTGAGGATCTGCGCCTGGATGGAGACGTCCAGCGCGGAGGTCGGCTCGTCGAGGACGATCACGGCCGGCTGCGGAGCCAACGCACGGGCCAGGGCGAGGCGTTGGCGCTGCCCGCCGGAGAACTCGTGCGGATAGCGGACGGCGGCCGTA
This sequence comes from Streptomyces sp. NPDC054770, assembly GCF_053611985.1. Classification (NCBI taxonomy): domain Bacteria; kingdom Bacillati; phylum Actinomycetota; class Actinomycetes; order Kitasatosporales; family Streptomycetaceae; genus Streptomyces; species Streptomyces sp. NPDC054770. The sequence goes on from NZ_JBSHBL010000134.1 coordinate 10,624, forward strand.
CTGTCCAGGCCGACCTCCTCCAGCACCCGCGCCAGCCGGTCCCGCCGGTCGGCGCGCGGCACCCGCCGGGCCCGCAGCGGCTCCTCGATGCTCGCGCCCACGGGCAGCCGGGGGTTGAGCGAGCTGTTGGGGTCCTGGAACACCATCTGCACCGCCCGGCGGAAGGCCTTGAGGTCGGTGCCGTCCGGCCGGTGGGTCATGTCCCGGCCCTCGAACCGCACGGCCCCCTGCGTGGGCCGGTACAGCCGGGTCGCGATCCGGCCGAGGGTGCTCTTGCCGCAGCCGGACTCGCCGACCAGGCCCACGGTCTCGCCGCGGCTCAGAGTGAGCGAGACGTCGTCCACGGCGCGGACGCCCGAACGGCCGGGCCCGTGCCCGAAGGTGTGCCCGACCCCCGCGAGTTCCAGCAGCGGCGTCTCATTCATCGCTCTCGCTCCTCGGCTCCGGCGTCGTCTTCGTGGCCATCTCTTCCTCCGTCTCACGCCAGCAGCGGGACGTCCGCCCTGCTCCGAGCTCGCGCAGCTGCTGCGGGGCGGCGCAGGCTTCGGTGACGCTCGGGCAGCGGGACGCGAAGCGGCAGCCGGGGCGGCGTCGGTCGTCGTCCGTGAGCTGGCCGCGGATCGCGGTGAGCCGGTTGCCGTCGCCGTCGCTGTCCCGCATCCGCGGCACCGCCGCGAGCAGCGCGCGGGTGTACGGGTGCCGGGGCGCGGTCAGCACCTGGCCGGTCGTACCGGACTCGACGACCTGGCCGGCGTACATCACCTGCACCCGGTCGCACATGGCGGTGATGACGCCGAGGTCGTGCGAGATGAGCAACATGCCCATGCCGTGCTCCTGTTGCAGCGAGCGCAGCAGTTGCAGGATCTCGGCCTGCACGGTGACGTCCAGCGCGGTCGTCGGTTCGTCGGCCAGCAGCAGCTGCGGGTCGCCGGCCATCGCGATGGCGATGACGACGCGCTGCCGCATCCCGCCGGAGAGTTCGTGCGGGAACTGCCGCGCCCTGCGCTCCGGCGAGGGGATCTCCACCGCGCGCAGCAGCTCCACGGCCCGGTCCCGGGCCTCCTGCCGGTTCGCCCGGCCGTGGATCCGCAGCACCTCGGCCACCTGGGCGCCGATCCGCATGCACGGGTTGAGCGAGGTCATGGGCTCCTGGAAGACCATGGCCACCCGGTTGCCGCGCAGGCTTTCGAGATCGCGGGGCCCGCTGCTCAGCAGGTCGGTGCCGCAGGCCTCCAGCCGGTCGGCGCCGACCGAGGCGCCGGGACCGAGCAGGCCCATGGCGGCGAGGGCGACGCTGGACTTGCCGCAGCCGCTCTCGCCGATCAGGCCGACCACCTCACCGCGTTCGACGCGCAGGTCCACGCCGGAGACGACCTCCGAGCCGCCGAAGCCGATGCGCAGCCCGTAGATGTCGAGGACCCGGCCCCCGGCGCGGGCCGCGGTGGCGGCCGGCGCGGTGGTCGGTGCACCGGCTGTCACGAGGCCAGCCAGGTGCTCTTGAGTTCGAGACGGGTGGCCGTGGCGTCCGGCCGGTAGCCGCCCACCTTGTCGGTCCAGGCCTCGCCGCGTACCGCCTTGGCGTAGGGCACCATCAGGTAGCACTGGTCGGCGATGTACTGGGCGAGCTGGTGGTAGAGGCTGACCCGCTTGCTGTCGTCACTCTCGCTCGCCGCGGCCGCCATCTGGTCCCACAGATGCTGGTCCTTGACCTTGGTGGCCGGGCCGCCCTTGGCGAACCAGAGGCTGAGGTACTGGCTGGGGTCGGCGTTGAGTACGCTCGTCATCATGATCATGTTGCTGTAGTCGCCGGACAGCACGCGCGGGACGACCGTGGCGAACGGGGTCAGCTTGAGGTTCAGGGTGATGCCGACCTGGGCCAGCTGGGCCTTCATCAGCTCCATGGCGGAGATGTCGGGGCCGTAGGCCGGGTCGCTGGGCGCGACCAGTTCGAGGGTGACCTTGGTCTGGCCGGCGGCCCGGAGCAGTTCCTTGGCCTTGGCCTGGTTCTGCGCGTACACGGTGTCGGCGGAGGTCGGGGTGGTGCCGTACGGGTCCTGGGGCGGGATGACATAGCCGAGGGTGGCGGAGTCGCCGCCGCCGAGGGTCTTGATCAGTGCCTGGCGGTCGACGGCGAGGTTGAACGCCTGCCGTACCCGCTTGTCGGCAAGGGGCCCGCTCAGCGTGTTCATGTTGATCCAGACGCTGGAGACGAGCGGCCCGTTGGCCTCGGTGATGCCGGCCGTCTTCTTGAGGTCGTCCACCAGCCGCAGGTCGCGGAAGGCCATCAGTTGGACGGCGCCGGAGCGCAGGGAGGCCACCCGCGAGGTCTCGTCGGGGATGAGGCGGTAGGTGACGGAGGAGAGGTAGGGCTTCGGCTTCTGCCAGTAGCCGGTGTGGGCGGCGAGCTGGATGGAGACGCCCTTGGTCCACTTCGTGAGCTTGAAGGGCCCGGTGCCGTTCTCGGCCGTCTTGATCTGGTCCTCGGTGTGGGCCGTGGTCCACTTCTTGCTCATGATGGCGCCGCTCCAGGGGCGGGCCAGGAAGTGGTAGAGGGACGGCTGCGGGGCGCTGAGCTTGACCTCCACGGTGCTGGCGTCCACCGCGGTGACCTTCTTGATCTTGTACTGCTGGGTGAACGGCGACTTGATGGCGGGGTCCATCAGCCGTTCCAGGCTGAAGATGACGTCGTCGGTGGTGAGTTTGCTGCCGTCGTGGAAGGTCACGCCGTCGCGGAGGGTGAAGCGGTGGGTGGTGGCGTCGACCTGCCGGTAGCTCTTGGCCAGGCCGGGCTGGACCTGGCCCTTGTCGTCGAGGCTGAGCAGCCCCTCGTAGAACTGGGAGATGATCTGCTGGTCGTTGTACGCCTGCGCCACCTGCGGGTCGAAGCCCGTGGTCGGCTCGGCGTCGAGGCCGATGGTGAGCGAACCGCCGCTGACGGGCTTGCCGTTGCTCTTGGCGGCCGTCGTCGCCGTGCCGCCGCACCCCGAGAGGAGAGCCGCGGCCAGCGTGCCGCCGCCGAGCGCGAGGGTGGTTCTGCGGGTGTACCCGTGGTTCATGATCATGACCGCCTGTGCCTGAGGGTTGGGTGAGCGAGGAGAGATGCCAGGTGGTGGGGGGAAATCGAGAAGCGGACGGGGTGTGGATCAGGGCGTACGGCGGGTGCCGCGCGGGTCGATCCGCTCCTGGAGGCCGTCGGAGATCAGGCCGAAGGCCGCCGTGGCCACGGCGAGCGTGATCCCGGGGACGATCACGAGCAGCGGGTCGTGCGCCATGTAGCGCTGACCCTCGAAGATCATTCGGCCCCAGCTCGGTGTCGGCGGCTGGATGCCGAGGCCCAGATAGCTCAGGGACGCCTCCACCAGCACGCAGGTGGCTGCCGTGTTGGCGTACTGGACGAGCGCGGAGGACAGCACGTTCGGCAGCACATGGCGGCCGATGATCACCGGCGGGATCACCCCGGCGATCCGGGCCGCCGAGACGAAGTCGCGTTCGCGCACGGTCAGCGCCGGAGCGCGGACGATCCGGGCGAAGTACGGTACGAAGATCAGCCCCATGCCCACGACGAGGACCGCCGTGCCCGGCGTGAACACGGAGACCAGCACCAGCGCGAGCAGCACCGAGGGGATGGACATCGCGATGTCCATCACCGCCATCAGCACCCCGTCCACCCGCCGGCCGCTGTAGCCCGCGAGGAGACCGATGGGCACGCCGATCAGCGCGGCGAGCGTGGTGGCCCCGAAGGCGACCAGCAGGGAGTGCAGCGCGGCGACGAAGGTCCTGGTGAACAGGTCGCGGCCGAGGTTGTCGGTGCCCAGCCAGTGGCTGCCGGTGGGTCCGCCGAGCAGGGCGTTGCCGACGTCCTCCGCGGAGTAGGGACCGAAGCCGGTGACGACCAGGGAGGTCAGCACCAGGCCGCCGAGCAGGCAGACACCTGTGGTGAGGGTCGGGTTCCAGCCGCGGAACGGCCGTCGCCGGGCGGCCCTCGCGGTCACGGTCGCGCCCGCGTCGGGCAGTACGGTCTCAGCCGTCACGACGTGCTCCTGTCGTCCGGATCCGGGGGTCGATGAGCGGGTAGAGCAGGTCGGTCACCAGGTTGATCACCACATAGGAGGCGCCGAGCGCGAGGACCGCCCCCTGGACCACCGTGAAGTCGTGCTGGGTGATGGAGTTGACGATCAGTGAGCCGAGTCCGGGAAGGGCGAAGACCTGCTCGACGATGACGGTGCCGCCGACCAGCACCCCGAGCTGGAGACCGCCCGCGGTGACCACGGGCACCAGCGCGTTGCGCAGGGCGTGCCGCAGCATCAGGCGCCGCCGCCCGGCACCCTTCGCCGCCGCGGTCCGCATGAAGTCCTGGCCCGCCACGTCGAGGACGGCGGCCCGCATGTAGCGGCAGAGCGTGGCGCCGAACGGGATGCCCAGCGCCACCGCGGGCAGCAGCAGGTCCTGGAGGTTGAGCAGCGGGTCCTGGTCGAACGGCACGAAGGAGAACAGCGGCCAGCCCGGGGTCAGTCTGCTCACCAGCAGGACCATGACCGTGCCGACGACGAACGGCGGGAAGGCGAGCCCCAGGAACGCGGTGCCGTTGACCAGCCGGTCGACCGCCCGGCCCTGGTGCATGGCGGACCAGATGCCCGCCGGGATGCCCCACACGGCCGCGATCACCGCGGCGTAGACGGAGAGTTCCAGGCTCACCGGCAGCCGGTCGGAAACCTGGGCGGCGACGCTCTGCCCGTCGAGCAGGGACGTTCCGAGGTCGCCCCGGACGGCGTGCCCGAGCCAGCTGAGGTACTGCGACCACACGGGCTGGTCGAGCCCCAGCTCCCGGGTGATCTGGGCGCGCAGCTCGGGCGTGGAGTTCTCGCCGGCGATCAGGGTCGCCGGATCGCCGGGGATCAGGTGCGCGAGCAGGAACACGACGGCGCTCAGGCACAGGACGACGGCGAGCGCCCGGGCGATCCGGATCAGCAGATAACGCAGCAATTGTCGTCTCCCTATCCCGCGGTGGCGGATGCCGGCGAGCGAGGCGGCACCCGGTCGGTCTCTGCGGTCCGGCGCCTCGCGGCCAGGCCCTGGGGGACGGACGTGGCCGCGTTCGGGTCCATGGCCCGGCCCTCGCGCAGTACCGCGCGCAACCGCCGCCGGTCCCCGAGCAGGCCCAGGTCGGCGAGCGGGTCACCGTCCACGAGCAGCAGGTCCGCGCACATCCCCGGGGCGACGGTTCCGGTCCGGCCCCCGAGACCGAGGGCGTCGGCGGCCGCGGAGGTCGCCGCCACCAGGGCCTGCATCGGCGTCATGCCGACCTGTTCGTGCAGCAACTGCAGTTCCCGGGCGTGGGAGCCGAACCGCATGGTGTTGGAGGAGTCGCTGCCCGCGATCATCCGTACGCCGGCCTGATGGGCCCGGCGGACGGAGAGGAGCCGGCGCTCGCGCAGCCGCTCTGCCTTGTCCAGATGCTCGGCGGACAGGCCACGCCGGTGACCGTGTTCCGCCATGAACTCGCTGAGGGTGAGGGTCGGGCAGAGGAAGGTGCCCTGTTCCAGCATCAACTCGATGAGGTCTTCGTCGAGTTCGGAGCCGTGCTCCAGGGTGTCCACCCCGGCGCACAGGGCCGCCTCGATCCCGGCCCGGCTGTGCGCATGCGCCGCCACCCGCAGGTCCAGGGCGTGCGCCTCGTCGACGATGGCGTCGATCTCGGCGTCCGTGTAGTTGCGCCACCCGGTCTTGTCGCCGATGGAGAGCGTGCCGCCGCTGGTGCAGATCTTGATCAGGTCCACGCCCATCCGGGCGTACTCCCGGACGCGCTTGCGGCACTCGTCGGCGCCGTCGGCCGGAGCCCACATCCGCTTCTCGTCGAGCGTCGCCGGGCAGAACATGTCACCGTGTCCGGCGGTCATGCCGACCAGACCGGAGGCGACGACCCGCGCCCCGTCGAGGACGTGCTCGTCCATCGCGTGCTTGACGGCCACCTCGGGCAGCGAACCCGCGGTGTCACGGACCGTGGTGAAACCCGACCGCAGTGCCTCACGGGCGTTGGCGGCGGCGTGCAGGGTCTGCTCCTCGACCGAGGTCAGCATGTTCCACAGATGCACGTCCCGGGGCCGGGCGCCCGCGTTGGACCGCAGATGCACATGGCAGTCGATGAGGCCCGGCAGCAGTGTCGTCCCCGGCAGGTCGTACACCTGGTCCTGAGGAGACGTCACCGTCCTTTCGGCCGGACCCACTTCGGTGATCACGGCGCCGTCGATCACCACGGACATGTCCGTCCGCGGGGCACTTCCCGTGCCGTCGATCAACGTCACGCCGGAAAGGACCGTTCGCTCCGCCATCCAAAGCTCCTCGGTCGGTGGCCGGAAACCGGGCGGCGCCCAGTGGCCGTCCGCGTGCCCGGCCCGGACCGTGACGGCGGCGCACCGAGTGGTGGAGGCGGTCGCGGCGGGGCCGGAATGAGTGACCGTTCCCTCGGTGCGGTGACGACCGCGACGGTCGGGGCGCACATCGCCCCGGTACCGTGCACCGGCCGTGCGATCCGCGCGCGGTGCGGTGCGGATACCCGCTGGCTCGACAGATTTCGTCATGGTTTGTTCACCTCCCGGTGGGAACTGACACCGAGGAGTGTGGGCGGGGGATCGCCTGCCGGTGTTACGGCGCAGATTTCGCCGGAGTTCCGTACCGGACGCGCAGGAATCCGCCGCGCCTGGAGGCGCAGATTTCCGCCACGGCCGAGTCGCGGGAGTCGACGCTCCCGTGTGCGCGCCGGGACGCCGGAGGCGGCACTGCCGGCACCGAACCGGGCGCCGGCATCGCCACGGCATTGCGTGCGCGGGCGGGCATCAACAGGTTGGCGAGGCGAGTTGAGCTGCGGCCTCTCGGCTGCCGTCCACCGCGTGGACAGCGAGTGAGCGGTGGGGGGGGCGGACGGGCGGCCGGCTGAGCGCCCGTCGGCGGTCGGCTCGGCGGTGAGAGGCCGCGTCGGGTGGTGCCCCCGCGGTGTCCGCGCAGGCTGAAAAGCCACCGGTCACCGTCGCAGGCGCGCTCCGACCGTCGCGCCGCGGCGGCGGTGACGAACCGAAAGGGCGGGTCCGGGGCGTGTCGGCCCCGGACCCGCC
>NZ_JBSHBL010000135.1:0-16767 GCF_053611985.1 Streptomyces sp. NPDC054770
GGCCCGTCCCCGACGGACGCCGCCCTCGCCGCCGACCTCGCGCTGCCGATCGAGGAGCTGGAGCTCACCGTCCGCTCCTACAACTGCCTCAAGCGCGAAGGCGTCCACTCCGTGGGCGAACTCCTCGCTCGCTCCGAGGCCGACCTCCTGGACATCCGCAACTTCGGTGCGAAGTCCATCGACGAGGTCAAGGAGAAGCTCGCCGGCCTGGGCCTGGGCCTCAAGGACAGCCCGCCCGGATTCAACCCGATCGCCGCCGCCGACGCCTTCGGCGCCGACGACTCGGACGCGGGTTTCGTGGAGACCGAGCAGTACTGAACGACGCACCGCGTCCGGCCAAAGAGACACCTCACGGACAGGGACAGGGACAGGGACGGCAGAATCTCCGTACTGTTCCCTGTCCGTCGGGGGACTTCGCCGGCGGAGATGCCGGTGGAGTCCGCGGACCGGTGACGGGGCTGGAACGGTCTGCCGGCCGAGCGGACGAGATGCGTTCGAGCACTGCGGAACCGAAGAGCACGACCGCCGTGCGCACCGTGCGGGGGTCGTACGCCTCCGACACGGGCCGCGTCACGGGATCCAGATCCGCGGAACCGTTCACGCGCCAGACAGCATCCCCGGCCCGGCGTCTGCCCGGTCCGCTCACGCGCAACAAGCCACCGGCCGACGCCGGTTACCGCGCAGACCGCGCCACGGTGCCCGCTTGACGGGGCAGGGATTCCGCAGAGGAAAGGGAACTTGAGAGATTCGGTCTCCTCTCGTTCCGCAAACGACAGACCTGCTCAATGGTTCACCAATAGGTGGCGCTCTCACACCGCAGGGAACCGATCTTATTCTCCGGTTATCTATATTGAGGGAGTCGCGACATACCGATCAATTCGACTGGGGAGTCGGCCGACAGTGCCGGCGTCGATTTTGATCACCGGGGGGGGATTTGATATGAGCATGCAACACAAGATAGCTCTCGCCGTCGCGGGTATCGGCGCCGCAGCCGCCATCGTCGCCGCAGTCATCAGTAGTGGTCACTCCGGGCCCACTATTCATCAGAAGAGCGGCAGGGACGGCGATATCTGCTGGCAGAGTTCATGCAGCAAATGAGCTGGCTACGACGCCCGCATTCGACCCGGCCTGCAGGCCTCCCGATCGCCACGCTGGGGGCTTGCGCCTTGCTGGCCTCCATGGCCGGCTGTGGCAGTACACCCCGTCAGTCGGCTGGACGTGATGCAAACTGGTGCGTCCACTCGACCTGCGTCCGTGAAGTGGCACCGAGTAAAGATCCGTCGGGGCAGGTGTCCCCGGGTTCTGAGAAGTCTCCGACGAGTCCGCCGTCGGGCAATGGCCGATCGGAACAGTCTGGCGATCCTGCTGTTTCGCAGGGCAGTGGCAGTGGCAGTGGCAGTGGAGGCGGAAGTGAAGGTGGCGGTGTAGCGCAATCCGTACCGACGTCTCACCCCAGTCAGCCGAAACTCAAGAAGGCATCCCCTGATCCGAAGGTGGTGCCGGCGCAGACGGAGCCGGGGTGTTTTGACAACCCGCAGACGGCCAGCATCCAGCTGCCGGACGGCGGAAACGCCATCGGCCCGTACTACACGAGTGACCGGTGTGGTTTCATCGCGGTCCAGCTGACCTACGTGCGCTACCAGACCGACGCGCGGGCTTGCATCGAAACCCCCGACGGGGTGACCGTTTCATGCCGGACTTGGCAGTACATGCCTTATCCGGGATGGCAGAAACTGGATTCCGGAGCCGCGTCGGGGACACGGTACCGGCTGGAGTTCCGCACCCAGCCCGGCGAGACCCTGTCGTACGAAGTCGTGGCGTGAGGGGCACTGTCCGCGCCGGTTATCACTTGCCCGGTGCGTCCCCGTGAGGTGCGGCGATGTCCAGGACGGCCATCATGCCCATGTCCTCGTGGTTGAGGATGTGGCAGTGCACCACGGTCTTCCCGGTGAAGTCGGCGTAGTGGATGCGGATGACCGCCTTGCCGCGCACCGGCACGTCGATGGTGTCGTACCAGGCGTGGCCGGGGTCGTGGGGCTTGCCGTCGATGCTCATCAGCTGGAAGTCGTTGGTGTGGATGTGGAAGGAGTGGGTCTCGTCCGAGTCGTTGCGGATGGTCCACTCCTCGACCGTGTCGAGGGTGCCGGTGAAGTCGATGCGGTGCGGGTCGTACATCCGGCCGTTGAGGTAGAACTTCGTGCCCGCCTTGTTCTCCGTGAGTACGACGGTCCTGCGGGCCGCGATCTTCGCGTTGCTCAGGTCCTCGTGCGGGGCGATGCCGGTCGGCAGGGGGGCGCGGCGCACGGGTGTGCCGCCGGTGACGACGGTGGCGAGGTCGGCGCGGGGGAACTTGTTTCCGGCCGGGCCGGTGTCGTACGCGAGGGTCTCCAGCCGCGTGGTGCCGGGCCGGCCGCCCTGGACCAGGACGTCGAAGCGGGCGCCGGCCGCGATCACGAGCGTGTCCTGGTCGTACGCCGTGCGGACGGGGATGCCGTCCTGGGCGATCACGCGGAAGCGGGAGCCCGGGAGGTGGAGCTTGTAGTAGATGTTGGCCCCGATGTTGGCGAGCCGCCAGAGCTGGGTCTCCCCCGGCCGGATGCCGATCACCGGGTTCTGCTGGCCGTTGACGGTGCGCTTCGTGGGCGACCCGATCTTGAGGGGGGACGTCCTGATCGAGTCGCCCTCGACCTGGAAGTCCTTGAGCGCGATCGTGTGCTCGGTGATGCCGCGCAGGGCCGGGGGCAGGTGCTGCTGGAGGCCTTCGACGATGACGACCCCCGACTCGCCGCCGGCGACCTGCGGCGCGGACTTCATGTCCGCGTGCGAGTGGTACCAGAACGTGCCGGTCGGGTGGTTGAACGGCAGCCGGTACGTGTAGTGGTACGACTGGTTGTGCTTGAGGGCGACGAAGACGTCGTCGGAGGGGCTGCGCGGCGAGACGTGCAGGCCGTGCGTGTGCACGTTGGTGTCGTCGTCGATGCGATTGGTCATGGTGAGGTCGACACGGTCGCCGGGCCGTACGCGCAGGGTGGGCGGCATGTACGCCCCGTTGTAGACGGTGGCGTACAGCTGGCGGTCGCCGACCCGCACCTTGCGGCGTTCGACCACGATGGCGGCCTTCAGGAGGCCGTCGTGGCTGACCAGTTCCGGCGGGTCCTGGAGCCGGGGTCCGGCCGCGGGTTCGCGGGCGGCCTCCGGCGCGGGCTGCCGGGTGCCGGCGGGGTCTCCGGCCGGTGTCCGGTCCCCGCAGCCGGCCAGCCAGCCGGTGGCGAGGAGCAGGCCGGCGACCGGCAGGGCCAGCGCGGAACGGGTGCGGGACCGGGTCACATCTCTCCCAGGGAAACCGAGCGGCCGGACGGCGGTTCCACGCCCGGAGGGCCGAGGTCATGGCGGCCCGCCAACGGTGCGTCGACCGCCCGCCGACGGGTCCGTCAGCCGGAATGCAGGAGGAATGCAGGAGGCAGGGGCCCCGCCGTTCGGCGTGCCACGCGCACGAACCGGCGGCAACCACTCCAGGCAGCGGGGCTTCCACACCGATGGCCGCAGTCCGGCCGCCCCAGCCGCTCGGATACTCAGATGCTCAGCGCGATCGCGGCACCGATGCCGCCCAGACCGAGCGCGACGGCGGCCGCGGGCCAGCCGCCCGAACGCCAGGGGAAGAACCGGTCGGCCGAGAGCCGGCCCGGGCCGATGGCGGCGAGGGCGAAGGCGACGACGCAGATGGCGACGCTGTACTCGACTCCGCCGTTCTGGATCCACAGGCCGTGTGCGCCGCTCACGGTCGCCATGGCGTTGATCATCACACCGATGACGGCGGCGGCCGCCAGCGGAGTGAACAGGCCGACCGCCAGGCCGAGGCCACCGGCGAGTTCGGAGAGTCCGCCGATCACCGCGAAGACCTTGCCCGGGTGGTAGCCGAGGGCGTCGAAGCCTCTGCCGGTGGCCGCCAGGCCCGGCCCGCCGAAGATGCCGAACAGCTTCTGCGCGCCGTGGCCGGCGATCAGCAGTCCGAAGGTCAGCCTGATCAGCAGGAGTCCGCACTCGGCGGCGGACAGCCGGGCGGCGGTACCGGCCGGACGCGTGTCGCCCGGCGGGCCCGAGGCGACCCTGGCCGTCGGATCGGCGGGCCTGCGGTCCTCCGCCGCGGGGGCGCGTACCCGGGTCTGGGTCAGCGACAGGAGATGAGTTCTACCGAAGGGGTGAAAATGCAGTGCACGCATGACAGTGCCTTCGCGGGTGGGGACGAGTTCGGCCTGTTCCGCCCGCCGTGCGGCGGGCCCTCCCCCATCACCCAGCATTGCGCCGTCACCGCACCGTATCCACTGTTAAGTTGAAATATGCACTATTTCGAACGGTGATAGCCGGCCGAGTGAGTCGAGCCGTCGGACGAGCTGAGACGCGCGTTCGTCACGCGGAGCGCTTGCGCGCCGAAGCCGTCTTCTTTGCAGGCGGCTGTTTCGCCGCCGACTTCTTGGCCGTGGACTTCGCCGTGGACTTCTTGGCCGCGGTCTTCTCAGCCGACGTCTTCGCCACCGGCGCCTTGGCGGCCGTCGCCTTCTTCGCGGGCGCCCGTTTCGCTGGCGTCTTCTTCGCCGCCGCCGTAGCTCTCTTGCTCGGCAGCGGCGTGACCTCCGCCGCCTCGCCCCTCGACTCCTTCGCCGCCCGCACGCTCTTCTCCAGGGCCGCCATCAGGTCGAGGACCTTGCCACCCGGTGCCGGTTCGGGGGCCTCCGGCGGGGTCTCGCCGGCCGCCTTCGCGGCGATGACCTCCTCCAGGGCCTCCCGGTACTCGTCGTGCAGGTCCTTCAGGTCGACCTCGCCGAGGGTGTCCATCAGGGCGTCCGCGAGGTCGAGCTCCTTGTCGCGGACGGTGACGGCGACGTCGGGGGCGAGGCCCTCGGGGGCGCGGACCTCGTCCGGCCAGAGCAGGCCGTGCATGGCGATGGCGTCGCCGACCACCCGGAGCATGCCGAGACGCTCCCGCCCGCGCAGCGCGTACTTCGCGATGGCCACCTTGTGGCTGCGCTTCAGGGCCTCCCGCAGGAGGGTGTACGGCTTCGCCGCGGGGGCGCCCGACGCCGCCAGGTAGTACGCCGCGTCCATCTGGAGCGGGTCGATCCGGTCGGCCGGGACGAACGCGACGATCTCGATCGTGCGGGCGGTGGGGATGGGCAGGTGGGTCAGGTCGTCGTCGGTGATCGGGACGATCGTGCCGTCGGCGTCCTCGTACCCCTTGCCGATCTCCGACTGGGTGACCTCGCGGTCCTCCAGCTCGCAGAACTTGCGGTAGCGGATGCGGCCGTTGTCCTCGGTGTGGACCTGACGGAAGGAGATCGAGTGGCTCTCCGTGGCGTTCACCAGCTTGATCGGGATGCTGACGAGCCCGAAGGAGATCGCGCCGTTCCAGATGGATCGCACGTGCGGCTTCCCTCCGTCCGAATATCAGGTTTTCTATGAGATTGTCATCGTATGACGCCGATCACAGAGGTGGACGGGCGGAGGGTCGCGCTCAGCAATCTGGAGAAGGTGCTGTATCCGGCGACCGGGTTCACCAAGGGCGAGCTGCTGCACTACTACGCGACGACGGCCGGGGTCCTGCTGCCCCATCTGCGGGACCGGCCGGTGTCCTTCCTGCGCTACCCGGACGGTCCTGACGGCCAGGTCTTCTTCACCAAGAACGTGCCGCCGGGTACGCCCGAGTGGGTCACGACCGCCGAGGTACCCCGGTCGGAGGGGGCGGCCCGGATGGTGCTGGTGCAGGACCTGGCGAGTCTGATGTGGGCGGCGAACCTGGTCACCGAGTTCCATACGCACCAGTGGCTGGTGCGGACGCCGGAGGAGGCCGACCGGATCGTCTTCGACCTGGACCCCGGGGCGCCGGCGACGGTGGTGCACTGCTGTGAGGTCGCGCTGTGGCTGCGGGAGCGGCTGGCGGCGGACGGGATCGAGGCGTACGCCAAGACGGCCGGGTCGAAGGGGCTGCATCTGCTGGCGGCGGTGCGGGGCGCGTCCAGCGAGCGGGTGAGCGAGTACGCGAAGGGGCTGGCGGTGGCGGCCGAGCGGGCGATGCCGCGGCTGGTGGTGCACCGGATGACGCGGAGCCTGCGGCCGGGGAAGGTGTTCGTGGACTGGAGCCAGAACGCGGGGCGCAAGACGACGGCCACGCCGTACACGGTGCGGGCCCGGCGGGAGCCCACGGTGTCGGCGCCGGTGACCTGGGAGGAGGTCGCGGAGTGCCGGGCGGCGGGGCAGCTGGTGTTCCGGGCGGGGGACATCGCACCGCGCGTCCAGGACCACGGGGACCTGCTGGCTCCGCTGCTGGACGCGGGGCGCGCGGCGACGCTGCCCTGAGGAGCCCTGCGCCCCTGTAGGCCTGTAAGCCCCTGGAGGGGCTACACCCTCCCCCACGTGTTGCGGTCCCTAGCCATCGCGTGCAGGGCCTCCACGTCCGCGGGCTTGAGGACCCCGCCCAGACGGGACAGGGTGTCCAGGTCACGGTCGCGCAGGACGTGGACCTCGCGGGGCGGGGCCGCCAGCGTGACGTCCGCCGGCTCGGTCAGGGCCAGCACCGGCCGGACCTCCGCCGTGAGGGCGTACGAGGCCCGGTCGGCGTCCGCCCGCAGGCGGCGCAGGAGCGGCTGGGGGTCGCGCCGGCCCAGCGTGATCATCGGGTCGGCGATGAGGACCTTCTGCTTGCGGGCGTACAGGGAGTGCACGCAGAACAGGCCGCCGGGCCCGATCAGCAGGTGGTGCAGGCGGTCGCCGCCGGGCAGCGGGACGGAGTGCAGGGCGTGCCAGCCGGCGCCGTCCAGGCGGTCCAGCGCGTCGCCGACGGTCTGTTCCGCGGTCAGGGCGCGACGGCGCGGGTCGGGGCGGAGCCGGTGGGCCGGACCGGGGTCCCGGTCGAGGGCGACCAGCAGCGCCTCGCCGGGGCGGTTGGGCGCCAGGTCGTCGTCGGGGTGCAGGGTCAGCCGCGCCAGCTCCGCGGGGGTCGGCACGGGTGGCGGGCCGATCGTGACCGGGCCGGTCAGGAACGGCCTCAGAGTCTCCAGTACGTCGTCGCGCCGCTCCTCGCTGAGCAGGTTGACGCGGCCCGCCTCACGGTCGTACCAGGCGATGTTCCTTCCGTCCGTGAGGCATACGTACAGTCGCTCCTGACCGTGCCGCCAGGTCGGCACGACGCGCAGTCCGCTCATTGCGTCATCACCCCTCGACCATGGGAACAGGCGGGGTGCTCCAGGGGCAAGAACCCCGCTACCTTTGAGAGGGGTTGGCGCGCGCAGCGGGGAGGCGCCGGGTGCGTATCCGTGGGGAGCAGTACGACGTGCCGGCTCCGGACAGTCCCTGGAGCGAGGTGCTGCCCGGGCTGTGGATGGGCGGCCACGAGTTCCGGGGGCGTTCGGGGCAGCTGGAGTCCGCCGTGGTGCGGGACGAGTTCGATCTGGTGCAGAGTCTGCTGCGGCTGCCCGGACACGGTCCGGACGCCGGGGTAGAGCACCATGTGTGGCCGATACCGGACGGGCCGCTGGACGGCACCCAGCTCGCGGGGGTGATGCGGCTGGCCCGGGCGGCCAGTGAGTCCCTGGACGCGGGGCGGTCGGTGCTGGTGCGCTGCTACAGCGGGTACAACCGGTCCGGGCTCGTGGTGGCGCAGGCGCTGGTGCACCAGGGGTGTACGGCCGAGGAGGCGATCCGGCTGGTGCGGGCCCGGCGCTCACCCTGGGCGCTGCACAACGAGCTGTTCGTGGCCTATCTGCGGGCAGGTCTGGCCACCGCCCGGCTCCTCGAGGAACTCGCCGAGTAGCCTCTCCCCGACCCCGACCCCGACCCCGACCCGACCCCGCCAGAGCGAGAGCCACGGCCAGAGCCAGAGCCAGGAGCAGCGTGCCAGCCCGTCGTCCCGTCCGCACCGCCGTGACCGCGGCGGTCGTCGCCCTGCTGGCGGTGACCGCGGCCGGCTGCGGCGACTCCGGCGGGCTGCGCGCGGCCGGGGCGGCCCCGACCGCGATCAGTCCCGCGAAGCTCTGGCCCGACCTGCGGCCGGCGTCCAGTCCGGCCTGGCCCTACGACGAGGGCAGCACGGAGACCGTCAAGGGGATCACGGTGCCCGGCGACGACATCCGCGCGGTGGACCCGGTGGCCGTCGTACGGGCGGAGATCGCCTCGGACCCGGCGGACTACGGGGCCACGGGGGCGTACCACGAGACCGCGGACCGGATGAAGGAGTGCACGGCGGGCGGCGGCGGGGCGCGGTGTCCGCTGCTGAAGCCGTACTACCGGGACCTCACCGGGGACGGGCGCGACGAGCTGACGCTCGGCTTCCGGCTGTATCCGACGAACCAGACCGCGCTGCGCGTGTACACCGTCGAGAAGCACCGGCTGATGCAGGTCCTCGACGACAACGACGCGATCATCGGCGTGGAGCTGGCCGGGCGGACGGTGATCGTGCGGTCGCCGGCCGGGATCAGCGGGTACGAGTACCGGACGACCTGGGCGTGGGACCCGGAGCGGAAGGCGATGGTGTTCTCCCGGGACGAGTTCCTGCGCACCGGCAGGGTGCGGCACAGCCGCAGACCGCTGTCGTCGGCTTCGGCTTCTTCGGCGGGGGCACGATGAGGCTTCCGCACTGGGCCGGGACGCTGGCGGCGAAGTCGGCCGCGTTCATCACGGTGATGTGCTGTGCGCTGGCCGCGCTGCTCGGTGTCCTGGTGCATGTGTCGGTCACCGACCAGACCGTCGCGCAGGCCCGCGACCAGGCGCTGACCCGGCTCGCGGAGGCGACGACCGCCTACGGGGCGGGGGACGCGCTGCCGCGGGGCGCCCGGATCGACCCGCGGGGGCTGCCGCCGCGGCTGCGGGCCCTGGCGCTGTCCGGGGAGCGCGGCACGATGGTCGCCAGGGACGACGGCCGCCCCGTGATGTGGGCGGCGGGCCCGGCCGACCGGAACCGGTCGCTCGCGGTGGGCGTGGACTACTCCCAGCAGGCCCGCACCATCGCCGGCCTGGACCGCTCCATCCTCTGGTCGTCGGCGCTCGCCATCGGGGCGACGCTGCTGGTCGGCGCGTTCGCGGTGACCCGGGTGACCAGGCGGCTGCACGGCACCGCCCAGGTGGCCCGGCGGATCAGCGCCGGGGACCTGGACGCCCGCGTGGACGACCCCCGTACCAAGGATCCGAGCCGACCGCAGGACGAGGTGGCCGCGGTCGCCGCGGCGCTGGACGGGATGGCCGCGTCGTTGCAGAGCAAGCTGCTGAGCGAGCAGCGGTTCACGGCCGACGTGGCGCACGAGCTGCGGACGCCGCTGACGGGGCTGCACGCGGCGGCGGAACTGCTGCCTCCGGGGCGGCCGACGGAACTGGTGCGGGACCGGGTGGCGGCGCTGCGCACGCTCACCGAGGACCTCCTTGAGATCTCCCGCCTCGACGCGGGGCGGGAGCGGCTGGAGACCGACGCGGAGGCGCTGGGCACGCTGGCCGAGCGGGTGGTGCGGGGGTCCGGGACGGAGACCGAGGTGAAGGTCGTACGGGACGTGTGGGTGGAGACCGACCGGCGGCGGCTGGAACGGGTGCTCGGGAACCTGGTCGCCAACGCGCACCGGCACGGGCGGGGGCCCGTGGTGCTGACGGTGGAGGGGAAGGAGGTCACCGTGCGGGACCACGGGGACGGCTATCCCGAGTACCTGGTGGCACACGGCCCGCAGCGGTTCCGGACGGAGGGCGGCGCCAGGGGGCACGGGCTGGGGCTGACGATCGCGGTGGGGCAGGCGGAGGTGTTGGGGGCGCGGCTGTCGTTCGCCAACGCGATCGACGGCGGGGCGGTGGCGACGCTGACGCTCCCGTAGGGGCGGCGCGGGTAGTGCGCGCGGCTGCGGGTGCGTGGGGGTTGCTCGCGCAGTTCCCCGCGCCCCTGAAGGGGCGCTCGTGCAGTGCCCCAATCTCTTAGGGGCGCGGGGCTCTGACATTTGCGGCTCCGCCGCGTGGGCGCGACCAGCCCCCACCGGCCCGCAGACGCACCACTCCCCCTTCGGCCCAACGCAAAAGGCGCCCCCCTCACACCCCTCCTAGCCTGGCGAATAGCCGGGTTCCCCCCTGCACCCCGTCCCGTTCGGAGACCCCCATGCTCCTGCGCTCCACGTTCACCCGCGGCTTCGCGATAGCCGCCCTCCTCGCCCTGTGCGGCGCCACACCCGCCCTCGCCGACGACGGCTGGGACAGTGCCGACCCGGGGACCGGCCACTACAACGATCCCGACGACCCCGACCACCTCGCCGGCGTCGGCAACACCGCCGACACCGGCGGCACCTCCGTCACGGACGACTTCCTCGGCCCCGGCGGCCCGGACGGCCCCGCCAGCTAGCGAGGTGTCGTCGCCGGGCCGCCACGCTGGTGCCGACCGACAGGGCCCGCAACTCCCACTATTTGGGTAAGTTCCGGACATGACCAAGGCCGGAACCACCCTGGCGGCGACCGCGACCTCCACCTCCCCCGTACGCCTCCCCCGGCGCCGTGGCATCGAACTCGCCCTGATCGTGCTGGCCGTCCTGCTCTCCGTGTACGGCTACTGCGCGGTCGGCCTGGCAAAGACCGGCACCGTCCCGCCCGGCGCCGCCGGTTACGGCGCCGGCCTCGGCGTCCTCGCCCTCGTCGCCCATCTCGCCGTACGCCTGCGCGCCCCGTACGCCGACCCGCTGCCGCTCCCGATCGGCGTGCTGCTCAACGGACTCGGCCTGGTCCTGATCTACCGGCTGGACCTCCAGACCCCCGGCGACCGGGCGGCCCCCGCCCAACTCGTCTGGTCCACCCTGGGCGTCGGCTTCTTCATCCTGGTCGTGCTGATGCTCCGCGACCACCGCGTGCTCCAGCGCTACGCGTACGTCTGCGTCGCCGCCGCGCTCGTCCTGCTGCTCCTGCCGATCCTCTTCCCGGCCGTCAACGGGGCCCGGATCTGGATCCGGCTCGCCGGATTCTCCATCCAGCCCAGCGAGTTCGCGAAGGTGCTGCTCGCGGTGTTCTTCGCCGCGTACCTCGCCGCCAACCGCAGCGCGCTCGCCTACGCCGGCCGTCGGCTGTGGTTCATGCAGTTCCCGACGGGCCGGGTGCTCGGCCCGATCGTCACCATCTGGCTGGTCAGCGTCGGCGTCCTGATCCTCGAACGCGACCTCGGCACCTCGCTCCTCTTCTTCGGCCTGTTCGTCGTGATGCTGTACGTCGCCACCGGGCGCACCGGCTGGATCGCCGTCGGCCTGCTGCTCGCGGTGTTCGGCGCGGTCGCCGTCGGCCATCTGGAACCGCATGTGCACGGCCGTATCGAGGACTGGCTGCATCCGTTCGCCTCGATCGACGCGGGCCAGGGGCCGAACCAACTCGCCCAGTCCCTCTTCGCGTTCGCGGCCGGCGGGGTCCTCGGCACCGGACTGGGCCTCGGCCACTCGATCCTGATCGGCTTCGCCGCCAAGTCGGACTTCATCCTGGCCACGGCGGGCGAGGAGCTCGGTCTCGCCGGGCTCTCCGCGGTCTTCCTCCTCTACGGGCTGCTCGTCGAGCGCGGCTACCGGGCCGGCCTCGCCCTGCGCGACCCCTTCGGCCGGCTCCTCGCGGTCGGGCTCGCCTCGATCGTCGCCCTCCAGGTGTTCGTGATCGCGGGCGGGGTGACCGGGCTGATCCCGCTGACCGGCATGGCGATGCCGTTCCTCGCCCAGGGCGGCTCCTCGGTCGTCACCAACTGGGCGATCGTGGCCCTGCTGATCCGGGTGAGCGACTCGGCCCGCCGCCACTACGACGGACGGATGGCCCCATGAGCAGCGGGAACGGCAACCGTCGGAGCGGCATGGCCGGCTACGTCCGGCGGGCCCGCGCCCTGTGCGCCCTGCTGCTGTTCGCCCTTCTGGTCAACGCCGCCCGCGTCCAGGTCGTCCTGGCACGGGAGTACGACGACAACCCCGCCAACCGCCGCAACTCGATCGCCCGTTACGGCCTGCCCCGCGGCGACATCATGGTCGGCGGCGCGCCGGTCACCGGCTCCCGGGACAGCGGGGAGCAGCTGCGCTACGAACGCACGTATCCGCAGGGCCCGTTGTACGCCCCGGTGACCGGCTTCGCCTCCCAGCTGTACGGCACGACGTTCCTGGAGCACGCCGAGGACGGGGTGCTCGCCGGGACCGACCCGATGCTGTCGCCGTTCCCGCTGTGGAACCGCGACGGCGGCCGGACGCAGAACCCCGGCGGGAACGTCGTCACGACGCTGAACCGGTACGCCCAGGAGGCCGCCTACCGGGGGCTCGGCTCGCGCAAGGGTGCGGTGGCCGCGATCGAGCCGGCGACCGGCCGGATCCTCGCCCTGGTCTCCACGCCGTCGTACGACCCCTCCGAACTGTCCGGCAACGGCGAGGCGGTGACCTCGGCCTGGGCGCGGCTGAACGACGACCCGGAGAAGCCGATGCTCAACCGGGCGGTACGGCAGACGTATCCGCCGGGCTCGACCTTCAAGGTGGTGACGGCGGCCGCCGCGCTCGACGCGGGCGTGGTCACCGACCTGGACGCGCCGACCGACTCCCCCGACCCCTACCGGCTGCCGGGCACCACGACCCGGCTGACCAACGAGGGCGACGGCTGCGCGGACGCGTCGCTGCGGGCGGCCTTCGAGTGGTCCTGCAACACGGTCTTCGCGAAGCTGGGCGTGGACGTGGGGGCGGCGGACATGACGGCGACGGCCCAGGCGTTCGGCTTCAACGACACCCGGCTGCGCATCCCGTTCTCGGCGGCGACGAGCACCTTCGACACGAGCGTGGACAAGGCGCAGCTGGCCCTGTCGTCGATCGGGCAGTACAACACCCGGGCCACGCCGCTCCAGATGGCGATGGTCGCGTCGGCGGTGGCGGACGGGGGGCTGGCGCATCCGCCGTACCTGGTGGAGCGGACCGTGCGGCAGACCGGCGAGACGGTGGGCACGGGCGGGGCGGGGCCGGTACGGCAGGTGATGAGTCCCGCGACGGCCGTGCGCATGAAGGAACTCATGGTCGACGTGGTCCGGGAGGGCACCGGCACGAACGCGGCGATCCGCGGCGCCACGGTCGGCGGCAAGACCGGCACCGCGCAGCACGGCATCGGCAACTCCGGGGTGCCGTACGCCTGGTTCGTGTCCTGGGCGCAGGCGGACGACGACCTGGAGCCGAAGGTCGCGGTGGCGGTGGTGGTCGAGGACGCGGCGGCCGACCGCTCGGACATCAGCGGGGGCGGGGACGCGGCGCCGATCGCCCGGGCGGTGATGCGGGCGGTGCTCGGGTTCTGAGACTCCGGGTTCTGAGACTCGGAGTCAGCAAGTCGTGCGCGGGGGATTGACCGGCTTGCTGACAAGCGGTCTCATAAGAGCGGACGACGACGTACCCCCGGGTAACGAGGTGAGGGAGCCATGACGACCCTGACGGAAGCCGACGCGGTCGACGGACTGCGGGACGCGCTCGGCCTGCTCAAGGACCGCGAGCAGGTGGCCGAACGGCTGCTGGCCTCCTCCGCGAAGCACTCCTTCGACCCGGACAAGGAGCTGGACTGGGACGCGCCCTTCGAGGAGGGCAAGTGGTTCTGGCCGCCGGAGCTGGTGTCGCTGTACGGCACGCCGATGTGGCAGCGGATGAGCGAGGAGCAGCGGATCCTGCTCTCCCAGCACGAGGCCGCCGCGCTGGCCTCGCTGGGCATCTGGTTCGAGCTGATCCTGATGCAGCTGCTGGTGCGGCACATCTACGACAAGGCGGCGACGAGTGCGCATGTGCGGTACGCGCTGACCGAGATCGAGGACGAGTGCCGGCACTCGAAGATGTTCGCGCGGCTGATAGCGCGCGGTGACGCGCCCTGGTACCCGGTGGGCCGGGCCCACCAGAACCTGGGGCGCCTCTTCAAGACGATCTCCACCACCCCCGGGTCCTTCACGGCCACCCTGCTCGGCGAGGAGGTCCTCGACTGGATGCAGCGGCTGACCTTCCCGGACGAGCGGGTCCAGCCGCTGGTCCGGGGGGTCACGCGGATCCATGTGGTCGAGGAGGCCCGGCATGTGCGGTACGCCCGCGAGGAGCTGCGCCGGCAGATGGTGACGGCGCCGCGGTGGTCGCAGGAGTTCACACGGGTCACCTCCGGTGAGTTCGCGCGGGTGTTCTCGGTGGCCTTCGTGAATCCGGAGGTCTACACGAACGTGGGGCTGGACCGGCGGGAGGCGGTGGCGCAGGTGCGGGCGAGCGGGCATCGGCGGGAGGTCATGCAGACGGGGGCGAAGCGGCTGACCGACTTCTTGGACGACATCGGGGTGCTGCGGGGGGTCGGGCGGCGGTTGTGGAGGAGTTCGGGGCTGCTGGCTTGAATTCACAGTGCCGGTGAGTGGGGGTTGATCGCGCAGTTCCCCGCACCCCTAGGGCATGGGGGTACCCCCGGCGGCAAGGTCCCGAAGCTTTCGTCCGGGCCCTCTGTCGCCGTCTTCGGGATCATGGGGGGCGTGTAGCGGGGCAACGGCTCGGCCTTCGGGTCCGGGCGGACCGCGCCCAGGATCGGATTCGCCGCGATCGGGGAGACCTTGATCTTGGCGCCGGGGCGGGGGGCCTGGACCACCTTGCCGTCGCCCAGGTAGAGGGCCACGTGGGTGGCCTCGGGGAAGTAGACGACCAGGTCGCCGGGGCGGAGCCGGTTCAGGGGGACGTGGGGCAGGTCGGCCCACTGTTCCTGGCTGGTGCGCGGGATGGGGGTGCCGGCGTGGTCCCAGGCCTGTGAGGTCAGGCCCGAGCAGTCGTACGACACCGGGCCCACCGCGCCCCACTGGTACGGCTTCCCCAGCTGCTGCACCGCGTAGCGCACCGCGCGGTCGCCTTCCGGGGAGGGCGGCGGCGTGGTGGCGCTCAGGGCGCCGGACGCGGTGAGTTTCCGCTGGGCGTCCGCCGTCCGGTCCTTCTCCAGGCCGGCGAGCGCGGTGAGCTGGTCCGCGGTGAGGGACGCCAGCATGCGCTCCACGTCAAAGAGGCGGGTGCGGACCTCGTCGCGCTGCTTCTTCTGCCCCTCGGCGAGGGCGAGTTGGGTGTTCATGGCGGCGCGGGCCCGGCGGGCCAGGTCGGTCTGCCTGCGCTCGGTGTCGGCCAGGCGGCCCACCGCCTTCGCCCGCTGGCGCGCCAGTTCGCCGATGACATGTCCCTCGTCGAGGGCGTGCTGCGGGTCACGGGCGAGGAGCAGGCGGATGTAGGGGGAGAGCCCGGTGGAGTTCTGGTACTGCTGCCGGGCCAGCCGGCCCGCCTCGTCCTTGCTGCTGTGCAGGGAGTGCCGGGCCACGGCCAGCTCGCCGTCCAGCCGGGCCACCTGGGCGCGCTGCCGGTTCAGCCGTTCCGCCGCCGCGTTGTAGGTCTCGGTGGCCTGTTCGGCCTGCCGGTACGCCTGCTGAAGGTCCGTCAGCAGTTCGGCGACCGGTTGCCCGGGGCCGGGAGCGGCGAGTGCGGGCAGGGGTGTGAGGACGGCCTGGGCCGCCGCCACCACGGCCGTACAGGCCAGACGCAGGAACCTTCCTGACACGTCATCACCTCCGATACGGGACGGTCGCTCCGTTCCGCATCGTGATAATCAGACGTGTATGTCCGGTTCGCGAAGCTCCGCTGGGCGGTTCGGCGCAACCCTGTCACCCGTCGGTGTCATCCGGCTTGCCGATCGGCGCCCGCTTCGACCACGGCCACTTCGGCCCGCCCGCTCCGCCGCCGCCCTTGCCCGTCGGGTCGTACTCGTACTTCCAGCCCTGGGACAGGCCGAGGCTCCCCCACGCTCGGCTTCGCTCGCGCGGGGGGACCCCCACGCTCCGGCCGCGGGGCACGCGGCGGTAGACCAGGACGGTGGGCGGGCCGCCCGCCGGGTCCGGGACCGGGATGCGGTACGTCTTCGGGGGGTGGCCGGTCATGCCGAGCAGCACGGGGAGCACCCGTCCGTCCATGGGGCCGCCCTCGAAGGGGGTGTCCTGACTCTTCACCGCACCAGTTTCAGCCATTCGCCGCGAGGGCGTCGACGAGGGCGGCGGTCTGCGGGTCGCGGCGCGCGGTCACGCTGAGTACGGCGCCGAACTGGTCCACCAGCCAGTCCCGCAGCTCGTCGAGGGGCGGCTGCTTGTCCTCGTCGAGCCAGATGAGGGAGGCCGCCTCGACGGCGGTGATCCACATCCGGACGGTCATCCGCAGCCGGGGGCCCGGGTCGGCGACGCCCAGGTGACTGAGGATGTGCTGCGCGGCGGCCCGCCGTACGCCGTCCACGATCGCCGTCGTCCGCGAGGTCTCCACCACGCTGCCGCCCTGGAGCAGGGCGCTGAAACCGGCGTCGTGCTGGTCGACGAAGGCGAGGTAGCGGTCGAGGGCGCGGGCGAGGCGGGGCAGGAGGGGGCCCTCACGGGGTTCGTCGAAGCAGTGCTCCAGCTCCTCGGCGGCGGACCTGAGGGCGGCCTCGTAGAGCTGCTGCTTGCCGCCGGGGAAGTAGCGGTACACCAGGGGGCGGGAGACCCCGGCCGCCTCCGCCACGTCGTCGAGCGAGACGTCCTCGGGCGCGCGGTGCGCGAAGAGGGAGAGGGCCGCGTCGAGCAGCTGGCTGCGCCGCTCCTCGACGGACAGCCTGCGGTAGGCGGGGGTGGCGGCCTGCGGGGTCATGCGATCAGCGTATGCGCTGGGCTGGGGGCGCGGCGACGGGCACCGGCCGTGGGGCGGGTGCGGCACCGTCGTGGTTGCTCGCGCAGTTCCCCGCGCCCCTGACGGGGCGCTACGGCAACGC
>NZ_JBSHBL010000136.1:0-16700 GCF_053611985.1 Streptomyces sp. NPDC054770
GGTGGGCCCCCCGCCCCCCCGGGGGGTGCTGACCGCGGGGGTGCGCGCGCCGGGGGCCCGCCGGCGGGCGCCCGGGGGGGGCGGGGCGCCGGGGCCCCCACGGCCCGGGACGGCGGGACCGTTCGACGGCGCCGCCCCCGTCCCCTGCGCTCCGCCGGACCAGGACCCCCGGCCCCGGTCGCCCCCTGTCTCCCGCAGCCCCTCCGGCACCCGGAGATAAGGGTTCGTGTTCGGATTCGGCGGACGGTACGGGGTCCCCGGCACGTAGGGCCCCGCCCCCTCGCTCCCGGCCCATCCCGGAGCACCGGCCCCTGGATGGGCAGCCCCGCCGCCCGCCCCGCCGTGCCCCGCGTCACCCAGTGCCAGCCGGGCCGCACGTGACCCGGCCGCACCGGTCACCCACGCCAGCAGCGCGCCCGCGGCCCCCGCCGCCGCACCCCAGACCGCGCCGAGCAGCAACGCCATGCCCAGCTGCCCGTGCAGCTGGATCCCCGCGCCGAACGCGTCGAAGCCCAGCACCGACAGCGAGGCGTCCACCGACACATCCGTCAGCCAGGCCAGCAACGGCAGCGTGAGCGCGGTGGCGATCCCCAGCCGCACGGCACACCGCCCGGCGAAACCGAGCGCGCCGGCACGGGAGCCCGGCCCGCCGGCGTCCCCCGCCCCGGCGGAGCCGCCCCCAGGCCCCACCGGTGTCCGGACCGCCGTGAACACCCCGGCCAGCAGCATCAGCAGCGCCGCCGCGACCCCCAGCAGCCACACTCGCCCGTCCAGGTCGGCCAGGTGGCCCAGGGTCACCGACTGGTCGGACTTCGAGTTCAGGAGGTCGTCCAGCGGGTGCGGCAGGAACATGGTCAGGACGCCCGTGGCCCTGCCGTCGAAGGGGACGAAGAGGCCGATCGGGATGCCCAGCCAGACGCCGTTCGGGGCGCCGAGCAGAGCCGCGCCCATGATCCGGGCCGGATGCGGGTCGCCGATCGCCGCGTAGGCCGCCGCCGCCCAGCCGGCCGCCACGGCCACCAGCAGGGCCGTCACCAGCGCCGAGGCCGCCGGCCGCACCACCCGGTGCACCGCCTCCCAGCCGCGCGGCAGCGGGGTCCGGCGCGAGGCCAGCAACGCGATCAGCAGGATGCCCACCGACCAGCCGAGGCCGCCGAGCAGGGTCGCGGCCGTGTCCACGCTGAAGCCGACCGCCGCCTTCGCGTTCACCAGGTCGCCGAGGCGGTCCGGCAGCAGCCCGCCGATGTCACCGATGCCCGGGATCTTCAGCCCGCCGCCACCGCTCCCGCCGCCCGGCAGCTTGTCCAGGCCGAGCGCGCCGCCGTCGATCGTCACGACGGAGTGCCCCGCCCAGGCCAGGCCGCCCAGCGTCGCCACGAACAGCACCACCACCGAGCCCGCGCGGGCCAGCAGTTCGGCCGGGGAGATCACAACTCCCGCCGTGCGCAGGGACCGTAAGAAGAACCATGACAAAAGGAGCGCACCGACCAGGCTCACGCCCAATGGCGTGATCTGGATGGCCGTGTTGGCCTCCGCGCCCTTGAGCCCGAAAGCGGACAGATCTCCGTCCGGGGTGACCGAACCACCCGCCCCGAGCGCCACAACGGCCGCGGTCATCGGGCCCAGTGAGCCCTCCGCGTCGGCCCGCAGCAGATGCAGACCCAGCGCCGCCGTACCCGCCATTCCGATCAACGCCCAGCTCACGGCGGCGATCGCGGACAGCAGGATGTCGGCCCACGGCAGCCGCGCGCCGTACCTCGCGTGCTCGACTCCCGTGCCAGACGCACCAGCACTCATGACAGGCCCCCCGATCCGCAGCCGACCCGGACCACTCCGTCGCGCTTGTCCCCCTCGCGTGGATTACCACTCTCCGGCCCGGTTTCAACCCCGTCAACGGAAAGAGTTGAAGCGCTCGTACGAGGCCTCGACAAGGCCCGGCTTTCGGTCAGAGGGCCGAGCCTGAAATAGTTCCCGACGATGTTCGACATCCCTAGACTCCCTGTGTTGGGGGTAACTCGGGGGACTACTCATGGGGCTTGGAGTGCCGGAACTCGTACTGGAATCAAACGGAAGCACCTGGACGCTCGATCCGTCCAGGTCATACACCCTCGGACGTGATCCGCAGGGGGACATCGTGTTCGACGACGCCAGGGTCTCCTGGCGGCACGCCACGATCAGCTTCGACGGCCGCAGTTGGGTCATCGAGGACCACGGCAGTACCAACGGCACGTTCGTGCAGAGCGGGCGGGTCCAGCGGTCGGAGATCGGCCCTGGCTCGGCCGTTCATCTCGGCAACGCGAACGACGGACCGCGCCTGAGTCTCTCCGGCGCCGCGGCCGCCGTCGCGCAGCCGCAACCCCAGCAGCAGCCGTACGCGGCGCAGGGGGCGGGCGGCGCGGGCTGGTCCCCGTCGCCGGCTCCGCAGCCGGCGGCCGCACAGTCGTCGGCTCCGCAACAGGGCCGGCAGCCGGCCCCGCCGGCGATTCCGCAGCAGCAGAGCGCCCCGGCCATGGCCTCTGCCGGCGGTGCGGGGGCGCCGCCGGTCTACGGCGACCGCAGCCCGACCACGTTCCACCAGTTCTCCATCGGCCGCGTGATGCGCATCGGCCGTGCCCTGGACAACGAGCTGGTCGTCTCCGACCTCCAGGTCTCGCGCCACCACGCGGAGTTCCACTCCACGCCCGACGGCCGTATGGAGATCCGCGACCTCGGCTCGCACAACGGCACGTACGTCAACGGTATGCCGATCGCCAAGAGCGGCAGTGCGCTGCTCGACGCGAACGACATCGTGGGCGTCGGCCACTCCACCTTCCGGATCGTCGGCGACCGGCTCGAGGAGTTCGTCGACACCGGTGAGGTCTCCTTCTCCGCACGCCACCTGACCGTGACGGTCGACGGTGGCAAGCAGATCCTCAAGGACGTCTCCTTCGGCGTCCCGGAGAAGTCCGTGATCGCGGTCATCGGCCCGTCGGGATCCGGCAAGTCGACCCTGCTCAAGGCGCTGACCGGCTACCGCCCGGCCAACGAGGGCGAGGTGCTGTACGACAACCGCAACCTGTACAAGCAGTTCGCCGAGCTGCGCCAGCGCATCGGTCTGGTCCCGCAGGACGACATCCTGCACAAGGAGCTGACCGTCAAGAAGGCCCTCAAGTACGCGGCCAAGCTGCGCTTCCCCGCCGACACCACGGCCGAGGAGCGCGAGGCCCGCATCGACGAGGTGCTGCGCGAGCTGAAGCTGGACATCCACAAGGAGAAGAAGGTCACCTCCCTCTCCGGCGGCCAGCGCAAGCGCGTGTCGGTGGCCCTGGAGCTGCTCACCAAGCCGTCGCTGATCTTCCTCGACGAGCCCACCTCGGGTCTCGACCCGGGCATGGACCGCGATGTCATGCAGCTGCTGCGCGGCCTCGCCGACGACGGCCGCACGGTCCTCGTCGTCACCCACTCGGTGGCCGAGCTGGCGCTGTGCGACAAGCTTCTGGTGATGGCGCCGGGCGGCGCGGTCGCCTACTTCGGGCCGCCGGAGGAGGCGCTGAACTTCTTCGGCTACGACACCTGGGCCGACGTCTTCTCCGCCTTCGAGAACTACCGCGACTACGACTGGGCGGGCCGCTGGAAGGGCTCGCAGCACTACCAGATGTACGCCGCGGACATCGACGCGATCGAGCCGCAGTCCGTACAGATGCCTCCGATGCAGGTGATGAAGCCGCGCAAGCCGCAGGGCTGGATGTCGCAGTTCGTCACGCTGGTGCGTCGATACGTGTCGGTGATCGCCTCCGACAAGGGTTTCCTGCTTCTGACGGTGATCCTGCCGCTCGTCCTCGGCTCGGTCAGCCTGCTGATCGACTCGGGCAAGGACCTGCTGGTCAACACGGAGATCAATCCGGCGACTCAGCAGCCCGTCCCGAACGGCACGGCCACCACGGTCCTGCTGATCCTGGCCGTCGGTGCCTGCTTCGCCGGTGCCGCGAACTCCGTCCGCGAGCTGATCAAGGAACGGGTCATCTACGAGCGGGAGCGGGCGACCGGCCTCTCCCGCTCCGCGTACCTGATGTCCAAGGTCTTCGTGCTCGGCATCGTCACGATCCTGCAGGGCCTGCTGGTCGGCGTCATCGGCTTCGCCAGCCGGAAGATCCCGGACGAGGGCGTGGTCTTCGGCCACCTCACGCTCCTTGAGCTCTGCCTGCCGGTCATGGCGCTGGGCTTCACCTCGATGATGTTCGGTCTGGTCATGTCCGCGCTGGTGAAGACCTCCGAGAAGACCATGCCGCTGCTGGTCATGTTCGCGATCATCCAGGTCGTCTTCACCGGCTGCCTCTTCGCCCTGAACGGCACGGTCGGCGTCAACCAGTTCTCGTACCTGATGCCGTCGCGCTGGGCCGTCGCCGCCGCGGGCGCCACCCTGGACTTCAACAGGATCGCCCCGCCCGGCAAGGGCAAGCCCGACGACCCGCTGTGGGCGCACACCGCCGGCGCCTGGACCCTGGACATGATCGCCCTGGTCGTCCTCGGCGTGGTCTGTGCCTTCCTCGTGGCCCGCTTCCTGCGCCGCCACGAGCCCGAGGTCATGCGCAAGTAGCACGCACGGTCCCCGTGACGCCGTACGACGCCGAAGGGCGGCACCCGCAGTGGGGTGCCGCCCTTCGGCGTGTGCGTGCAGAGGTCCGCGCAGGCCTCAGTACGCGCTGTTGACGTTGTCGATCGAGCCGTAACGGTGCGCCGCGTAGTTGGCGGCGGCGGTGATGTTGGCGACCGGGTCGTAGATGTTCCAGGACGTGCCGGAGACGTGGTACGTCGCGAAGGTCGGCGGGATCACCTGCAGCAGGCCCTTGGAGGGGATGCCGTTGATGGCGTTGATGTCCCAGTTGTTGATCGCGTTCGGGTTGCCCGAGGACTCCCGGATGATGTTGCGGTGCAGGCCGCTGTAGGAGCCCGGGATGCCCTTGGCGTTCATGATGTCGAGGGCCTGGCGGATCCAGCCGTCGAGGTTGTTCGCGTAGGTCTTCGCGGCGACCTGCTGGATCTGCGGGCGCTGCGCGGACCGGCTGGCGGCCTGCTGGGCGGCGCGCTTGGCGGCGGCCTTCCTGACGGCGGCGACGTGCTTCACGTGGGCGGCGTGGACGTGCTTCACGTGGGCGGTGTGCGCCTTCTTCACGTGGGCGACGTGGGCCGCGTGCACCTTCTTCAGGTGAGCGACGTGCAGCTGGTGGGCGGAGGCCTTCTTCTTGGCGGCGATGGCCTCGACCTTGACGTTCTGGAGAGCCAGCTGGTCGGTGACCTTGCCCGTGACGTCCTTGACCTGCGCGGTGCCGAAGGCCGCCTCGGCAGCGGTCCCGGGGGCGCCGGAGGCGATCGTCTCGGCGCTGCTGGGCACGGCCGAGAAGGCGAGGGCGGCGGCGCCGAGCGTGGCGACACCGGCGAGCGCGATCTTGTGGTGCTTGGTCAGGGTGGGACTGTGGGTGTGCTTGGGCATGGCGTGGACCTCTTCGAATAGCGCGGAGGTCGCTCGTTGTCCGCGGGGGAGACCGGCTCCTCCTGCACGAACACCGCGGGGGGAACCCGCGGTGCTGAGCGACGGCAGCCATTCTTAGCGGCCGCAAAATGCCGTGGCAAAGGTGTGACGTACGATCCCCGATAGTGGAGCCCGGATGGGCAAAACGGGACAGACTAGAACGTCTGCCCCGTTCACGCCGGGACCCTTTATCTCCTATGTCCGTTCGTACGTGATGTGCGCCCTATGTGCCGCCTCACATCCGTCTCACATGAATCTCACCAGGAGTTGCTGTCGCAATGCTCTGTGTGAGGGCTCTCCTTCGGGAGGATGAGGTGCACGTCCCCGAACTCGTGCCACAGGTAGAGCCCGCGCAGCGCCTCCTCGTAGCTGCGGTCGACCGCGGCCCGCCCCGCCACCGCCTCCAGCATCAGCAGATGCGAGGCCTCCGGCTCGTGCAGCCCGGTCAGCAGCCCGTCCACCACCCGTACCCCGCGCTCGGGCGTCACCACGAGCTCCGTCCACCCCGCCGCCGCCCGCACCACTCCGTCGGCCCCGGCGGCCGACTCCACGGCCCGTACGGCGGTCGTCCCCACGGCGATCACCCTGCCGTCGCCCGCCTGCACGTTGTTGATGAGCCGCGCCGAGGACTCCGGCACGGCGAAACGTTCCGCGTACGGCGGCTCGTGCACCTCCGCCGACGAAACCCCCGTATGCAGCGTCACCGGCGCGAACTGCACCCCCCGGCTCACCAGCTCCGCCACCAGCCGCGCGGTGAAGGGCCGCGCAGCGCTCGGCATCTCCGCGCTCCCCGCCCCGTCCGCGGACGGCAGCGCGAACACCGTCTGATAGACGGACAACGGCTGGTCCCGCTCCGTATAGGAGTAACGGATGGGACGCCCGTGCTCCCGCAGCACCCCGCGCACGTCCACCGAGGCCCGCGCCCACCACAGCCGCTCGCCCCGCTCGCTCAGCGGCTCCTCCAGGACCAGCCGCCCGCCCCCGGGCAGCCGCACCCCGGTTCCCGTGCGGGTACCCGCACGCGCGCGTGTCGTGCCGTTCCCGTCCGGCTCCCGCAGCTCGACCGCCCACCGCCCGTCGTCCCCGCGCGCGGAGACGTGCACCACCACGTGCGCGTGCCCGACCCGACCGGTCACCGCGGCCGCCAGCGTGGGCGAGGTGTTCACCACCAGCACGTCCCCGGCCCGCAGCAGGCACGGCAGCTCGGCGAAGGCGTGATGCGACACGGCCGTCCCGCGCGACACCAGCAGCCGTACGGCGTCCCGCTCAAGACCCGGCCCGCGCTGCTCGGCCGGCACCCGCGCGGACAGCTCCTCCGGTACCCGCACCACCGTCGTCATCGCCCCTCCACCAGGGCCGGCGCCGCGTACCGCCCGCTCGCCGGCCGCTCGTCCAGAAGCCGCAGGAAGGCCGGGACCACGGACTCCGGCGCCGGCCGCGGATCGTCGTCGTCCGGTACGGCCGCCGCGTACAGGCCGGTCGCCATGTCCCCGGGATCCACCGCCCACACCCGCAGCCCCGGCTCCTCCACGCCGAGCACGGCCGCCAGCTGGTCCATGGCCGCCTTCGAGGCGCCGTAGCCGCCCCAGGTCGCGTACGCCTCGGC
This sequence comes from Streptomyces sp. NPDC054770, assembly GCF_053611985.1. Lineage (NCBI taxonomy): Bacteria > Bacillati > Actinomycetota > Actinomycetes > Kitasatosporales > Streptomycetaceae > Streptomyces > Streptomyces sp. NPDC054770. The sequence continues at coordinate 7,116 of NZ_JBSHBL010000136.1, forward strand.
GCCCGCGTCCGAGCTGACCGCGACCACCGCACCCGCCGCCGACTCCCGCAGCAGCGGCAGCGCCTCCTGGACCAGGCCCAGCATGGCCACCACGTTCACCTCCAGCGCCCGGCGCAGCCCCGCCGGCGGCAGCTCGCCCAGACGCACCAGCGGCTCGGCCCCCAGCGCGCTGGCGTTGCTCACCAGCAGATCCACCCCGCCCAGCTCCCGCGCGGCGGCCACCAGGTCGGCCCGGTGCCCGCTGTCCGTCACATCGCCGGGCAGCGCCGCCACCCGCGTCCCGTGCGCCGCGACGGCCTCCGCCGCCTCCTTCAGTACCCCGGCCCCCCTGGCGTCCAGCACCAGATCCCAGCCGCGCGCGGCCAGCGCCTCGGCCAGCGCCCGCCCCAGCCCCTTCGAGCCCCCCGTGATGATCGCTACCGGCATGTCAACCGTCCCCTCGGCTTCGCCCGCCCGCTTCGGCGGTGCCCCCAACGTAGGAACGGAACGGTCCCGGCCGCCTCGGACGCGGGCCGCAACCGGGCGGGGCCCTTCGGACTACGCCGCAGGTCCGGTCCCCGCGGCCTAGGTCTCCTGGCCTACGGCCACCGGTCCGCGCCCTGCGCCGTCGGCCCGATCCGCGATGTCGGACCCCGCCGGTACCGTGAGGGCATGAGCCAAGGTCCCCGGTCCGGCCTCGCCGCGGTGAGCTCCGCACTGCTGGCCATGAGCAGGCACCTCGAGGTGCGCGACGTCCTCAAGACGATCGTCGCCTCCGCCCGTGAGCTGCTCGACGCCCAGTACGCCGCGCTCGGCGTCCCCGACGACCACGGCGGCTTCGCCCAGTTCGTCGTCGACGGCGTCACCGACGCCCAGTGGAAGGCCATCGGCCCGCTCCCGCGCCAGCACGGCATCCTCGCGGCGATGCTGCGCGAGGCGAAGGTCGAGCGGCTGGCGGACGTCCGCAGGGACCCCCGCTTCGAGGGCTGGCCCTCGGCCCACCCCGACATGTCCGACTTCCTGGGCCTGCCGATCCGGGACGGGGACGAGGTCATCGGCGCACTGTTCCTGGCCAACAAGAACTGCGAGAAGCCGGAGGGCGGCTGCGGCTTCACCGCCGAGGACGAGGCACTGCTCTCCATCCTCGCCCAGCACGCGGCCATCGCCCTCACCAACGCCCGCCTCTACGAGCGCAGCCGCGAGCTGACCATCGCCGAGGAACGCTCCCGGCTCGCCCACGAGCTGCACGACGCGGTCAGCCAGAAGCTGTTCTCCCTGCGCCTGACCGCCCAGGCCGCCGCCGCCCTGATCGACCGCGATCCCGCCCGCGCCAAGGTCGAGTTGCAGCAGGTGGCCGCGCTCGCCGCCGAGGCCACCGACGAACTGCGCGCCGCAGTCGTGGAGTTGCGCCCCGCCGCCCTCGACGAGGACGGCCTGCTCGCCACCCTGCGCACCCAGGTCCAGGTCCTCGACCGCGCCCACACCGCGCGCGTGACCTTCGCCGCCAGCGGCTTCCGGGCCCTGCCGGCCGCACAGGAGGAGGCCCTGCTCCGGGTCGCCCAGGAAGCCCTGCACAACGCCCTGCGGCACGCCGGGGCCGGCCATGTCGACGTGACCGTGAACCGGCGCGGCGGCGGAGCCGTGCTGCGGGTCACGGACGACGGCGGCGGCTTCGACCCGCACCTCACACGCAGCGCCGGACGCCACCTCGGCCTGGTCTCCATGCGGGACCGGGCGAGCGGCGTCGGCGGCACGCTGACCGTGGAATCGGCGCCCGGCAAGGGCACCACGATCGAGATGGAGGTCCCCGGTGGCTGACGCGATCCGGGTGCTGCTGGTCGACGACCACCAGGTCGTCCGCCGGGGCCTGCGCACCTTCCTGGAGGTCCAGGACGACATCGAGGTCGTCGGCGAGGCCGCCGACGGCGCCGAGGGGGTCGAGCGCGCCCAGGAACTGAGCCCCGATGTCGTCCTCATGGACGTCAAGATGCCCGGCCTGGACGGCGTGGAGGCGCTGCGCAAGCTCCGCGAACTCGACAACCCCGCGCGCGTGCTGATCGTCACCAGCTTCACCGAACAGCGCACGGTGGTCCCGGCCCTGCGCGCGGGCGCCGCCGGATACGTCTACAAGGACGTCGATCCCGACGCGCTCGCCACCGCCATCCGCTCGGTGCACGCCGGGCACGTCCTGCTCCAGCCCGAGGTGGCCGGCGCCCTGCTCTCCCAGGAGGAGGCCAACTCCGGCCAGGGCAGGAGCGGTTCGCTCACCGAGCGGGAGCGCGAGGTGCTCGGGCTGATCGCCGACGGCCGCTCCAACCGCGAGATAGCGCGTGCCCTGGTGCTGTCCGAGAAGACCGTCAAGACGCACGTCTCGAACATCCTCATGAAACTCGACCTCGCCGACCGGACCCAGGCCGCCCTGTGGGCCGTTCGCCATGGCGTGACCGGCTGAAACGCCCTCCGCAACGCTTCACCGACGGCAACCTGGAGGGTCGCCTTCCGGGCTGAGATTCATACCGTCGTGGGAATGTCACCCGGACGGCGCATCCTCTCCCGCCCGCCGCCGTTCTTCAGTGCGTGCTGCGGCGACCGCCGTGGCGATCGCCAAGGAGGGCTCAAGAAGTGAAGAACCTGAAGAAGGCAGCGGCCGTGACGATGGTGGCCGGCGGGATCGTGGCCGCCGGTGCGGGAATGGCCTCCGCCCACACCGGCGGTGCCGCCGCGGCCGGCGCGGCCCACGGTTCTCCGGGCGTCGTCTCGGGCAACGTCATCCAGGCCCCGGTGGACATTCCGGTCAACGTCGTCGGCAACAGCATCAACGTCGTCGGCGTGCTGAACCCCGCCTTCGGCAACCTCGGCCTCAACCACTGAGACCGCGCCGCACGGCGGCATCGACCTCCGGCCTTCCGGGCGCCCCCCGGAAGGCCGGTCGGCTTTTCCGCCCAGCGGCTCTTCGTGCCAACGGCCGTGCCGGCCGGCCCTGCTCCTAACGCCCCCGCTCGCGCTCCTCCACCACCGCGTTGTACGCCGCGACCTGCGCCCGCCGGGCCGTCCGCTCCACCGGCCGCAGCGCCAGCGACCGCCCCGCCATCTCCGAGGCGCTCACCGCCCCGCCGTGCCCGTTGTCGTACGCCAGCGAGATCAGCAGCCCCACCCGCTGCGCCAGCTCCAGCACCCGCACCGCCCGCGGCGGATACCCCGGCGCCAGCACCTCCCGGCCCCGCTCCGCCCGCGCCCGGTACGCGTCGATCGCCGCCTCCGCCACCGGACCCGACCCCGCGACGTCCAGCTTCGACAGCACCTCGGTCGCGTCCCGCAGCGCCTCCGCCAGCTCCCGCTCCGCCTCACCGAGCGACGGCACATCGGCCGGCGGCGCCTCCCGTACCGGCAGCACATGCCAGACCACCTCGACATGCGCATCACCGGCCGGCCCGGCCTCGGAGACCTCCGGCACCAGCCCGAACGCGGCGCCGTGACAGATCACCGCCTCCTCGGCCTCCAGCGCCCGCGCGTTGAACTCCGGCGGCCCGCTCAGCCCCAGCGGATGCCCCGGCGCCGGCAGCGCGACCCGCAGCCCGGTCGTCCCCAGCGCCCGCAGCCGCCCCAGCGCCAGGGTGAGCCCGACCGGAGCGGACTCACCCGGCAGCCCCTCGACCCGATGCACGGCGTCCTCGCCGACGATGGCGAGCACGGCGTCATCCGGAGAGACAAGTCCGGCCAAAAGGGCATTTCCCCACGCGGCAAGGCGTCCTGAACGCGGTTCCGAGAGCATGCCCCCACCCTAAGGACCGGACCGATGGAATGGAGCGCCGCACTCGTGGCGTAGATTTCGTAGGGGCTGCGCCCACCGGCGCCGCCACCCGGGCCACAGGCGTACGCGACAGCCGAGAACGGCGACACTGCAAGGGGAGACAACGCGCTCATGAGCGATGTTCTGGAGCTTCAGGACGTATCTGTGGTCCGGGAGGGCCGGGCTCTGGTGGACCAGGTCTCCTGGTCGGTGAAGGAGGGCGAGCGCTGGGTCATCCTCGGCCCCAACGGCGCCGGCAAGACCACCCTCCTCAACGTCGCGTCCAGCTACCTCTTCCCCAGCAAGGGCACCGCCACCATCCTCGGCGACACTCTCGGCAAGGTCGACGTCTTCGACCTGCGCCCGCGCATCGGCATGGCCGGCGTCGCCATGGCCGAGAAGCTCCCCAAGCGCCAGACCGTCCTGGAGACCGTGCTCACCGCCGCCTACGGCATGACCGCGCACTGGCAGGAGGAGTACGACGAGGTCGACGAGCAGCGCGCCCGCGCCTTCCTGGACCGCCTCGGCATGACCGACTACGTGGACCGGAAGTTCGGCACCCTCTCCGAGGGCGAACGCAAGCGCACCCTGATCGCCCGCGCCCTGATGACCGACCCCGAGCTGCTCCTGCTCGACGAGCCCGCCGCCGGCCTCGACCTCGGCGGCCGCGAGGACCTGGTCCGCCGCCTCGGCCGGCTCGCCCGCGACCCGATCGCCCCCTCCATGATCATGGTCACCCACCATGTCGAGGAGATCGCCCCCGGCTTCACCCACGTCCTGATGATCCGCCAGGGCAAGGTCCTCACCGCCGGCCCGCTGGAGCTCGAACTGTCCTCCCGCAACCTCTCCCTCTGCTTCGGCCTCCCGCTCGTCGTCGAACAGCTCGGCGACCGCTGGACCGCCCACGGACTGCCCCTGTCCTGACGGGCCTTGACCCGGCAAAGCGCACTGTCGGGGTCGGCACCCCCGGCCGTACCATGACTGTGTGAACAGCATCGACGCATGGGTGTGGTGGCTCGTCGTCGCGGCGGCGCTCGGAATTCCGCTCGTGGTGACCGCGATGCCGGAGTTCGGCATGTTCGCGGTCGGCGCCGTGGCCGCCGCCGGCACCTCCGGACTCGGCGCGGGCGTCGTGCTCCAGGTACTCGTCTTCGTCGTCGTCTCGGTCGCGCTGATCGCCGTCGTACGGCCCATCGCCAACCGGCACGCCGCCCAGCGCCCCCAACTCGCCACCGGCGTCGACGCCCTGAGAGGCAAACAGGCCGTCGTACTCGAACGCGTCGACGGCGCCGACGGACGGATCAAGCTCGCCGGTGAGATCTGGTCGGCGCGCTCCCTGCACCCGGACCGTGCCTACGAAGTGGGCCAGGAAGTGGACGTCGTGGAGATCGAGGGGGCCACGGCGATCGTCATCTGACCTCGTAAGACTCAACTGAACAGAAGAGTCCCCGAGTTGCGCGTGCGTCTGTCAGACTCATCCAGCAAGATCTTCAACAACCATAAGATCTGCCGAAGCGTCGAGGCGGAGAAGGGTACGGGGAGCGACGATGGAACCGGTCATCATCGTCCTGGTCATTCTGGTGGTGTTGGTCTTCATCGCCCTGATCAAGACGATCCAAGTCATCCCACAGGCGAGCGCCGCCATCGTCGAGCGCTTCGGCCGCTACACGCGGACCCTGAACGCGGGCCTCAACATCGTGGTCCCGTTCATCGACACCATCCGCAACCGCATCGACCTGCGTGAACAGGTCGTACCGTTCCCGCCGCAGCCGGTGATCACCCAGGACAACCTGGTCGTGAACATCGACACCGTCATCTACTACCAGGTCACGGACGCCCGCGCGGCCACCTACGAGGTCGCCAGCTACATCCAGGCCATCGAGCAGCTGACCGTCACCACGCTCCGCAACATCATCGGCGGCATGGACCTGGAGCGCACCCTGACCTCCCGCGAGGAGATCAACGCGGCCCTGCGCGGCGTCCTCGACGAGGCCACCGGCAAGTGGGGCATCCGCGTCAACCGCGTCGAGCTCAAGGCGATCGAACCGCCGACCTCCATCCAGGACTCGATGGAGAAGCAGATGCGCGCCGACCGTGACAAGCGCGCCGCGATCCTCACCGCGGAAGGCACCCGCCAGGCGGCCATCCTCACCGCCGAGGGCGAGAAGCAGTCCCAGATCCTGCGCGCCGAGGGTGAGGCCAAGGCGGCGGCCCTGCGCGCCGAGGGCGAGGCCCAGGCGGTCCGCACGGTCTTCGAGGCCATCCACGCCGGCGACCCGGACCAGAAGCTCCTCTCCTACCAGTACCTACAGATGCTCCCGAAGATCGCCGAGGGCGACGCCAACAAGCTCTGGATCGTCCCCAGCGAAATCGGCGACGCCCTCAAGGGCCTCTCCGGCGCGATGGGCAACTTCGGCAACCTGGGCGGCGGCTCGAACGGCGGCGGCGGTAGCGTCCCGGCCCAGGAACGCCGCGAGAAGCCGAACATCGACTGACGGTTCTGGAAAACAAAGGTTCCCCGCACCCCGGTAAGGGGCGCGGGGAACTGCGCGACAAGCCACATCGAACCCGCAGCCGCAGAACAACCATCACCAGGCACTCTCTTAGGCGGCCACATCCCCCGCCAGCCACTCAGGCAACGCCGCCAAATCCTCGGCCCCCATGGCCAGCAGCATCGCATCCTGCGGCGAAGGCTCGAACGGCCTCCGAAGCAACGGCATCCCCGCCTGCTCCGGCGTCCGGTCCGCCTTCCGGTGATTGTCCTCCGCGCACGAGGCCACCGTGTTCAGCCAAGAGTCCTGACCGCCCTGGGCCCGAGGCACCACATGGTCGACGGTCGTCGCCCGCCGCCCGCAGTACGCGCACCGGTGCCGGTCCCTGACCAGCACCCCCCGCCTCGACCAGGGCGCCTGTCTCCGGAACGGCACCCGTACATAACGGCACAGCCTGATCACCCGGGGCGCGGGTATGTCCACATCCGCACCGCGCATGCGCAGTTCGGGGTGGGCCTGCTCGACGACGGCCTTGTCCTGGAGCACCAGAACGACGGCGCGGTTCAACGTCACCGTAGACAGCGGCTCGAAGCTCGCGTTCAGCACCAGCGTGTCACGCATCCAGCCCACCTCCCATGTGCACCGTGCCCACCCCCGGCGGGCTTGGATCAACTCTGGACGGGCGCGCCGAGATGGACAACGCAATAAAAACTGCCCGCCTCTGATCACTTCCATGACCAGAGGCGGGCAAACGTTCAATGAACGCTCAGCTGATTTCGCGAACGGCGTCAGCCCTGCTCGGGGTTCTCGTACTCCCCGATGAGCTGCGCCCGCGCGATCGCGTGGAACCGCAGGTTGAACCCGACGACGGCAGGCGACACATCGGCGTCCGGACCGAGCTTCTCCTGGTCCACCGCGTACACCGTGAAGACGTACCGGTGCGGCCCGTCCCCGGGCGGCGGCGCGGCACCGCCGAAGTCCTTCGACCCGTAGTCGTTGCGCACCTGCACCACGCCCTCGGGCAGACCCTCGAACTTGCCGCTGCCCGCGCCCGCCGGCAACTCGGTCACCGAGACCGGGATGTCGAACACGGTCCAGTGCCAGAACCCGCTGCCCGTCGGGGCGTCCGGGTCGTAGCAGGTCACGGCGAAGCTCTTGGTCTCGGCCGGGAAGCCCTCCCACCGCAGCTGCGGCGAGGTGTTGCCCTTGGCGTAGACCTGAGCGTCCTTGAGCGTCGCCCCTTCCTCGATGTCCTCGCTCGTCACCGTGAACGACGGCACGGGCGGATGGAAGTCATGGGGAAGAGGCCGCCGCTTGAGCTCGGTCACCTCGGTACCTCCTGATCGGTACTGATCGATTACGGAACCCGGCACGGAATCCGCGGTTCCCGAGCCTAGAACCAGTTGCGCTTGCTGCCGACCTCGGACAGCCACTGGTTGAGATAAGCCGCCCAGTCGGTCCCGTGGAAGTCGTGCAGACCCACCTGGAACGACCGGAAGGTGTCGCTGCCCTCGCTGAACAGCCCCGGCTTCTTGTCCATTTCGAGGATGACGTCCATGCCGTGCGCATCCGTCACGAAGCTCAGCTCGACCTGGTTCAGCCCCCGGTACTGCGACGGCGGGTGGAACTCGACCTCCTGGTAGAACGGCAGCGTCTGCCGCGTCCCCCGGATGTGTCCCTTCTCCAGGTCCGCGTTCTTGAACCGGAAGCCGAGCTGGATGAAGGCGTCCAGGATCGCCTTCTGCGCCGGCAGCGGATGCACGTTGATCGGGTCCAGGTCCCCGGAGTCGACGGCACGCGCGATCTCCAGCTCGGTGGTCACCCCGATGTGCATCCCGCGCAGCGCCTGCCCGTCGATCATCGTGACGGGCGTCTCCCACGGAATCTCCAGCCCGAACGGCACCGCGTGCACGGCCCCGGCCTGAAGCTCGAAGGCACCGCCGAGCCGCACCTTGCCGAAGCCGATGTTCTGCTTGTACTCCTCGTCGCCGCTCTCCACCTCGACCCGAGCCTGGAGACCCACGGACAGCCCCTGGATCTCCTGGTTCACCGAGCCGCCCTGGATCCGCACCTCGCCCTGGACCACACCGCCCGGTACGACGTTCACCTCGGTGAGCACCGTCTCGACGGACGCCCCGCCGGCCCCCAGGCTCGCGAGCAGCTTCTTGAACCCCATGTCTCTCCTCTATTACGTACGGACCCTTGATCCCTACAAACGCGATCCGGTCGTCACCGGTTCCGGCCCACACCCTGGCAAGCAGACGAATCCTTGACCAGCCCTTGGCGTACCCGGACTGGACTACGCTCGGACGCCATGATCGCGCCCCCGGACCGTATGCCACTCCCCAGAACCTTCTTCGACCGCCCTGTACTGGAGGTCGCCCCCGACCTCCTGGGCCGCGTCCTCGTCCGCACCACCCCGGACGGTCCGATCGCGGTGCGCCTCACAGAGGTGGAGGCGTACGACGGCCCGAACGACCCGGGCTCGCACGCCTATCGCGGTCACACCCCCCGCAACGACGTGATGTTCGGTCCACCCGGACACGTGTACGTCTACTTCACCTACGGCATGTGGTTCTGCATGAACCTCGTCTGCGGTCCGGAGGGCACCGCGAGCGCGGTCCTGCTCCGCGCCGGCGAGATCATCGAGGGCGCCGAGCTCGCGCGTAAACGTCGACTTTCGGCCCGATATGACCGAGAACTGGCCAAAGGACCGGCCCGCCTCGCGACCGCCCTGGGTGTCGACCGGGCCCTGGACGGCACGGACGCGTGTGCCGCCGGCGAGACACCGCTGCGGATACTGACCGGCTCTTCCGTACCCCCCGACCAGGTACGCAACGGTCCACGCACCGGAGTCGCCGGCGAGGGCGGCAACGGCGACGTCCATCCCTGGCGCTACTGGATCGCCAACGACCCCACGGTGAGCCCCTATCGGGCCCATGCGCCACGGCGCCGCTCAAGTTGACGCGTCTCTGGAAGGTGCGTAATGTAGCCCGAGCCGCTTGAACCGGGTACGGCAATCGCCAGCAGCCGGAAGCGGCCACCCACTACCTACGACTTCCCCTGACGGGGTCGATTTCGGCGTGCCTGCATGTCCGAATTCGAGCTCGCGGAAACTCGATTATGAGTCCCGGCGGGAATCGGCTAACGTAGTGAATGTCGAAAGGCCGACAGGCGAAAGCCGGAAAACCTCTAGACAACCCGCCGACCGGGAATCGGACGCCGAAAGGATCTGATAGAGTCGGAAACGCAAGACCGAAGGGAAGCCCGGAGGAAAGCCCGAGAGGGTGAGTACAAAGGAAGCGACCGTTCCTTGAGAACTCA
>NZ_JBSHBL010000137.1:0-16060 GCF_053611985.1 Streptomyces sp. NPDC054770
CGGGCCTACTCGATACCAGTCAATCGATCACTCGGGAAGGTACGCCCCTCGGGCGTGCCCTCCCGAGCCGATCCACAGGTAATGAGCATTGCTCGAGGGAATCGAGACGCGAATCAAGGAACAGTGGCTGGAGGTAACCCTTGCCGGGCCCGAGTCGGTGCAGGACGCCGCAGCTGACATCGAAAGTGCCAGTAGTTCACTGGTAGGTATGGCCGCCATGATCACCCGGCTGCGTTGGGAAGAGGGAGAGGAGCGGGCGCACTATGCCCATGCCTCGGACTACTTTGATCGACTCTGCCAGGCCGTAAGGGATTTCACCAAGCGAGCGCAGATCGTCTTGGACGACGACGGCACCACGCTTGCGGAGCGTCCACCACTCCCATGATCCGGCGCAACCGGGGGCAGCAATGCGACCCCGACCAGTCCGGCAACTATGGGTCAAGGGCGCCATGTTGGCGGAGTGCTCGGCCTCCGCCGCATGCAGGGCGCCGCGCCGCTTCGTAGCCAGTGACGTTCTGGCCCGTCGGCAGGGGCGCACTGTATGCCGGTCTCAGACGCTGGTCACCAATCCCATGAGCCAGCGCAGCCGGGCTGCCAGGTGCCTCCGCCCAGGGCCCACCACCTGCCACGGCTGGAGTACTGGACTGCCAACGACGCGCCCGCCTAGTCCACTCCCCGTATCCGCCCCACCAGCCACGCCCCCGCCAGCCCGATCACCGCTGCCACCAGGTAGAGGACCCGGTAGCCGCCGAGGTAGGTGACGATCGGTGCGGCCAGGGCGGGGGCCGCGACCTGGGGGAGGGCGTTGGCGACGTTGATGACGCCCAGGTCCTTGCCGCGGTCGACCGCCTTCGGCAGGACGTCGGTCATCAGCGCGAAGTCCACGGAGGTGAACACCCCGAAGCCGATGCCCAGCACCGCCGAGGCCACGAGCGCTCCCGGCCAGGTCTGCCACACCGACAGCAGCGCCGTCGCCACCGCCATCAGCATCCCCGACCAGATCACGAACGGCTTGCGGCGGCCCACCCGGTCCGACCAGACCCCGCCGACCACGACCGTCGCCATCAGCGTCAGCCCGTTCACCGCCGTCAGGATCAGCACTCCCTGGTCGGGGTCGGAGTAGTGCAGGCGGTCGCGGAGGTAGTAGAGCAGGTACAGCAGGACCAGGGCGTTGCTGAGGTTGATCAGGAAGCGGGTCAGCCAGGCCCAGCCCAGGTCCGGGTAGCGGCGCGGGCTCAGCCAGAAGCCGGCGAGGAAGGCCCGCCAGGACCAGGGCGGCCGGTCCGCGGGCGTCAGCCGCAGGTCCGGGTAGCGCAGCACGTACGGCAGCACGCCCAGCGCCGTGAACACCGCGCACGCCACATAGCCCGCCCCGACGCCCCCGGCGGCCGTCGCAAGGCCGGTGCCGCCGACCACGCCGAGGATCTGCGCGGCCCCCAGCCAGCCGCCCACCGAGCCCCGCTGGAGCCTCGGCACCCGGTCCGGCACCGCCGCCGTGACCGCCGCGAAGGCCGCGTTCAGGGTCAGCTGGACCAGGCACCAGCCCAGCATCATCGTCCCCATGCCACCGGCGCCCCCGAGGAGCAGCAGGGACAGTGCCCCGCCCGCCGTACCGGCGACGATCCACGGCGTGCGGCGGCCCCAGCGGGACGTCGTACGGTCCGACAGCGCGCCGAAGACCGGGTTGGCGGCCAGCGACACCACCGCGCCGACGCCGGTCACCCAGGCCAGCATCGTCTCCTTCGACATCCCGGAGCCGGGCGCGAAGTCCTTGGCCTGGGAGGCGAGCAGGATCTGCAGGGGGCCGTACCAGCCCACCCAGATCGCCCCGTTGGCGAGGGAGAGCGCCGACGTCCAGCCCCGTCCGACCCGCTCGACGGGCTCGGCCAGGGCGGCGGCCGGCTCGGCCGGCTCACGGGTCGTCGTCATCTCTGCGCCCGCAGGACGTCCCGGTACCAGGCGTACGACGACTTCGGCGTCCTCGCCTGCGTCGCGTAGTCGACGTGGACCAGGCCGAAGCGGCGCGCGTACCCCTCCGCCCACTCGAAGTTGTCCAGGAGCGACCAGACGAAGTAGCCGCGCACGTCCACGCCGGCCTCGACCGCCCTGTGCAGCGCCCGGATGTGGCCGTCCAGGTAGGTGATGCGGTCCTGGTCGTCGAGGCCCTGGTACGAGCAGCCGTTCTCGGTGATGACGACGGGCGGGAGGCGGTCGCCGTAGCGGTCGCGGAAGGCGGTGAGGAGTTCGGTGAGGCCCTCCGGGACGACCGGCCAGCCGAAGTCCGTCACCGGGACGTCCTCGATGTCCTGCACGGAGAAGGGGAGTTCGGCGGGGAGGGTGAGGCCGCCGAACTCGATCTCGGTGCCCTGCGGGGCGCCCACCTTGGTCGGGGCGTAGTAGTTGATGCCGTACCAGTCGAGCGGCTCGGCGATCACCTTCAGGTCGGCGGCGACGTCCCCGGGCATCAGGTCGCCCATGCCGTCCGGGTACTCGCCGAGCAGGAGCGGTTCGGCGAACAGGCGGTTGAGGAGGAGGTCGTAGAAGGCGGCCGCCTCCAGGTCGGCGGGTTCCTGCGAGGCGGGCCAGGTCGGGCCGTGGGAGTTGGCGATGCCGATGTCGGCGGCGCCGGCCGCGCGCAGCGCCCGTACCGCCAGGCCGTGGGCGAGGAGCTGGTGGTGGGCGACCGGGAGGGCGTCGAACATCAGCTGCTTGCCGGGGGCGTGGGCGCCCAGGGCGTAGCCGAACAGGGTCTGTTCGGCGGGCTCGTTGAGGGTGATCCACTTCTTGACCCGGTCGCCGAGCCGGTCCGCGACCGTCGAGACGTACTCGGCGAAGTGCGCCGCCGTGTCCCGGTCCAGCCAGCCGCCCTTCTCTTGCAGGGCGACCGGCAGGTCCCAGTGGAAGAGGGTCGGGACGGGGCGGACGCCCGCCGCGCACAGCTCGTCCACCAGGCGGTCGTAGAAGTCCAGGCCGCCCGCCGAGCGCACCCGCGGCCAGGATATGGAGAAGCGGTACGCGTCCACGCCGAGGCCGGCAAGGAGCGCCACGTCCTCGCCGTGGCGGTGGTAGTGGTCGCAGGCCACCGCCGCCGTGGAGCCGTCCTTGATCCGGCCCGGCTCCGCCTCGAACACGTCCCACACGGACGGCTCCCGCAGGCCGGCCGCGCCCTCGATCTGATGCGCCGAGGTCGAGACGCCCCAGAGGAAGCCGTCGGGGAAGCGGGGGATCGGATGGACCGCGTCTGTCGCCATGGCCGGGATCATCCTTACCCCCGGTAACGTAAGTCAACGCCCGGGCGTGAACTACCCGTTACGGGACCTGGTCACGCTCCTTCCTTCAACACCCGTGAGATCAGTTCGCGTTGGTCCTCGGACAGCCGCGGGTCGGCCGCGTACACCGTCCGTCCGTCCACCGTGATCTCGTACGCGAACCCGTCCGGCACCCCTGGTGGCGGGGTGCCCCGGCCGGCCGCGAGTACGCGCTCGGCCAGGGCCTGCCACTCGGGGGCGTCGGGCCGGCCCGAGGTGTCCACCTCGGCCCGGCGCTCGATGCCCGCGAACCCGCCCGTGCGCCTCACCTGAATACGCATGGGCTCATGTCTAGTACGGATTCAGGCGGCCTGCACCCCCACCTGGGCCCAGGCCTTGAGGGCCGCCTCGCTCTCCTCGCCCGCCTGGTAGCGGGTCTTGGCCGCGGCGACGGTGAGTTTCGCGAAGTCCGCGAACGTGGCGTCCGACCGGAGTTCGCCGCCGGTGAGGACGTCGTACCAGATCTGTCCGGCCCGCTCCCAGGCGTTGCCGCCGAGGGCGGTGGCGAGCAGGTAGAAGGCGTGGTTGGGGATGCCGGAGTTGATGTGCACCCCGCCGTTGTCCCGGCTGGTCTTCACGTAGTGCTGCATGGTCGCCGGCTGCGGGTCCTTGCCGAGGCGCGGGTCGTCGTACGCCGTGCCCGGGGCCTTCATGGAGCGCAGCGCCACGCCGTGCACGCCCGGGGCGAGCAGGCCCTCGCCGATCAGCCAGTCGGCGTGGTCGGCACTCTGGCCGAGGGAGTACTGCTTGATGAGCGAGCCGAAGACGTCGGAGACCGACTCGTTGAGGGCGCCGGACTGGCCGTAGTACTCCAGGTTGGCGGTGTACTGGGTGACGCCGTGCGTGAGCTCGTGGCCGATCACGTCGACGGAGCTGGTGAAGTCGGTGAAGATCTCGCCGTCGCCGTCGCCGAACACCATCTGGTCGCCGTTCCAGAAGGCGTTGTCGTAGTTGACGTCGTAGTGGACGCTCGCGTTCAGCGGCAGGCCCTCGCCGTCGATGGAGTCGCGCTCGTACGCCTTCAGGTACAGCTCGAAGGTGGCGCCGAGGCCGGCGTAGGCGCGGTTGACGGTGGCGTCCTGGCCGGGCTCGGAGCCCTCCGCGCGGACCTCGGTGCCGGGCAGGTCGGTGCGGTGCCCGGCGTCGTAGATCGTGCGGTGGGGTGTGCTGTCGGCGGCGGCCGGGGCGGCGGCGGTCGCCAGGGTGCGGACCGCGGTCACGCGGCGGCGGGTGCGGGCGGCCGAGTCGTGCTGGAGGGTGCGCAGCGCGGAGTCGGCGAGTGCCTGGTCCTCGTGGGTGGCGAGGTGGTCGAGGATGTGCGGCGGCACGATCGTGCAGAAGACGGGCGTGCGGCGGATGACGGGCTCAGAGCCCCCGTTGGTCGTCATGCACCGCACCCTTGCATTGAGTCACACGACTGTCACTACCTGCAACCGTGATTGGTGAAATACGGTGACAATTGGCCACCCTCCGTAAGGGGGGGGTGGTATGGCGCACGTTTTGTCCTGTTTATCCCTGCGGTCCCGCATACTGATACGGCGCCCCGCGTCCGAAGGGGCTCGGCTAGCATGCGGAGCATCATGCGTTTCGGGCTGCTTCTTCTTAGCTGCCGCGGCGAGGGCCTGTAGTCCAGGTCGACTCCCTCCCCGCGGAGCTTCGCGTTGCGTCGTCGGCCGTCCTTCCGGACACCCACTAGGAGCCCCGCAATCATGGCGAACCGCCAGCAGCCCAGCACCATGCCGATCCACAAGTACGGCCGCTACGAGCAGGTCGACATCCCGGACCGCACCTGGCCGGACAACCGGATCACCGCCGCTCCCCGCTGGCTCTCCACCGACCTGCGCGACGGCAACCAGTCCCTGATCGACCCGATGTCGCCCGAGCGCAAGCGCCGGATGTTCGACCAGCTGGTCAAGATGGGCTACAAGGAGATCGAGGTCGGCTTCCCGGCCTCCGGCCAGACCGACTTCGACTTCGTGCGCTCGATCATCGAGGAAGAGGGCGCGATCCCGGACGACGTGACCATCTCCGTACTGACCCAGGCCCGCGAGGACCTGATCGAGCGGACGGTCGAGTCGCTGAAGGGCGCCCGGCGGGCCACCGTCCACCTGTACAACGCGACCGCCCCGGTCTTCCGCCGGGTCGTCTTCCGCGGCTCCAAGGACGACATCAAGCAGATCGCCGTCGACGGCACCCGCCTGGTGACGGAGTACGCCGAGAAGCTGCTGGGCCCGGAGACCGAGTTCGGCTACCAGTACTCGCCGGAGATCTTCACCGACACCGAGCTGGACTTCGCGCTGGAGGTCTGCGAGGCGGTCATGGACGTCTACCAGCCGGGTCCGGGCCGCGAGATCATCCTCAACCTGCCCGCCACGGTGGAGCGTTCGACGCCGTCCACGCACGCCGACCGCTTCGAGTGGATGCACCGCAACCTCTCCCGCCGCGAGCACGTCTGCATCTCCGTCCACCCGCACAACGACCGCGGCACCGCAGTCGCCGCCGCCGAACTGGCGGTGATGGCCGGCGCCGACCGCGTCGAGGGCTGCCTGTTCGGGCAGGGCGAGCGCACCGGCAACGTCGACCTGGTCACCCTGGGCATGAACCTGTTCTCGCAGGGCGTCGACCCGCAGATCGACTTCTCCGACATCGACGAGATCCGCCGGGTGTGGGAGTACTGCAACCAGATGGAGGTCCACCCGCGCCACCCGTACGTGGGCGACCTGGTCTACACGTCCTTCTCCGGCTCCCACCAGGACGCCATCAAGAAGGGCTTCGACGCCATGGAGGCCGACGCGGCCGCGAAGGGCGTCACCGTCGACGACATCGAGTGGGCGGTGCCGTACCTGCCGATCGACCCGAAGGACGTCGGCCGCTCCTACGAGGCGGTCATCCGGGTCAACTCGCAGTCCGGCAAGGGCGGTATCGCGTACGTCCTGAAGAACGACCACAAGCTGGACCTGCCGCGCCGGATGCAGATCGAGTTCTCGAAGATCATCCAGGCGAAAACGGACGCCGAGGGCGGCGAGGTCACCGGCGCCGACATCTGGTCGGTCTTCCAGGACGAGTACCTGCCGAACCCGGAGAACCCCTGGGGCCGCATCCAGGTCCGCACCGGCCAGTCGACCACCGACACCGACGGCACCGACACCCTCACCGTCGAGGCCGTCGTCGACGGCGAGGACACCGTGCTGACCGGCTCCGGCAACGGCCCGATCTCCGCGTTCTTCGACGCGCTGGTGGGCCTGGGCATCGATGTACGTCTCCTGGACTACCAGGAGCACACGATGAGCGAGGGCGCCTCCGCGCAGGCCGCCTCCTACATCGAATGCGCGATCGACGGCAAGATCCTGTGGGGTATCGGCATCGACGCGAACACGACGCGTGCGTCACTGAAGGCGGTCGTCTCCGCGGTGAACCGCGCCGCTCGCTGACCCCTTCCGACCAGCGACTTCACGGCCCTGGCCGCCTCATCCGGCGGTCAGGGCCGGGTTGTTTCCCGGCCAACTCGATGTGCAGGTCACGGACAGGTCTCGTACGAGGTACTGACTCCGGCTCCTCCATGTGGCTAACATCACGCCAGCGGTGGCGATGTTGCCACGGCGTTACGGAGGTGCGACGTGCTGCCAGTAAGGGGACGAGACGGCCGAACCACCAGGCCTGCCCGCATCCTGGGCACCCGCACCGCATGGACACCCGTCGGCGACGGCGAGTTCTTCTGCCCCGGCTGCGGCGGCGACCGCAACTACCAGCGGCTCACCGGCCGTCGCCGCTTCACCCTGCTCGGCGTGCCCGTGCTGCCGCGCGGCACCACCGGTCCGGTCGTGGAGTGCGCCGCCTGCCGCCACCACTTCGGCACCGACGTCCTCGACCACCCCACCACCACCCGCTTCTCGGCGATGCTCCGCGACGCCGTGCACACCGTCGCCCTGGCCGTCCTCGCCGCGGGCGGCACCTGCGCCCGTGCCGCCCTGGAGGCGGCGGCCGGCGCGGTCCGCGCGGCCGGCTTCGAGGAGGCCACGGAGGACCAGCTGAGCGCGCTGGTCGAGGCCCTCGCCGCCGACACCGGACGGGTCTTCGAACAGCCGTACCGTGCGAGCCTGGCGATAGAACTCCACGAGGCCCTCGATCCGCTGGCCCCGCACCTCGCCCCCGCGGGCCGCGAGTCCCTGCTCCTCCAGGCCGCCCGGATCGCGCTCGCCGACGGCCCCTACACCAACGCCGAACGCGAGGTCCTGGGGACGGTCGGCGCGGCCCTCACCATCTGCGCCGACGACGTGACCCGCCTGCTGGCGGCGGCGCGCACGCCGTCCTGAGCCGCGGCCATCGGGCGCGCACACCGTCCTGAGCCGCGGCCACCGGGCGCGCATGCCCTCCTGATCCCGGCGCCCGGGTCGCGCCGGTTCTGCCCGAGCTGACGGCATGCCAAACCTTTTGACCCGTTTGGGCGTTATGGGCGTGCGAGGAGGGCGGACGGGAGGACCATGGAGGGGTGAGCCATGTGTCTCCTGTGACCCGCGCGGGCCGGATCTCCCTCGCCGCCGCCCTGCTGCTCGGGGCGTTCACGGTCGAGCCCAGGGCCCGGGCGGCCACCGGGTGCGAGTCCTCCGTGCCGTACGTCTCCGGCGAGGGCGGCTACGCCCAGTTCCGCATCCCGGCCGTCGTGCGCAGCACCCACGGCACCCTGCTCGCCTTCGCCGAGGGCCGGCACAGCACCACCGGGGACAGCGGTGACATCGATGTCGTGCTGAGGCGCTCCAGCGACGGCGGCTGCACCTGGGACCCGCTGCGGGTGGTGGCCGACGGGGCCGGGAACACCCGCGGCAACCCGGCGCCGGTGGTGGACCCGAGAAGCGGCCAGGTGGTCCTGGTGACCTCGTACAACGACGGCTCGGTGAACGAGGACCAGATCATGCGCGGCCAGGTCGCCAGGGCGCAGAGCCGCCGGGTGTACGTGCAGCGCAGCCGCGACGACGGACGCCACTTCACCCGCCCGCACGAGATCACCGCCCAGGTGAAGCTGTCCGGCTGGCGCTGGTACGCCACCGGCCCCGGGCACGCCGTCGCGCTCATCCGGGGACCGCACCGCGGCCGCCTGGTCGTCGCCGCCGACCACTCCGCCGCCCCGCGGGCCGGCTCCGCCGACACCGGCCGGGAGGCCAGGTACTACGGCGGCCACGCGATCTACAGCGACGACGGCGGCCTGAGCTGGCACCTCGGCTTCGTCGACGACTCCTACACCGGCCACGACAACGCCAACGAGACCACCGCCGCCCAACTCCCCGACGGCCGCCTCTACTTCAACGCCCGCGACCAGAACGGCTCCAGCCCCGGCAACCGCCTGGAGGCCTGGTCGAGCGACGGCGGCGAGAGCCTGGACGCCGCCTTCACCGTCCAGCCGACCCTCGCCAGGGTCCCGGTGGTCGAGGGCTCGGTCCTCCAGCTCCCGGGCGCCGAAGGCCCGTTGCTCTTCTCGGCCCCCTCGGTCCCGACGGCCCGCAGGTCCATGGCCCTGTGGACCAGCGCCGACCAGGGCATCACCTTCGAAAGGTTCCGCACCCTGTCCGACCTGAAGGCCGCCTACTCCGACCTGGTCCAGGTGGACCGGAGCACGATCGGCGTGCTGTACGAGACGGGCACCAAGACCGCGTACGACACGATCGAGTTCCGCCGCCTCCCGGCCCCCTGAGACCCACTGAGCGGTCCGCCCCGGGCCGCCCCGGTCCGCCTGCGCCCGCCGGGCAACCGAATCCACGTCTGCGGTGGTCTGGAGGGCGAGGGGGTGGCTGATGCAGGCCGAACTAGAGGCCCAGTTCCAGGAATTCGTCAGAGCACGGTGGTCGCATCTGGTGCGGACCGCCTATCTGCTCACCGGTGACCCGCACCACGCGGAGGACCTGACGCAGACCGCGCTGGCGAAGGCCTACCGGTCCTGGCGGCGCGTCTCCCGGACCGACCATCCGGAGGCGTACGTCCGCCGCATGCTGGTCAGCTGCAACAGCGACCGGTTCCGCAAGCGCCGGGTCACCGAGTCGCTGACCGCCGCGCCGCCGGAGCGCGCGGGGCAGGACGACGCCGTGTCCCGGGCCGACGAGCGCGGCACGCTGCTCGCGGCCCTGGCCGGGCTGCCGCCCAGGCAGCGCGCGGTGGTGGTGCTGCGGTACTGGGAGGACCTGTCCGAGGGCGAGGTCGCCGAGGTGCTCGGCTGCTCCCCGGGCACGGTCAAGAGCCAGGCGTCCAAGGGCCTGGCGAAGTTGCGTACGGTTCCGGGACTCGCGCAGGCCATGAGCCACGCGGCGCCCGTGCAGGGAGGCAGCAGGTGAGCGGTCAGAAGCAGGGCGGGGCGGCCGAGCCGGAGTTCGAGGCCCGGGTGCGGGCGCTGCTGGCGGGGGACGCGGCGCTGGTCCGGCCGTCACCGGCGCCGTACCCGGAGATCCGGCGGCGCGGCGTGCTGGAGCGGCGGCGGCGCCTGGCCGTGGGCGGGGCGGCGCTGGCGGCGCTGGCGGTGGTGCCGGTCGGCGCGTACGCGCTGGGCGGCGGCACCACGACGAGTCCGGCCGGGCCCAGTCCCACCGTCCTGGCCAGCGAGCACCCGGCACCGACCCGGTCGGCCAGCGCGTCGCCCCCGGCCCGGTCGGCCACCGCGTCGCCCCCGGCACCGTCGGCACCGTCGGCCACCTCGACGGAGCCGGCCCACCCGGCGTCCGCGCAGCAGCTGCTGGACGGGATCACCTTCGACCAGGCCGCCGAGGGGCTCGGCAAGTGCCTCGACTACAACAAGGCGCACCGCATCCCCAAGGACCCGACCTACACCGACCTGGGTAGGCCGGCCGACTACCGGATCATCCTGGCGATGCGGAGCACCGGCGACTCCAACGCCCCGGGCGACGGCTACTTCGTGGTCGCGGTACGGGAGAAGCCCGTGCCGACCCGGCTCATCTGCACCATCAAGGACGACGCCGCCTCCGGTCTGAACACCAGCAGCGGCGACCCCTTCGGCGACGCGAAGACGGCCGTGGTCCCGGACATCAACAGCGGCAAGCTGTACGAGCAGTCGGTCATCGACAAGGGCCACTGGAAGCTGCCGTTCCGCTGGGGGATCATCGGCGGCTACCGTGCCTCGGTGGCCACGATGACGGTCTCGTACGGCGGCGGCGCGGGCGAGGTGGTCCTCGACCACGGCTGGTTCGTCGCCACCGGCACCCTGGACAAGCAGGTCACCGCGGCCCCGCACCTGAAGGGCTACGACACGACGGGCAAGCTCGTCTACGACTCCGACCACGACGCGTCGTACGAGAAGACCCTGCCGTAGCCGCCGTACGAGAGGTACCGGTGTGCCGGGTCCCGCGGGGCGGTGTCACGACCTGCTCCGCGGGACCGGCGTGGGCACCGCCGAGGTCCGGGAGTCCGCGCGTACCGCGTCGAGCACCTTCCGCTCGGAGTCGTCGAGATAGAGCCGCAGCGCCGTCCTGGCCTCCTGCCGCCGGCCGCCGCGGACCAGGTCGCAGATCTCCCGGTCGGACGCCACCCACGGGGCCTGGAACGCCGCCTCGTCGGCCATGACGGCGAACGCCAGCCGCAGCTGGGCGACGGTGACCCGGAAGAAGCCGTCCAGCCGGGCGCTGCCCAGCAGGGCGACCAGGGCCTGGTGGAAGCGCAGCGAGGCGGTCCCCACCTTGTTCCACTCCTGGGTGCGCACCGCGCGTTCGGCGTCCGAGACCTTGGCCTCCAGCGCGTCGAGCAGCGGCTCCGGCGCGAGCGGGCTCTCCTCCACGGCGGCGAGCTCCAGGGTCCGCCGGGCGGTGTAGATGTCCTTGACGTCCGCGGTGGACAGGGTGCGCACCGTGGTGCCCTTGTGCAACTGCTGCGTCACGAGGCCCTCTTCGTGCAGGGCGCGCAGCGCCTCCCGCAGGGTGTTGCGGGACACGCCGAGTTCCGCGGAGAGCGCCACGTCCCGCAGCGGGGTGCCGGGCGGCAGCTCCCCTTCGACGATCCGTTCCCGCAGGGTGTGGGCCACCAGTGCGGGACGTCCCGCACCGGCGGTCGTGCCGTCGTCCAGGGTCTGTGACATGTCCAGCACCCTACCGCACGGTCTGTTGAACAATCCAGCATGGTCTTGATGACGGACTTCGCATGAATTCCAGCTTTTTACTTGACTGAAACGACGGCGGGTCATCATCATCGGCAACCAATTGTTCAACAATCTCATGCGCCGGCCGGAGGCCCCCATGCGCTTGAACACCCTCGCCCGTACCGCACCGGCCGTCGCGACCGCCGGTGCGCTCCTCACCCTCGCCGGCTGTTCGGGCTCCTCGTCGGCCGCATCGGCCGACAGCGCCGGCACCCAGTCCGCCGGCACCCTCACCGTCGGATCGGACCTCACCTATCCGCCGTACGCCTACCTGAGCGGCAAGACGCCCGCCGGCTTCGACCCCGAGATCGCCCGGGCGCTCGCCGGGGCCGCCGGGCTGAAGGCGGCGTTCGTCGACACCCGCTTCGAGCAGCTCATCGCCGGACTCGGCACCGGCCACTTCGACGTCATCGCCTCCGACCTGTACATCACCGACGCGCGCAGGAAGCAGGTCGACTTCATCCCCTACTTCACCACCGGCAACTCGATCGTCGTCAGATCCGCCGACGGCGGCCGGCCCGCCACCGCGGCCGACCTGTGCGGCAAGAGCGTCGCCGTGATCAAGGGCGGGGAGATCGTCCAGGAACTGCGCGGCGACGCGAGCGGCAAGTGCACCGCCGCGGGCAGGAAGGCGATCGACGTACGGGAGTTCACCTCCGACCCCGAAGGCACCCAGGCGCTCCTCTCCGGCCAGGTCGACGCCCAGGTCACCGACAGCGCCGTCGCCAAGGCCGCCGCCGACAAGACCGGCGGCAGACTGGCCGTCACCAGCACCGCCCCGCTCTACCCGGTCACCTCCGGCCTGGCGGTCAAGAAGGGCAACACCGCCCTGCGGACCACCCTCACCAAGGCGCTCGCCAAGCTGAAGAGCGACGGCACCTACGACGACCTGCTGAAGAAGTACAACCTCGCCCGGCCGCAGGGGAGCTGAGCGCACCATGGGCAGCTTCGACTGGAACTACACCCTGGGCCTGTTCACCGACGGCGATTTGTGGCGCGCCGCCCTGCTCGTCGTCGAACTCGCCGTCTCCGCCTGGGTCGTCTCCACCGCGCTCGGCCTGCTGGTCGCCCTGGCCCGGCAGTCCCGGCTGCGCCCGCTGCGGCTGGCGGCCTCCGGATACATCTGGTTCTTCCGCAGCCTGCCCCTGCTGGTGCTGCTGATCTTCGTCTACAACTCCCCGCAGCTCTTCCCCGGGCTCAAGTCCCTGATCTCCAGCCCCTTCGTCGCCGGACTGGTCGCGCTGGTGCTCAGCGAGACCGCGTACATCGCCGAGATCCACCGCGGCGGCCTGCTGTCCGTCGGCAAGGACCAGGGCGAGGCCGCACAGGCCCTGGGCATCCCCTACGCGGGCGTGCAGCGGCACGTCGTGGTGCCGCAGGCCTTCCGGGTGGCGCTGCCGGCGCTCGGCAACGAGTTCGTCAGCATCCTCAAACTGACCTCCCTGGTCAGCTCGATCTCGCTGGCCGAGCTGCTGCTCGTCGGCCAGCGCCTGTACACCCAGAACTTCAAGGTCCTGGAGACGCTGTTCGCCGTCGCCGTCTACTACGTCTTCCTGGTCACCGTCTTCGACGGCTTCCGCGCCCTGCTGGAACGCCGGCTCGACGTCCGCAGACGCCGTCCGCGCACGGCGGCCGAGGCCCCCACGGCGCCGGTCCCCGTCCCGGTCCCGGTCCCGGTGCCCGCGCCGGCCGGGCGGGTCCGCCCGCTCTCCCCGCGGCGCTCCGAGGCCGTGATCCGTGCCCGCGGCCTGGTGAAGTACTTCGGCCCCGTCCAGGTCCTGCACCCGGTGAACCTCGACGTGCACCGCGGTGAGGTGGTCGCCGTCATCGGCCCGTCCGGCTCCGGCAAGACCACGCTGATCCGCACCCTCAACCATCTGGAGCGGCCCGACCGGGGCACCGTCGAGGTCGACGGCACCCCGCTGGGCGGCCGGGACCGTGAACTGGCCCGGCAGCGACGCCAGGTGGGCATGGTCTTCCAGCGGTTCAACCTCTTCCCGCACAAGACCGTGCTGCAGAACGTCACCCTCGCCCCGCTCCGGCTGCGCCTCGGACGGCGGGAGGCGATCGAGACCCGCGCCCGTGAACTGCTGCGCAGGGTCGGCATGGAGGCGCACGCCGGCAAGTACCCGCACCAGCTCTCCGGCGGCCAGCAGCAGCGGGTCGCCATCGCCCGGGCGCTGGCCATGAACCCCAGTGTGCTGCTCTTCGACGAGCCCACCTCGGCCCTCGACCCCGAACTCGTCGGCGAGGTGCTGGCCGTCATGGGCGACCTCGCCGCCGACGGCACCACCATGGTCGTCGTCACCCACGAGATGCGGTTCGCCCGCGAGGTGGCCGACCGGGTCGTCTTCATGGAGGAGGGGCGGATCCTCCTCCAGGGCCCGCCGGAGAAGGTCTTCGGCCGCTCCGGCGAGCCCCGCGTGGAACGGTTCCTCGCCGCGCTCGGGGGCGCCCCGCAGGACCCGTGGCGCCTTCCGACCTGACCCGCCGCCCCCCTCGCACCTCTCCGTACCCCCCGAGAAAGAAGACCCGCATGGCCACCACCGCCGCCGCATACCAGGCCACCAAGGGCGGCCCGCTGGACGTGGACCGGGCGTTCTACGACCGCGTCTCCGGCACCCCCGAGGGCCGCACCCTGGTCGACGCCTTCACCGTCCCGATCCGCTCCGGACGGGCCTGGGAGGTGCCCGCCGGCCACCTGTGCCGGCTCGTCACCGTGGACGGACCGCAGGTCGGCGACCTCAACGTGTGGAACCTCGCCGACCCGCGGGAACGGCTGTGGGCCGCCCGCACCCGGCAACTGCAGCGCGCCCACGTCAGCACCTACGACCGGCTCTGGTCCACCCTGCCCTTCCTGCGGCCGCTGCTGACGGTCACCGACGACACCCTGGCCGGCTACGGCAGCGACGCCGAGGGCGGCAGGGTGCACGATCTGCTGGGCACCCGCTGCGATCCCTACGTCAACCGGATGCTCACCGGCGAGGACTTCGACTTCCACTGCCACTCGAACCTGGTCCGCGCGGTCCTGCCGTACGGGCTCACCGAGTTCGACGTGCACGACGTGCTCAACGTCTTCCAGTGCACCGGGCTCAACGAGGCCGACCAGTACTTCATGAAGGACTGCCCGGCCCGGCCCGGCGACCACTTCGAGTTCTTCGCCGAACTCGATCTGCTGTGCGCGCTGTCCACCTGCCCGGGCGGAGACCTGTCCGTCCCCATGTGGGGCCCGGACGCGCACGACCCGGTCGAGGTCTGCCACCCGATCCACGTCGAGGTGTACCGCGTCGACCCCGGCCTGCTCGCCGGCTGGTCCTCCCCGCCCCGCGCCGAGTACCGCAACCTGCACGGGATGCGCCGTCCCACCTGGCCGGCCACCCCCGACCACAACGGCGCGTACGCGACGGCGCGGCCCTAGCCGCCGGCCTCCTCCCGCAGCGCCGTGTCCAGCAGGGCGCGGGCCGCCCAGCGCATGACGTCCTTCGCCTCCGCCGGGTCCAGTTCGCAGACGTCACGGGTCGAGACCAGTGCCTCCACGCCGTAGACCAGGGTGAGTGCCATGGTCAGCCGGCGCAGGGCGGCCGGCGGGAGGGCCGCGGCGAGCGGGTCCAGGGCGGTGCGGGTCAGGTCGAGGCGGTTGCGGCTGCGGGTCGGGTAGTCCTCCTGCCCGTCGCCCTGCTGGAAGTACCGCTCCAGGCTGGCGCCGAGCATCGCCCGCCACCCCGGCTCGTTCGCCAGCTGCATGTCGGCCACCCGGGAGACGACCGTGTCCACGCGCTCGGCGGGATCGTCCGGCAGGTCCGCCGTGAGGTCCGGGGTGCGCATCAGGGTGCGGGTCTCCCGGATCAGCTCCTGGGGGCTGGAGAAGTAGCGGTAGGCGGTGGCGGTCGAGACCCGGGCGGCCTCCGCGACCTCCGCGATGGTGACCGCGTGTCCCTCGCGGAGCAGCTCCGCGGCCGCGTCGACGAGCGCCCGGCGGGTGCGCAGCTTCTGGTTGCGCCGGCCGTCCTGCGCGCCCCTCGCGCTTCTTTCGCTCCCCTCCATGATGAGAATCCCCCTTGTTGTGAGAAAATTTTCTCATTACGTTATCACTGTCTCATTACGGGGGCCGCGGACTCCGCGAGGAGCGTGCGGCGCGACGAGAGAGGGGGCTCCCGACCATGGGCTCCATGACACCCGCCGATATGGAAGCGCTGATCGAGGCGCACATGAGCGCCGAGGAACGCGGTGATCCGGAGGGTTCGGTCGCCGTCTACACCGACGACATCGAGCACGACGTCGTCGGCGACCCGAACGGCCCGAAGCACGGCATCCCGGCGGCGCTCGACTTCTACCGCCAGCTGTGCAAGGACTTCCGCGCCGAGAGCGAGGAGCGCACCCGCACCTACTACTCCGACGACGCCGTCACCATGGAGAACGTGATGACGGGCACCGTCCCGGGCTCCTTCCTGGGGATTCCGGGCGGCGGCCGCCGGATCACCTTCCGGATCCTGCACGTCTTCGAGTTCCGCGACGGCCGGATCTCCCGGGAGAACGTGTGGCTGGACGGCGCCTCGGTGGCCGCCCAGCTGACGGCTCCCGCGTAGCACCCCGGCGCCGGCCGTCCCTCCCGGGCGGCCGGCGC
>NZ_JBSHBL010000138.1:0-12084 GCF_053611985.1 Streptomyces sp. NPDC054770
AAAAGAAGGGGCGCTGCAGTGCGCCCCTTCAGGGGCGCGGGGAACTGCGCGAGCAACCCCCACGCACCCGCGGCCGACGACCACTATCGCGCCCCGCGGGCCGTCGTCACCGTGAACTGGGCCCCGTCCGGATCCCGGAGGATCGCCTCGGTGTCCTCCTCGCTCAGCACGCTGCCGCCGTGCTTCTCGGCGGCCCGTGCGCACTCGGCGACGTCGGTGACCGCGAAGTGGATCTGCCAGTGCGGCCGTACCGACGGGTCGGGGGCCGCCTCCACCGCCCCCGAGTCGATGCGGGCCACCGCATCGCCCCGGCTGCGCAGCACGACCTCGCCGCCCACGTACTCGACCTCGCAGCAGCCCGGTTTGTCGGAGGCCCAGCCGAGGACCTCGCCGTAGAACATCGCCGAGTCGAAGGCGTTGCGGGTGTGCAGCCGGATGAAGGTCGGGGCGGCGCGCCGCCAGGTCTCCCAGTTGGAGACGAGTTCCCCTTCCCAGATACCGAAGACGGCGCCGTCCCGGTCGGCGATCAACGCCGCCCGGCCGGGCGGGAAGGACAGCGGCCCCACCGCGGGGGTGCCGCCGCGCTCGCGCGCCCGGGCCACCGCCTCGTCCGCGTCGGGCACCGCGAAGTACGGGGTCCAGGCCACCGCCATCTGCCACATCGCGGCGACCGCGGCGATGCCGGCCACCGGCACCCCGTCCGCCAGCGCGATCCGGAAGTGGTCGCCGAGCCGGACACTGCGCCATCGCCAGCCGAGCACGGCGCTGTAGAAGTCCTCGGTCGTCTGGAGGTCGCGGCTGGTCAGGCTCACCCAGCACGGGGCACCGAAGACCGAGTGCGTGGAGATCACCGCTCGCTTCTTCTGCACCGGTCGGGGGGCAGGCGTGTCGTCGTTCATGGCACTCGCGTCCTGGTGTCGGGGCCGGCGGGGGACCGGTCTGCCACCAGTCTCCAACCGGAAGCGGCGGGAACGCCTGCCGAGTACCCCGGTGGCACGGCGCCGAACGAGTGACACGATGAGTGGATGGACGAGAGTGAGCCGGACCGGATCCTCCACCTTCAGGAAGAGGTCGACCAGCTCAAGGAAGCCGTCGCCTCCCATGCCGTGGTGGACCAGGCCATCGGGATGGTGGTCGCGCTCGGCCGGGTGACGCCCGACGAGGGCTGGGAGGTGCTCCGGGAGGTCTCCCAGCACACCAACATCAAGCTGCGCGACGTCGCGGAGCTGATCCTGGTCTGGGGGCGCACCGGCGAGATGCCGGACGAGATCCGCACGGAGCTGGGGGAGGCGCTGGAGCGGTACGGCCCGACGCAGGTCCCCGGCGCCCCGCCCGCCGGGTGAGCCTCAGCGGGTCTCGGTCTCGGCCAGCAGTTCCTCGCGCAGCCGGTCGAAACAGGCGCTGAGCAGGCGGGACACATGCATCTGGGAGATGCCCAGCTGATCGGCGATCCGGCTCTGCGTCATGCCGCAGAAGAACCGGAGATAGAGGATGAGCCGGTCACGCTCGGGCAGCCCCTGCAGGCAGGGTTCCGCGGCGGTGCGGTCGACGATCAGGTCGTAGCCGGGGTCGGGACTGCCCAGGGTGTCGCCCAGCGCGTAGCCGTCGGCGCCGGGCACCTCGGCGTCCAGCGACAGCGCCGAGTAGCAGTCCAGTGCCTCCATCCCGGCCCGCACCTCGCTCTCGGTGAGCTGGGCCCGCGCGGCGATCTCGGCGACGGTGGGGGCGTGCCCCGTGGTCGTCTGGTCCAGTTCCTTGAGGGCGGCACGGACCCGGTTGCGCAGCTCCTGGACCCGGCGCGGCACGTGCAGAGTCCACATGTGGTCCCGGAAGTGGCGTTTGATCTCGCCGGTGATGGTCGGCACGGCGTAGGCCTCGAAGGCCCGGCCGCGTGCCGGGTCGTAGTGGTCGACGGCCTTGACCAGCCCCAGCGCGGCGACCTGGTAGAGATCCTCCAGGGTCTCGCCGCGGCCGCGGAACCGCACGGCGATCCGCTCGGCCATGGGCAGCCACAGCTCGACCAGCTCGTCCCGGAGCGCCCGGCGCTCCGGGCCCGCGGGCAGCTCGGCCAGTCGCAGGAAGTCCCGGGCCGTGTCCGGGGCGTCGTCGTGCGGATGGGGCTTGGGTGTGCAGGTGGCGCGCATCGCACGCACCTCCCTCAGCGGGTGCTGGTGGACGGACACCGTGGGAGGAACGCGCTCGGACCCTCGGGAGGACACGGGGCGGTCGGCGAAAGCCGGCTCCCACGCACGTGCCTCCGGTCCGAAGCACTGGACTGCGGATGCCCCATATGGGGCACAGGCAAACAATTCACTCAAAAAGGTGACATAGCTCTCATTCTTCTGTCAATCTCCCCCCTGGCTCCCCCTCGACTCCTCCTCGGCTCGTCCCGGCCCCTCCCTTGACCGTCCCTTGGGGGAGATATCTCTGTAGCAGAGGTAATCTTCCAGGTGTGGAATCGGAGACCTTTCCGGAAGAACTCGCCGACGCGTTGGTCGGCATCCAGCGGCTGATCCGCCGCCGGTTGCGGCGCGGGCTCAGCCGGCCGCGGCTGCGCGGCGCCGAGGTGGAGCTGCTGCGGCTGGTCGAGTCCCGGCCCGGGATCGGCATCTCGGACGCCGCCAAGGAGCTGTACCTGGCGAGCAACTCGGTGTCGACCCTGGCCAACCAGCTCGTCAGGGACGGCTTCATGCGCCGGGAGACCGACCCGGCCGACCGGCGGGCCGCCCGGCTGCTGCTGACCGAGGATGCCGAGAAACGGCTCGCCGACTGGCACCGCCGCCGCGCCGAACTCGTCGCCGGCCAGGTCGCCCGGCTGGACGAGGCGGACCGGGAGACGCTGAGAGCGGCACTGCCCGCGCTGCGCAGGCTGGCCGACACCCTGCACGAGGAGGCCGAGGAATCATGACGCCGGACACCACGCCGGACACCCCCGCAGTCGCCTGCACCGGACTCTCGTACTCCTTCGGGGACACCAGGGCCGTCGACGGACTCGACCTGAACGTCGGCGAGGGCGAGGTCTTCGGGCTGCTGGGCCCCAACGGCGCGGGCAAGACCACCGCCATCCGCTGCATCACCACCCTGCTGCCCGTCCCCGCCGGGATGGTCCGCGTCTTCGGCCACGACACCGGCCGGGACCGGATGGCCGTACGCCGGCTGCTCGGCTACGTCCCGCAGCAGCTGTCCGCCGACAGCGGGCTCACCGGACGCGAGAACGTCGAGCTGTTCGCCCGCGTCTTCGACGTCCCCCGGCGCGAGCGGGCCGCACGGGTCGCCGAGGCGCTGGAGGTGGTGGACCTCGCCGACGCCGCCGACCGCCTCGCCGGTACCTACTCCGGTGGCATGGTCCGCCGCCTCGAACTGGCCCAGGCGCTGGTCAGCGCACCCCGGCTGCTGATCCTCGACGAGCCGACCATCGGCCTCGACCCGATCGCCCGAACCAGCGTGTGGGACCAGATCAACGCCGTGCGGGAAGCCACCGGCATGACCGTCCTGGTCACCACCCACTACATGGACGAGGCCGACCAGCACTGCCATCGGGTCGGCCTGATGCACCGCGGCCGGATCCGCGCCCTCGGCACCCCCGCCGAGCTCAGGCGCGGCCTCGCCGAACGCCAGGGCACCGACGCCCTGCCCACCCTCGAAGACGTCTTCCGCGACGTGGCCGGCAGCGGCCTCGACGACCAGTCAGGAGGTTTCCGCGATGTCCGAAGCACCCGCCGCACCGCGAACCGTGTCGGCTGAGCGCACGGGCACGTCCCTGCTGCTGACCCCGCCCCAGCCGCGCTCCGGATGGCGGCTGCTGCCCGCCCGGGTCGTCGCCATGTGCGCCGTGGAGCTCCAGAAGCTCCGCCATGACCGCACCGAGCTCTACACCCGGGCCATCCAGCCCGCCCTCTGGCTGCTGATCTTCGGCCAGACCTTCACCCGGATACGGGCGATACCCACCGGCGGCATCCCGTACATCGACTACCTCGCGCCCGGCATCATCGCCCAGTCCGCGATGTTCATCGCCATCTTCTACGGCATCCAGATCATCTGGGAGCGCGACGCCGGCATCCTCAACAAGCTCCTCGTCACCCCCACCCCACGCTCCGCCCTCATCACCGGCAAGGCGTTCGCGGCCGGGGTGAAGTCCCTGATCCAGGCCGTCGTGGTCATCGTCATCGCCGCGATCCTCGGTGTCTCGCTCACCTGGAACCCGCTGAAGCTGCTCGGGGTCGGGCTCGCCGTCGTCCTCGCCTCCGCGTTCTTCTCCTGCCTGTCGATGAGCATCGCCGGCATCGTCCTCAGCCGCGACCGGCTGATGGGCATCGGACAGGCGATCACCATGCCGCTGTTCTTCGGCTCCAACGCCCTCTACCCCGTGGCGATCATGCCGGGCTGGCTCCAGGTGGTCAGCAAGATCAACCCGCTGAGCTACCAGGTGGACGCCCTGCGCGGCCTGCTGCTCGGCACGCCCGCCCACCTCGGCCTCGACTTCGGCGTGCTGGCGGTCGCCGCCGCCCTCGGCGTCACCGCGGCCTCCTCGCTGCTCGGCCGCCTGGCCCGGTGATCCGGCGCGTACCCGGGACCCGCGTCGACGTGATGTGCGGCACGCGCCCGCCACCCGCCCGGACGCCCGGAGCGGGATAACCGCTGCGCAACGCTTGATCAGCGATCAAAGCGGGCGAACCCCCTGGCCACAGCGCATTCCGCTCATTTGACAGTGCGCTGAGCGCACAGATAAACAGCGTGGGTCGAGAGGGGCACTGTGTACGAGCCGAACGTGGTCGGGGACTGGCACGAGTACGACGAGCATGCCGGTCTGCGGGTCCGCGTCCACCGCCTGGAGGAGTCCGAGCCGCCTCGCGGCCGGGACGACGCCGCGGCCGGGCTGACGTACTTCAGTGCCCGGGTGACCATCGAGAACCGCGGCTCCCGTCACTTCAGCGTGCAACTGGAGGACGGCCAGATCGACGTCCGGGTCGGTCCCGACGGCGAGGGCGCGTTCATCGACTGGCGCAACTCCCAGTTCATCGAGGGTTTCGACGTCTACCCGCTGCGCCGCGCCACCGCCGTCCTCTACGCCGCCGGCTCGGAGGCCGCCCTGACCCAGGTGGACATCCAGGTCCACCTGCGCGTCGACGAGGAGTGGACGGAACGCCGGCTGTGGGCGGGCGGCATCGGCGTACTGGAGTCCACCACCGCCACGGCCTGCCAGACCGCCGGCCCGGGCAGCCTGTCCCACCAGGTGACAGCCTTCCTCAAGGACCAGACGGAACCGGGCCCCACCACATCCTGAGCGGCAGCGCCCCGAAGGCGCATCGCGGCCTTCCGATCGAGCGCCCAAACGGGTCCGGCGAAGTGCGCTGCGGTTCGGCAGCGCTCCGAAGGGGCGCGGGGAACTGCGCGAGCAACCCCCACGCACCCGCAGTCGAACGACGACACATCCCGGCCCTACCAGCGAAGCGCCTAGTGCGGGATACCGTCGATGATCTCCCGGGCGCCCTGCCGCAGCAGGGCCACGGCGACCGAGGTCCCGAGCGTCGCCGGGTCGAGGCGGCCCGCCCACTCGTGGGCGTTCAGCCGGGTCTTGCCGTCCGGGGTGAACACACAGGCGCGCAGCGACAGCTCACCGCCGCCGTCGACCCGGGCATAGCCGGCGATCGGGCTGTTGCAGTGGCCCTGGAGCACGTGCAGGAACATCCGCTCGGCGGTGGCCTCCCGGTAGGTGTCCGGGTCACCGAGCCCGCTGACCACGTCGATCAGCTCGGAGTCGCCCTCCCGGCACTGCAGCGCGAGGATGCCCGCGCCGATCGGCGGCATCATCGCCTCCGGGTCCAGTACCTCGGTGATCACGTCCGTGCGGTCGATCCGCTCCAGGCCCGACATCGCCACCAGCAGCGCGTCGGCCTCGCCGGCGGCCAGCTTCTCCAGCCGCCGGTTGACGTTGCCCCGGAAGGGCACGCACTCCAGATGCGGGTGGGTAGCCGACAGCTGGGCGACCCGGCGGACCGCGGAGGTGCCGACCCGGGTGCCCGGCGGCAGCTCGTCCAGGGTCAGCCCGCCCGGGTGGACGAGGGCGTCGCGGATGTCGTCCCGCTTCAGGAACGCCGCGAACACCGTCCCGGCGGGCAGCGGCCGGTCCGCGGGCACGTCCTTCACGCAGTGCACGGCGAGATCGGCCGCACCGGCCAGCAGCGCGGCGTCCACCTCCTTGGTGAACGCCCCCTTGCCCTCCACCAGGGACAGATCACCCAGCCACTTGTCACCGGTCGTCTTCACCGGCACGACCTCGGTGCGCACCTGCGGATACAGGGCGGCCAACTCGGCCCGGACACGGGCCACCTGAGCGAGCGCCATCGGCGAGTCGCGGGAGACGATACGGATCAACTCGGGTACCGACATGGGGACACGATAGACCTTCCCGCCGGCCACCGATTCCGACATCCTGTCGGCCGCAGCCCGGGCCATCCCCGGCCGCCGTCCGCCGTCCGGAGGTCGCCCGGCGGTCAGCCCGGGTCGTCCGGCAGGTCCGCCGCCGACTCCTCCGGTGCGAGGTCAGGGCGGAGCCGCAGCCAGGACGGCTGGCGCAGCAGCCCGGCCCGGGTCCGGGTGCTGTATCCGACCTCGCCGACCAGCCGGGGCAGCACCCAGCGGGCGCCCGGGACCGCCGGGACCGGGTCGAAGGGGCAGGAGTCGGTGCCGGCGGCCCGCAGCAGCGCGGCCAGTTCGGTCCGCTCCGCCTCGCTCCAGCCGGTGCCCACCCCGCCGACGTAGCGCAGCCGCCCGTCGGCGGACCGCTGGCCGACCAGCACCGCGCCCGGCAGCCCGGTGAGCCGCCCCTTGCCCGGCAGCCAGCCGCCGACGATCACGTCCTCGGCGTGCAGGTTCCGGATCTTGATCCAGGCGCGGGACCGCACCCCCGGCTCGTACCGCGAGTCGAGCCGTTTGCAGACCAGGCCCTCCAGACCGTGTTCCCGGGTGGCCCGCAGCGCCTCGGCGCCGTGCCCGACGACGGCCCCCGGCGTCGACCAGTACGGCCCCTGCAGGGCCAGGGACTCCAGGCGGGCCCGGCGGTCCGCGTAGGCCGTGGTGAGCAGCGGGTCCGCCAGGAGCAGCACGTCGAACAGCACCAGATGGACCGGGACCCGCGCCGCCATCCGGGCCGCCCGGGCCGGGGCGTGGGCCAGGCCCATCCGGCTCTGCAGCAACTGGAAGTCGGCACGCCCGTGTTCGTCGACGGCCAGCACCTCGCCGTCCAGGATCGTGGGGGTCCGGCCCAGTGCCTGTGCCAGCGGGCGCAGTTCGGGATAGGCGCCGGTGATCTCCTCGCCGGAACGGGCGCGCAGCACCATGCTGCCGTCGCCGGGCAGGTAGACGACCACCCGCTGGCCGTCCTGCTTGGTCTCGTAGGCCCACCGGGCGTCCTGCGCGGGGGACGGCAGCCTGCCCGGGGTGGCGAGCATGGGCGGGATCACGGGAAGGACGGTCACCCAGGAGATGTGGACCGGCCACGGCCGTCGCACGCGCCCCGCGGTGCCGGTTCCCCCGAACAGGCCTCAGGCGTCCGGTCCGGGCGGCGGGGGCTGCACCAGCCCCGACTGGTAGGCCATCACCACCAGTTGGGCCCGGTCCCGGGCGTCCAGCTTGGTCATCGCCCGGTGGACGTGGGTGCGCACGGTCAGCGGGGAGACGAAGAGCTTCCCGGCGATCTCCTCGTTGGAGCGGCCCTCGGCCGCCAGCGCCATGACCTCGCGCTCGCGCGCGGTGAGCACCCGCAGCTGCTCGGGGGCGGCGAGCCGGGCGCCGGGCGCGGGCGTGGCCAGGAACCGGGTGATGAGGGTGCGGGTCGCGGTGGGGGAGAGCAGCGACTCGCCGGCGGCCACCGTGCGGATCGCGGTCAGCAGCGCCTCGGCGGTCACGTCCTTGCCGAGGAAGCCGCTGGCCCCGGAGCGCAGCGCCTGGGCCACGTACTCGTCGACCTCGAAGGTGGTCAGGATCAGCACCCGTACGTCGGACAGCTCCGGGTCCGCGCAGACGGCGGCCGTGGCGGCGAGCCCGTCGGTGCCGGGCATCCGGATGTCCATCAGCACGATGTCCGGCCGGTGCTCGCGGGTGCGCGCGACCGCCTCGGCGCCGTCGGCGGCCTCGGCGACCACCTCCATGTCGGCGCAGGAGTCGATCAGGATCCGGAAGGTGGCCCGCAGCAGAGCCTGGTCGTCGGCGAGCAGCACGCGGATGGTCATGGTGTCCCTTGTTCTTCCGGTTCCGGGGCGCCGGGGGCGCCGGGGTACAGCGGCAGCCGGGTGGTGACTTCGTAGCCGCCGCCGTCCCGGTGCCCGGCGGCGAAGGCTCCGCCGACCGACTGGGCCCGCTCGCGCATCCCGATGAGCCCGAAGCCGTGCCCGGGGGCGGGCCCGGCCGGGGCGGTGGCGGTGCCGTCGTCGGTGATGGTGAGGGTCAGCCGGTCCGGGGCCCAGCCGATCCGGACGTACGCGGCCTTCGCCGAGGCGTGTTTGGTGACGTTGGTCAGCGCCTCCTGCACGATCCGGTACGCCGTCAGGTCCACGCCCGCCGTCAGCGGCCGCGGGCTGCCCTCGACGCTGACGTGCACGCTGAGCCCGGCGGACTCGCAGGCCTCGGTGAGTTCCGGCAGCCGGTCGAGGCCGGGGCTCGGCGCCAGCGGCAGATCCGGGTCGTCGGTCTGCCGCAGCAGTCCCACGGTGGCCTTCAGCTCGCGCAGCGCGGAGGCCGTCGTACCGGCGAGATCCCCGAGGATCCGGTGCGCCTGCTCGGGATGGGTGCGCGAGAGGTGGGCGGCCGTGCCGGCCTGGGCGTTGGCCAGCGCCAGATGGTGGGCGACCACGTCGTGCAGCTCCCGCGCGATCCGCATCCGCTCCTCCGCGACCCGGTGCCGGGCCTCCTCCTCCCGGCTGCGTTCCGCGTACTCGGCCCGCGCCTGCACGGCGTCCAGATACGCGGTCTGCAGCCGGACCGCGTTGCCGGCCACCACCGGCAGCAGCAGCCAGGCGGCCGGACTGATGGTCTCCAGCGGCCAGGGGATGCCCGCCGGGGCGATCACCATGGCGGCCGTCACCACCAGGGCGAGGCTCGCGAAGTAGTAGCGGCGCGCGGTGGGCCGGTCGGTGTCGACCGCCAGCCGGTACAGCGCGAGCATCAGCCCGCCCAGCAGCAGCGGGGTGGGCAGGTGCCCCAGCCCGGCGGCGGCCGCGGTGGCCGGCGCGGCGACGGCGACGACCGTGCGCGGCCGGCTGCGCTGCCAGAGCAGGGCACCGCAGCCGACGGCGGCGAGGGCGATGGTGAGGCCGACCGTGTGCGGCTGCTCCCCGGCGCTCATGGTGATCTCGCTGCCGAACAGGAACGCGGCGAACAGCAGCACCGCCGCCATGGTGTCGACGGTGCGGGTGTGTTCTTCGGCGTAGCGCCGCCAGGGGGTGCTCATCGGTCGCTCCGGTCGGTCTCCTGTGACCATGGTCGGTGATAGCGCGGGCGGGCCGGTTCCGGGGCGCTGTCGGCGGCCGGGTCGGGCACCGTACGGCCGAGCGCCTGGCCCTCGACGTCGACGGCGGGCAGCGCCCGGTCCAGCCATCGCGGCAGCCACCAGGCCGACCGGCCGAGCAGCGCCAGCACCGCGGGGACGATCGCCATCCGTACGACGAACGCGTCGAACAGGACGGCCGAGGCGAGCCCGAACCCGATCATCTTGATCATGGACTCGCCGGCGCCGATGAACCCGGAGAACACCGCCATCATGATCAGCGCGGCGGCCGTCACGACCCGTGCGCTGTACCGGAACCCGCTGACGACCGCCTGCCCCGGCCCGCTCCCGTGCACGTACGCCTCCCGCATCCGGGACACCAGGAACACCTCGTAGTCCATGGCGAGTCCGAAGACGATCCCCACCAGGAAGATCGGCATCAGGCTCATCACCGGCCCGGTGGACTCCACCCCCAGCAGAGCCGCGCCGTGACCCTGCTGGAAGACCAGGACGACCGCGCCCAGCGAGGCCAGCACCGACAGCAGGAAGCCGAGCGCCGCCTTCAGCGGGACCAGCACCGAGCGGAAGACGAGGAGCAGGAGCACGACGGCGAGCCCGACCACGACCAGCAGGTACGGCACCAGCGCGTCCTGCACCTTCTGGGCCACGTCGATGTTCACCGCCGTCGTACCCGTGACCAGGAAGGTCGCCCCGGTGCCCGCCTCCACGGCCGCACGCTCACCGCGGATGGCGTGCACGAGATCCTTGGTCCGCTCGTCGCTCGGACCGGTCGCCGGGACCGCCGAGAACACCGCGGTGTCGCCCGCCGCGTCGAACCGTGCCGCCGACACCGAGACCACGCCCTCGGTGTCCTCGATCCGCCGCGTGATCTTCGTGACCGCGCCCTTGACGTCCGTCGCCCCGGTGCCGTCGACGACGATCGTCAGCGGCCCGTTGAAGCCCGCACCGAAGCCTGCCGCCAGGTCGTCGTAGGCCCGGCGCTCGGTGGTGGACGTCGGCTTCACCTCGTCGCCCGGCATGCCCAGTTGCAGGTCCCGCACCGGCAGCGCGAGCGCGCCCAGGCCGACCACCCCGAGCAGCAGCACGGCCAGCGGACGGCGCAGCACGAACCGCGCCCAGCGGCTGCCGCCGTTGTTCTCCCCGGCCTCCTCGACCCGGCCGCTCCTGCGGGCCCGGCGCGCGAGCACCGCGTTCGGCCAGCAGCCGAGCAGTGCCGGGACCAGCGTCAGCGCGATCAGCACCGCCACGACCACCGCACCGGCGGCGGCCAGCCCCATCTTCGTCAGCATCGGGATGCCGACCACCGACAGCCCGGCCAGCGCGATGACCACGGTGAGCCCGGCGAAGACGACCGCCGAACCGGCCGTACCGGCGGCGAGGGCGGCCGCCTCCTGCGGGGCGTGGCCCTTGGCGCGCTCCTCGCGGTAGCGCGAGACGACGAACATCGCGTAGTCGATGCCGACGGCGAGGCCCAGCATGGTCGCCAGCGTGCCGGTGGTGGAGGAGAGGCCGAGCGCCTTGGCCAGGGCCAGGATCGAGGCCATGCCGATGCCGACGCCGATCACCGCGGTGAGCAGCGGCAGTCCGGCCGCCGCCAGGGAGCCGAAGGTGAGCAGCAGGACCAGGGCGGCGATCGCGATGCCGACCGCCTCGGCGGAGCCCCCTGCAGCGGGCTGGGTGGCGAGCGCGGTGCCGCCGGCCTCGACGGTCAGCCCCGAGTCGCGGGCCTGGCCGATCGCCTTCTCCAGGTGCTGCTTGGCCGCGTCGGTGAGGTCGTGCGCGGTCACCTTGAAGGTGATGTTCGCGTAGGCCGTCGTACCGTCCGCGCTGACCCCCTTCGCCGCGAACGGACTGACCGAGCTCGCCACCTGCGCGCCGTCGGCGGCCTCGCCGACCAGCCTCTCGATCGCCGCCCGGTTCGGGCCGGCGGTCACCTTCTCGCCCTTGGGGGCGACGAAGACGATCCGGGCGTTCGCGCCGTCCGCCGCCGAGCCCGGGAAGCGCTCGCCGAGCAGGTCGAAGGCGCGCTGGGACTCGATCCCCGGCATGGTCGAGGACGTGTCGGGGGCCTCGGGCGCCCGGACGGCGGCGAAGCCGACGGCGGCCAGCACGGCCACCCACAGCACGGCGACGAGCCGGCGCCGCCGGAAGGCCAGTCGGCCCAGTCGGTAGAGGAAATTAGCCACGGGACGGAGATCTCCACATCTGCTGTTCTCGGGGACCGGTCCAGACTCCCCGCGGCCACCCCGTGCCGTCGTCGTGCGGCTGCCGACAATCCCGGCTACTGAGTACGCAGTACACGCACCGGCCTCCGTCATCCCGGCGGCTGACAGCCTCCCGTCAGGAAGGGCGCACGCGGTGGGGGGGGGCGCCCCCCCCCGGCGAGGGCCCCCCCCCCCCCGGAAAACAGGCCCCCCCCAGGCTGCGATGAAGCCCTCGGCCGGGGGGGGGGCCCGGGGCGGGGCGGGGGGGCGGGCCCCCCCGACCCCCGCCCGCCCCCGGGGGGGCCGGGCCGCCCCCCCCCCCCCCGCCGCCGGCGCGGGCACCCGAACCACAACGCGGGGGGGGGGAAAGACCGG
>NZ_JBSHBL010000138.1:12094-15674 GCF_053611985.1 Streptomyces sp. NPDC054770
TCCGTCTTCCGGGCGGCTGACTGCCTCCGGTCAGTAAGGGCGCACGCGGTGGGGCGGGCGGCCCCCCGAAGGCTCGGCCCGCCCCACCGCTGATCACCTGCCGCGCCCGTGGCTCAGTGCACGGACTCGGCCGTGGGCTCGACCGGGGCCGGAGCGGGCTCCGGGTCCGCCGGGCGCCGGCCGGGCAGGAAGGAGGCGAGGACGAAGGCCAGCACGGCCGCGCCCGCGCCGATCGCCATGACCACCTTGAAGCCGTTCTCGGAGGGCAGGGTGGTGCCGCCGAGGTCGATGGTCAGCTGAGACAGGACCACTCCGGCAACCGCGCTGGCCACCGACGTGCCGATGGACCGCATCAGCGTGTTGAGGCTGTTCGCGGCGGCCGTCTCCGACGCCGGGACGGCACCCATGATCAGCGCGGGCATCGCGCCGTACGCGAAGCCGACACCGGCGCCGATGATGCAGGAGACCAGGATCAGGTGCCAGACCTCGGACATCAGGACGATGTTGAGGCCGTAACCCGCGGCGACGATCACCGCGCCGATCATGAGCGTGATCTTCGGGCCCCTGGACTTGGTGATGGCGGCCGAGACCGGGGCGAAGGCCATCATCACCAGCCCCTGCGGCGCCATCACCAGACCGACCGTCAGCATCGACCTGCCGAGGCCGTAACCCGTCTGGGTGGGCAGCTGGAGCAGCTGCGGGAGCACCAGGGACATCGCGAACATCGAGAAGCCGAACGCGATCGAGGCGAGGTTGGTGAACAGCACCTGGCGGCGGACCGTGGTGCGCAGGTCGACCAGCGGCTGGACGGTGCGCAGTTCGAAGAAGCCCCAGGCGAGCAGCACGGCGACCGCGAGCGCGAACAGGCCGAGCGTGGTGCCGCTCGCCCAGCCCCAGTCGGCACCCTTGGAGACGGCGAGCAGCAGCGAGACCAGGCCGACCGCGAGGCCCGCCGCGCCGACCGCGTCGAAGCGGCCGCCCGAGCGCACCTTGGACTCCGGCACCAGCAGCATCACCAGCACGAACGCGACGACACCGAGGGCGGCCGAGGTCCAGAACAGCACATGCCAGTCGTAGTGGTCCGCGATGAAGGCCGCGGTCGGCAGGCCGAGCGCGCCGCCGACGCCCAGCGAGGCACTCATCAGCGCCGTCGAGCCCGCGAGGCGCTCCGGCGGCAGTTCGTCGCGCATGATGCTGATGCCCAGCGGGACCACGGCGGCCGCGAGGCCCTGGAGGCTACGGCCGACGATCATCGGGACCAGCGAGTCGCTCAGCGCGGCCACCACCGAGCCGGAGACCAGCAGCACCAGGCTGACCAGCAGCATCAGCCGCTTGCCGAACATGTCACCGAGGCGGCCGGCCACCGGGGTGGCCACGGCGGCGGCCAGCAGGGTCGCCGTCACCGCCCAGGCGGCGTTGGACGCGGAGGCGTTCAGGTACTTCGGCAGCTCCGGGACGATCGGGATCACCAGGGTCTGCATCAGCGAGACGGTGATACCGGCCAGGGCCAGCACCGCCACCACCGCGTTCGGACTCGTTCGCGCTGGTCTCACGGACCCGGCGGGCCGGGCAGGGGCTTCGGACATGGGAGAGGGCCTCCGTAGGCAGGGCAGGGGCGACTGGCGCATTATTTAAGTCAGTCGCTTGACTTACTGTACTGGCAGGGTGTCACCGCACTTCGCGGCCCTGCCGCGTAGGCTTCTTCGGCTGGACCTCGCCGCTTTCGGGCGGGGCCCCGGTGCGGCTCACGGGACTGGCCGGTCCGGGTGGTGCTCGGTCCCGGAGCGGTGGTGGGCATGGCGGGCAGGTCGGCGCGGGCGGACCAGGTCAGCGCGACGCGGGAGGCCATCCTGAGCGCGGCGGAGCGGCTCTTCGCCGAACAGGGCGTGTACGCCGTCTCCAACCGCCAGGTCAGCGAGGCCGCCGGCCAGGGCAACAACGCGGCCGTCGGCTACCACTTCGGCACCAAGGCCGACCTGGTCCGCGCCGTCGCCGCCCGGCACTTCGACCGGATCGAGGAGATCCGGGTCCGCCTGCTGGCCGAGGTCGGCGACTCCGACGACGTGCGCGACTGGGTGGACTGCCTGGTCCGCCCGGTCACCGAACACCTCGCCGGCCTGGGCAGCCCGACCTGGTACGCCCGCTTCTGCGCCCAGGTCATGACCGACCCCGCTCTGTACGACATCATGGTCGAGGAGTCCCTCACTTCGCCGTCGCTGCGCCGGGCCGTCGACGCGCTGAACCGGCGGCTGCCGGAACTGCCCGCCGAGGTCCGCACCGAACGCGGCCTGATGGCACGGACGTTGATCCTGCACACCTGCGCCGAGCGGGAGCGCGCCCTCGCCGAGGGCACCCCCACGCCGCGCGCCACCTGGAGCGACGCGGCCACCGGGCTCACCGACGCGCTCCTCGGGCTGTGGCTGGCGCCGGTCTCCGCTACGCGTCGAAGGTGACGACGACCTTCTCCGCGGCCCCCGGCGTCAGCGCCAGCTCGAAGGCTCGGTGGACGTCGGCGAACGGGACGCGGTGGCTGATCAGCTTCGCGAACCGCTCATGGTGCTCGACCAGTTCGGGCGTGACCTCGAAGATCTCCGTCGGGTAGCCCTGCGAGGCGACGAGGGTCAGCTCGCTGCGCAGCATGCCGCCGAGGTCGATCTCGCCCTTCTTCTGCACGGCGACCATGACCAGCCTGGCGTGCCACTGGGCGTTGGCCACCACGGTGTTGAAGACCGCCGGGGCGCCGGCCGCGTCGATGAAGACGTCGGTACCGGGGCGGGGCTGGCCCAGTGCGTTGGCGCTCTGCCCGTGCAGCTCGGTCAGCCGCGCGGTGACGTCCTCCTCGGCGGAGTTGATCACGGCGTCCGCGCCCACGGCCAGCGCCTTCTCCAGCCGGGCCGGGATGACGTCGGCGACGACCACGTGCCGGACGCCCCGCAGCTTCAGCCAGATCGCCGCGCCAAGACCGATCGGTCCGGCGCCGAACACGACCACCTTGTCGTCCGGCGCGGCCTCCGAGCGGTTGACCGCGTGCCGGGACACCGCCATCGGCTCGTTCAGGGAGGCGACCTCGAACGGCACGGTGTCCGGGAACACCGCGACACTCCGGCCGACCTCGGCGTTCTCGATCAGCAGGTACTCGCTGAGGGCGCCGTACCGGCCGCCGCAGCCGATGATCCCGGTGGGCGCGTCCTGCGGGTTCACCACCACCCGGTCGCCCGTCTTGAGCCCCGTGACCTCGGCGCCGGCCTCGACGACCTCGCCGGCCGGCTCGTGGCCCAGGGCGACCGGGACCAGGTCGCCGCCCAGGTGGGCGCGGGCGGGCATGCCGCCCATGTACAGGAAGGTGACGTCGGTGCCGCAGATACCGCCCGCGCGGATCTTCAGCAGCACGTCCTTCGGGCCGGGCACGGGACGCTCGACGTCCACGACCTCGATCCGGCCGACGCCACCGGTCTGTACGGACTTCATCGTGGCCATGGGTGACTCTCGCTTTCTGGTGGTGCCGTGGAGGTGCGGCGGACCGGGTGGCCGGGGAGATGTCCCCGGCCTGTTCCTCGGGCGGGTCGCCGGGCCCGGGGGC
>NZ_JBSHBL010000139.1:0-15477 GCF_053611985.1 Streptomyces sp. NPDC054770
CAGGAGAGATCTGTGACACGACAGCAGCAGCCGGACCTGCGGCCCGCCGCCGGACTCACCCGGCGCGGACTCCTCGGCACGGCGGCCGCCGCCGGAGCCGGCGCGGCCCTCCTCCCGGCCCCCGCGCACGCCGCCACCACGACGGCCGCCCCCGCCGCGGTCACCGTCGACGCGGTCACCGTCGACGCCGCCGACGCCCGCTATCTCGACCTCACCTCGCGCGGCTACAACGCGAGATTCACCGCCGCCCCCGACTCTGTGCGGCTCGTGCACAGCACCGACCAGGTGGTGGCCGTCGTCCAGGAGGCCGTGCGGGACGGCAGACGCATCGGGGTGCGCGGCGGCGGGCACTGCCTGGACGGGCTCGTCGACGACCCGGACGTACGGATACTCGTCGACATGTCCGAGATGGACGCCGTGCGCTACGACCCCGCCCGCCGGGCCTTCCTCGTCGAGGGCGGGGCCACCCTCGGCCACGTCTACCGGACCCTGTACCTGGAGTGGGGCGTGGCCCTGCCCGGCGGCACCTGCCCGACCGTCGGGGTCGGCGGGCACGTCAGCGGCGGCGGGTACGGCGCCATGTGCCGGCAGCACGGCGCCGTCGTGGACCACCTGTACGCCGTCGAGGTGGTGACCGTCGACGCGTCCGGCACCGCCCGCGCGGTGGTCGCCACCCGGGAGCCGGACGACCCGCACCGCGAGCTGTGGTGGGCGCACACCGGCGGGGGCGGCGGCACCTACGGCATCGTCACCCGCTACTGGTTCCGCTCCCCGGACGCCACCGGCACCGACCCCGCCACCCTGCTGCCCAGGCCGCCGAAGACGCTCCTGAAGTCCACGGTCACCATCAAGTGGAGCGACCTGACCGAGGCCGCCTTCACCGCCCTGATCGCGGACCACGGCACCTGGCACGCCCGCAACAGCGCGGCCGGCTCCGCCTACGACAGCCTGCACAGCGTGCTCATCCTCTACAACCGCGTGCAGGGCGCCGTCGTGCTCAACTCCCAGATCGACGGCACCCTCCCGGACGCCGCCGCGCTGCTCGACGCGTACGTCACGGCGGTGGCCGGCGGTATCGGCGCGCCGTACACGGACGTGCGCTCCTCCTGGCCCTGGATGAAGACCACCCTCAAGGACCCCTACGACACCGGCCTGTACAACCGGACCAAGTCCAAGGGCGCCTATCTGCGCAAGGGCTGGTCCGCCGCGCAGGCCTCGACCCTCTACGGCCACCTCTCCGACGCCGGCTACGACGGCCACGCCGGCATCCTGCTCTACTCCTACGGCGGCAAGGTCAACACCGTCCCGTCCTCGGCCACCGCGCTGGCCCAGCGGGACTCGGTGCTGAAGGCCAACTTCACGACGTACTGGCCCGACGCGGCCGACGACGACCGG
This sequence comes from Streptomyces sp. NPDC054770, assembly GCF_053611985.1. NCBI lineage: Bacteria > Bacillati > Actinomycetota > Actinomycetes > Kitasatosporales > Streptomycetaceae > Streptomyces > Streptomyces sp. NPDC054770. The sequence goes on from NZ_JBSHBL010000139.1 coordinate 1,396, forward strand.
CATGTCGGGTGGATGCGCAACCTCTACCGCGACCTGTACGCCGGCACCGGCGGGGTGCCCGCGCCCGACGACACCAACGACGGCTCGTACATCAACTACCCGGACACCGACCTCGCCGACCCGGCCTGGAACACCTCGGGGGTGTCCTGGCAGAGCCTCTACTTCAAGGACAACCTCGCCCGGCTCCAGGCAGTGAAGGCGACCTGGGACCCGCACAACGTCTTCCACCACCGGCTCTCCGTCACGGCGCCCTGAGCGGGTCCGGCGAAATCCGCTGCGGTTCGGCAGCGCCCCGTAAGGGGCGCGGGGCTGTATCGATTTGCGGCTGCCGCCGCGTGGGCGCGACCAGCCACGATGGCGCCGCAGTCAACAGACGGCAGATCGCGGCACTTCCAGCGGAGCGCTTGGTCCCACCGGGACACGGACGAGCCCCCGCCTCGACGCACCGAGGCGGGGGCTCGTCCCGCGCAGGGGAGCCGGGATCAGCCGAAGCTGGCCGGGAACGCCACCCCCGTCAGTGACTCGCTGAGCTCGCGCAGCCGGGCGCGGGAGGTGTCGTCGTATGCCTGGGCGCCCGCCCGGGCCCGCGTCGTGCGGTTGAAGTAGACGCCCGAGACGTCGTCCAGCTTCGGGTCGGTGATCAGCCGAAGCGTGCTGCGCATGCCGTCCGCGACCGTGCTCTGCGGGGTGAACAGGTTCACCACCATCTTGGTCGGCATGTACGACGCCGGGTGCAGCGCGTTGGCCGTGACCCCGGTGCCCGCCAGCCGCTCGGCCAGGTCGAAGGTGAGCGAGATCTGGGCGAGCTTGGCCTGGCAGTAGGCCTGCACCCCGTCCCAGTTGCGCTCCAGCATCACGTCCCGGAAGTCGATCGGGGCCTGGCCCGCGGAGCTGACGTTGATGATGCGGGCCGGTGCCGAGGCCACCAGCAGCGGGGCGAGCCGGCAGCTGAGGATGTAGGCCGCCAGGTAGTCGACCTGGAAGGTGAGCTCCAGCCCGTCCTGGCTCTCCTGGCGGGCCAGCTCGACCCCGATGCCCGCGTTGTTCACCAGCACGTCCAGCCGGTCGTACGTGGTGAGGATCCGCTCGGCGAGCTTGCCGATGTCCTCCAGGGAGGAGAAGTCGGCCAGCTCGTAGCTCAGCCGGCCGGTGGCGCCGGCCGCGCGCAGCTCGGCCAGCAGGTCCGCGCCCTTGGCCGCGCTGCGGCCGTGCAGGATCAGCGACGCGCCCTGCGCGGCGAGTTCACGGGCGACCGCGCGGCCGAGACCGTCGGTCGCGCCGGTGATGAGAATGGTCTGCTCGGGAACGGCCTTCATAGTGGGGAACTCTCCTGTCAGGCGTACGTTGCCAGTTCTTCGGTGGACTGGTCGGTGTATCCCTGGCTGACCTCCACCACGATGCCGTCCGGGTCGGACACCCACACCGTCTTCCAGCCGGGGATGAACTCGTCGAAGGGCAGCGGCCCGAGCGTCGGTTCCAGCTCGCCCTGGGCGGCGGCGAGGAACGCGTCCACGTCGTCGACCTGGAAGGCGAGGTGGCGGGCGGTGCCGGGGGCGGTCGGGCCGTCCTTCTCGGCCGTCACGAGCGGGTCCGCGTCGGTCGCGAACAGCTCCAGGTACACCGGGCCGTTGCGCAGGAAGACCACGCGGGCGCCGTCGGCCTCCACCACCCGGGCCCGGCGGAAGCCGAAGTGCCGGGTGTAGAAGTCCTCGGTGGCCTTCTGGTCACGGCAGTTGAGGCCCACGTGCGCCCAGCGCAGGCCGTTCGGGGCGGGGGTCGTCACGGCCGTCACTTCCCGGTGACCGGGGCGAACGGCACGGTGTCGTGGACGTTCGTCATGTAGGTGATCAGGCCGCCCCGGACCCGGAAGTAGTTGCACACCGCGGCCTCGACCGTGATGCCGTCCGGGGTGCGGGCGGTGATGTCGGAGACCACCGCGGCCTGCTCGCCGTCCACCACGACGTGCCGGGGGACGTTGGCGAAGGAGGCGTACATCTGCGGGAAGCCCTTCATCATCTCGCGGAGCGTCTCGCGTCCCTCGACGTGCCCGGCCAGCTGCTCGTCCATGGTCTGGTCGATCGCGAACAGGTCGCACCAGGCGTCCCAGTCGCCCTCGTTGGCCAGCCGGTAGTACGTGTCGACCACTTCTCGGGTGCTCATGCGCCCGTCCTTCCTGCGTGCCTGTGATGGGGGTCAGGGGAGGTCCACGCCGAGCTGGCGCATCAGGCCCGTGGTGTCGGCCTGCACCCAGCGCTCGACGACCTTGCCGTCCTCCAGGCGGTAGACCTCCAGGCTGGTCCAGGAGACCTCCTTGCCGGTCGGCTCCTTGCCGAAGAACGGTGCGATGTGCCGGCCGTGGAAGGTGATGTGCATGATCACCTTGTCCGGGGCGGCCGGGTACAGGGCGTCGAGGTGCACGGTGAAGTCCAGCGCGTCGTGCGCGGCCTTGATGATCCCCTTGAGCTCGTCGAGGCTCTCGACGCTCCAGGCCGGGTTGTTGTCCTTGAACGTCGGCCCGAACATCTCGTCCAGGTCGTCGTAGCGGCGCTCGTTGACCGCGTCGCTGACCTGCCGTACGACGGTGTAGTTCAGGTCGTCCGAGGACAGCTGGGCGCGCAGGCCGAGCAGGTCGTCCTGGGCCCAGCGCTCGGCGAACAGGCCGTTCTCGGCCCGCCAGATCTCGGTGGTGGACCACTCGACCTTGCGGCCGGTGGCCGGGAAGCCGAGCACGTCGCCGAGGTGGGTGCCGGTGAGCTTGACCCGGGTGACGATCCGGTCGTCGCCGAGCGGCACGCCCTCCTCCAGCTCGCCCTTGAGGTCGAGCGACTCGTGGGCGCCGCGCACCGCGTCCAGGTAGGAGTCGATGCCGGTGATGTCGAAGCCGGGGTGGTGGTCGGTGAAGTCCGGGCTGAGGACGGCGCGGACCCCCTGGAGGTCGCCGGCGTTCAGCGCGTCGAGGAAGCGCGAGTAGAGCTTCTCGATCTCCTGCTGGTCACGGGTGGACATGCTGCATCCCCTCGGTCGGTCGGGCGGCGGACGGAAGCGGCTCGGAGGTGCCGAGGGCGAACGCCGCCGCGCGCTCGCCGATCATGATGCTGGGTGCGTGGGTGTTGCCGGCCACGATGGACGGCATCACGGAGGCGTCGGCGACCCTGAGGCCCTCGATGCCGTGGACGCGCAGCTCGGGGTCGGTGACCGCGTCCGGGCCCGCGCCCATCCGGCAGGTGCCGGCCGGGTGCCACAGGGTGGTGGCGTTGGCGGCGACGTAGGCGCGCAGCTCGGCGGGGGTCGTGACGTCCTTGCCGGGGCCCAGTTCGTCGCCGCGGAAGGCGTCGAAGGCCCGGGTGGCGGCCAGTTCGCGGGCCAGCTCGACCCCGTACACCAGGACGTCCAGGTCGGCCGCCGAGGTGAGGTAGCCGGCGCTGATCACCGCGTTGGACTCGGGGTCGGCGTCGCGCAGCCGGACCCGGCCCCGGCTGTGCGGGAGCACGGCGATCGGCGCGAAGGTGAGGCCGGGGCCCTCCCACTGCTCGGCCGGCGCACCGGCGGGCAGGAACTTCACCGGGCCGAAGGTGAACTGGAGGTCGGGCGGCCCGGCCGGGTCGGCCGCCGGGGTGTGGGTGAACAGCCCGGCCTCGGAGAGCAGCGCGCCGGGCGGGTGCTCCTGGAGGGACTGGTAGCAGACGGGGGTGAAGAGGTGGTCCTGGAGTCCGGCGCCCACGCCCGGCAGGTCGCGCACGCAGTGGATGCCGTGCGCCCTGAGGTGGTCGGCCGGGCCGATCCCGGACAGCATCAGGAGCTTCGGCGACTCGAACGCGCCTGCGGACACGATGACTTCGCGGTCGGCGCGGATCTGTGCCGGGGCGCCGCCTCGGACGTACTCGGCGCCGGTGACCCGGTCCCCGTCGAGCAGCAGCCGGGTGGTGCGGGCGCCGGTCAGCACGGTCAGGTTGGGCCGGTCGAGCGCCGGGCGCAGGTAGGCGTCGGCCGCGCTGCACCGCCCGCCCGCGTCGTCGCGGTTGGTCTGGTACAGGAAACCGAACCCGTCCTGCCGGGCGCCGTTGTAGTCGCCGTCGCTCGCGGCGTCGTGGCCGAGTTCACCGGCCGCCGCCACGAAGGCGGACGCCAGCGGGGACGGGTGGTCCAACTGCCGTACCCGGACCGGGCCGTCGGCCCCGCGCAGCTCGGAGCCGCCGCCGGAGTAGCTCTCGGCGGCCCGGAAGTACGGCAGGACCTCGTCGTACGACCAGCCGCTCGCGCCCTGGGTGACCCAGCGGTCGTAGTCGTGGCGGCTGCCGCGCACCCACATCAGGGCGTTGACGGAGCTGCACCCGCCGAGGACCTTGCCGCGGGCCACCGGGATGCTGCGGCCGTCCATGCCGGCCTCGGGTTCGGTGACGTAGCCCCAGTCGATCTCGCCGCGCCAGTCGGCGGTGAGCAGGGAGAGGACCGAGGCGGCGTCGGCGTGGTGGATCTCGGGACGTTCGTCCGGGCCGCCGGCCTCCAGCAGGATCACGGTCACGGACGGGTCCGCGCTGAGCCGGGCGGCGACGGCACAGCCGGCGGAACCCGCGCCGACCACCACGTAGTCGGCGCCCTGGGGCACCGGGGGAGTCGGATTCGACGGCATGACAGCCTCCAAACGGTGACGGGGTCAGAGGGCGGCCGGCTCGCCGACCTGGTAGTCGACGATCACCGGGGCGGCGCCCGGCGCGGGGCGTTCGAGCTGCCACTGCTGGTTGATCCGGAAGGAGGACACGGAGCCGTCGGCGGTCGACTTCGCCGTCCACACGACGGTCAGGTCGATGCCGATCCGGGCTCCGGTCTCCTCGTGGACGAGCTTCTCCACGGTGTGGTCCTGCTCGCTGTAGGCCTCACCGACGGCCGCGTACCAGTCGAGAAAGTCCGCGTGGCTGTGCAGGGTGCGCTCCGGGAAGGCCATCTCCAGGCCCTCGTCGGCTACGTAGGGCAGCAGCTCCGCGACCGGGGCGTGCACGTTGAGCAGGCCGAACCAGCGCTGCACGAACTCCTCGATCTCCCGGTCGGAGCCGGTCTGTTCGGTGGACATGGATGTCTCCGCTCATCGGGGTCCCGCCCCCGGGAACCGGGAGCGATACGCGTCCGATGACCCCACAGCCAGGGCGCCCCGCGCGCCCCCGCGCCCGAACCCCGGCCGCACTGTGCGAAGTCGCAGCTCAGGCTCGGGCAACTCGGCTCCCGCGGCGGCCGTACCGCCCGGTAGCGATGCTTCCGCGGGCCTTGGCCACGACATGCCGTAGTGCATTCGGCCACTTGGGCATGTGCCGTGAGCACGGGCGGGCGAGATGGTCCGGACGAAGTGCCCCGCCGTAGACAGGAATTCGCCACTTGGCACCGTCCCGCCGATCCGGGAGGAATCCCATGAGCAGGCGCATCCTCGTCGTCCTGTCCGAACACGGCTACTGGGGCGAGGAGTTGATCGGCCCCCTGGAGACCTTCGACCAGGCCGGCTACCACGTCACCTTCGCCACCCCCACCGGCAAGCGGCCCAACGCGCTGCCGCCGAGCATGGACCCCGAGTACGTCGACCCGCCGCTCGGCCGGTCCGTCACCACGCCCGAGATGGCGGCCAAGGTGCGGGCCGTCGAGGAGTCGGACCGGCTCGACAACCCCCTCGACCTCGCGTCCTGGCTGCCCGACCGGCCCTACCGCTCCCGGCCGTACTTCCTGCGCGACTGGGAGGCCTACCACAGCCGCCTGGAGCAGATCCGCCGCCAGATCGCCGACCGCTACGACGCGCTGCTGATCGTCGGCGGCAGCGGACCCATCGTCGACCTCGCCAACAACTGGCGGGTGCACGACCTGATCCTGGCCTTCCGCGCCCTGGACCGGCCGATCGCCGCCGAGTGCTACGGCGTCGCCTGCCTGGCCTTCGCCCGCGACCAGGAGACCCGCGAGTCCATCATCCGCGGCAAGCACGTCACCGGGCACTGCATCGAGTACGACTACAAGGACGGCACCGGGTTCCTCGGCACCGACTTCGTGATGGGCCCGCCGCCGTACCCGCTGGAGTACATCCTGCGCGACGCCACCGCACCCGGCGGCGCCTACCACGGCAACTTCGGCAAGGAGACCTCGGTCATCGTCGACTACCCGTTCATCACGGGCCGTTCGACCCCGGACTCCTACCTGACCGGCCAGAAGACCGTCGAGGTCCTCGAACAGGGCCTGCGCCAGTGGGGGTTCAGGACCTCCTGACGTCCTGACATCCCGTCCCGCGAGAGGTGACCAGCATGGACAGCAGGCCCGCGCGCGTCGCGCTCCTGGAGCAACTGGAGGCCGAAGGCGTCCGGTACATGTTCGGCAACCCCGGCACGGTCGAGCAGGGGTTCCTCGACGAACTGCGCTCCTTCCCCTCGATCCAGTACATCCTGGCCCTGCAGGAGGCCACGGCCGTCGGCATGGCGGACGGCCACGCCCGCGCCACCCGCACCCCGGCGGTCCTGCAACTGCACTCCGGGGTCGGCCTCGGCAACGGCATCGGCATGCTCTACCAGGCCATGCGCGGCCACGCCCCGATCGTCACCCTGGTCGGCGAGGCCGGGCTGCGGTACGCGGGACTGGACGCCCAGATGGCGGCCGACCTGGTCGGCATGGCGGAACCGGTCACCAAGTGGGCGACCCGCGTGCTCGACCCCGACTCCACGCTGCGGGTGCTGCGCCGCGCCTTCAAGGTGGCCGGGACCCCGCCGTACGGGCCGGTCCTGGTGGTGCTGCCGGCCGACGTGATGGACGCCGGCACCCGCGAGCCGGTCGTCCCGGTCTCCTATCCGGACACCCGCAGCCGGCCCGCCCCGGACACCGTCGCCCGGGCCGCCACGCTGCTCGCCGGGGCCCGCCGCCCGCTGATCGTGGCCGGCGACGGCGTGCACTTCGCGGGTGCACAGGCAGAACTGGCACGCCTCGCCGAGCTGTGGGGCGCCGACGTGTACGGCGCCGACTGGGCCGAGGTCAACCTCTCCGTGCAACACCCGGCCTACGCTGGCCAGTTGGGGCACATGTTCGGCGAGCAGAGCCGGCGGATCACCGGCGCCGCCGACGGCGTCCTGATCGTCGGCACCTACGCGCTGCCCGAGGTGTTCCCGGCCCTGTACGACGTCTTCGCCGAGGGCACCCCGGTGGTCCACGTGGACCTGGACACCGACGCCATCGCCAAGAACTTCCCGGTCGACCTCGGCATCGTGGCCGACCCGAAGGCCACCCTCGGGCTGCTCGCCGACGCGCTGCACGGGGAGATGGGCGACGGGCGGCGGACGGAAGCGGCCGAACGGCTGCGGGTGCGGGCCGCCGAGCGGGCCGACGCCCTGGCCGGCGCCCGAGACCGGGACCTGGCCGACGGCGAGGCGCAGTCCGTGCCCACCGCCGCCTTCGCCAGGGAACTCGCCCGGCAACTGCCGCCCGACGCCCTGCTGTTCGACGAGGCGCTGACCGCGTCCCCGACGCTCTTCCGGCACCTGCCGGCCACCGTGCCCGGCCAGTGGATGCAGACCCGGGGCGGCTCCCTCGGCGTCGGCCTGCCCGGCGCACTCGGCGCCCAGCTCGCCCACCCCGACCGCACGGTGGTCGGCTTCACCGGCGACGGCGGCAGCATGTACACCTTCCAGGCGCTGTGGACGGCCGCCCGCCACGGCCTGCCCACCAAGTTCGTGATCTGCAACAACGGCAGCTACCGGCTGCTGGAGGACAACATCGAGGAGTACTGGCGGGAGACCGGCATACCGGCCCACGAACAGCCCGGCATGTTCGACCTCTCCCACCCGTCCATCGACTTCGTCGGCCTCGCCCGCTCCCTCGGCGTGGCCGCGGTGCGGGTGGAGAAGCCCGGGCAGGCCGAGGACGCGGTGGCACAGGCCCTGGCCCACCACGGGCCGTTCCTCGTCGACCTGGTGACGGCCAAGGGAAAGGGGTGACCGCCGTGCGACTGAACGGACACAAGATCGCCGTCCTGATGGAGAGCGACTTCTACGAGCCCGAGATCCTCTACTACCGCTACCGCTTCCCCGAGGAGGGCGCCGAGGTCCACTTCCTGACCCGGCTCTGGGGCAACGAGGCCATGACCTTCCAGGGGCACGAGCACCGCATGCCCTTCGACGTCAACGAGTCCTTCGAGGACCTCGACGAGTTCGCGCTCAAGGAGTACTCGGCGGTGATCGTCCCCTCCGGGATGGTCTCCGACCGCCTCCGCTACACCGAGGACCCCGAACAGCTGCCGCCCGCCGCGCAGTTCCTGCGCCGCGCGTTCGCCGACCCGGCGATCGTCAAGGGCATCATCTGCCACGGCATGTGGCTCGCCGCGCCGGTCCCGGGCCTGATGCGCGGCCGGCGCGCGGTGGTGCACAACAACCTGCTGGGCGACCTGCGGAACATGGGCGGCGAGTACGTCGACCAGGACGTCGTCGTCCACGACGACCTGGTCACCGGCCGCACCGGCAACCACTGCCACGTCTTCGCCCGGACCATCATCGACCTGCTCGCCGACCGTCAGTCCGCCCAGTCCGCCCAGTCGGCCGAGGCTGCCCAGCCCGTCCCGGCCGGGCAGGGCTGACGGGACGCGAACGGGGAGAGGAGCGATCTCATGACACCGGTGACCGGGCGCATCCCGATCCTCGACGTCCGCCCCCGGGTGCGGGACGGGGAACTGCCCGCCAAGGCCGTGACCGGAGAACACCTCGACATCACGGCCACCGTCTTCCGCGAGGGCCACGGCGTGATCGCCGCGGACGTGGTCCTGCGCGGCCCCGAGGGGGCCCCCGCCCGGCGGGTGCCGATGACCCTCGTCGACGCGGACGCCGACCGCTGGAGCGCCACCGTGGTCCCCGACGCCGAGGGCCTGTGGACCTTCCGCGTCGAGGCCTGGGCCGATCCCCTGGCCACCTGGCGCGGGGACGCCGAGCTGAAGACCGCGGCCGGCGTCGACACCGAACTCACCCTGCGCGAGGGCGTGCTGCTGCACGAACGGGCGGCACACGGCGAGAACGACATCACCGACTGGGGGCGGCGCGAGGAGGTCCGGGCCGCGATGGCCGCACTCCGCGACCCGCTGAGCCCGCCCTCGGCCCGGCTGGCGGCCGTCACCTCCCCCCGGGTGACGGCCGCCCTGGGCCGCTACGCACTGCGCGAACTGGTCACCGCCTCCCGGCCGTTCGCGCTGCGCGTGGAGCGGCGGCGGGCCCTGGTCGGATCCTGGTACGAGCTGTTCCCGCGCTCCGAGGGAGCCGTGGTGGAGGCGGGCGCGCCGCCGGTGAGCGGCACCCTGCGGACCGCCGCCGAGCGGCTGACCGCGGTGGCGGCGATGGGCTTCGACGTGGTGTACCTGCCGCCCGTCCACCCCATCGGCGCCACCCATCGCAAGGGCCCCGACAACGTTCTCGTGGCGGGCCCGGACGACGTCGGCTCGCCCTGGGCCATCGGCTCCTGGCAGGGCGGCCACGACGCCGTCCACCCCGACCTCGGCACCCTCGACGACTTCCGGTACTTCGTCGCCACCGCCCGCCGCCTGGGCCTGGAGGTGGCGATCGACTTCGCCCTGCAGTGCTCCCCGGACCACCCCTGGGTGACCGGGCACCCCGAGTGGTTCCACCACCGGGCGGACGGCTCGGTCGCCTACGCCGAGAACCCGCCGAAGACCTACGAGGACATCCACCCCCTCGACTTCGACACCGACTTCGAGGGCCTGTACGCGGAGGCGCTGCGCGTCCTGCGGCACTGGATGGCGCAGGGCGTCCGGATCTTCCGGGTGGACAACCCGCACACCAAGCCGGTGCATTTCTGGGAGCGGCTGATCGCCGAGGTCAACGCGACCGACCCGGACGTGGTGTTCCTGGCCGAGGCGTTCACCCGGCGGGCCATGGTGCACGCCCTGGCCCAGGCCGGGTTCCAGCAGTCGTACACCTACTTCACCTGGAAGAACACCAAGCAGGAGCTGACCGAGTACCTGCCCGAACTCACCCGGGACAGTGCGGACTTCCTGCGGCCCAACCTGTTCGTGAACACCCCGGACATCCTGCACGCCTACCTCCAGCACGGCGGCCGGGCCGCCTTCGAGGTCCGCGCCGTGCTGGCGGCGACCGCCGCGCCCAGCTGGGGCGTGTACGCCGGGTACGAACTGTGCGAGAACACCCCGCTCACCGAGGGCTCCGAGGACTATCTCGCCTCGGAGAAGTACCAGTTGCGCCCCCGGGACTGGGCGCGTGCCGAGGCCGAAGGAGGGACCCTCACCCCGCTGATCACCCTGCTCAACCGGCTCCGCCGGACCCGTCCGGCCCTCCAGGAACTGCGCAACCTGCGGCTCCAGCACACCGACAACGACCAGGTCCTCGCCTACTCCAAGCAGGTGGACCTGCCCGAGGGCGGCACCGACGTGGTGCTGGTCGTCGTCAACCTGGACCCGCACCGGGTCCAGGAGGCGACCGTGACCTGCGATCTGGCGGCCCTGGGGCTGCCCGCCGACGGCACGCTCAAGCTCCGCGACGAACTCACCGGAGCCGCCTACGCCTGGGGCGAGTCCACCTATGTGCGCCTCGACCCGGCCCACCAGGTCGCGCACGTACTGACGACCGAGGAGGCGTCATGAGGACGGAGACGAGGAAAGAGACGGGGACGAGGAAAGAGACGGGGGCGGAGACCGGGACGGACATGAGGGCGGCGCTCCTGCAGCCGCTGCTGCCCGCGCTCGGGCCGTGGCTGACGGGCCGGCGCTGGTTCGACGCGCGCTACGCCGGGGCCCGGCTCACCGCGGAGGCGGCGTCGGTGGTCGGCGACGAACCCCCGCTGCTGCTGCACGCCGTGGTCTCGGCGGACGGCGACGCCGGACCGCTGCGCTGCCAGCTCCTGCTGGGCCTGCGCCCGGAGCTGCCGGCCCGGCTGGCACCCGCCGCGATCGCCACCGTGCCGGCCGGCCCCTGGCAGGGCTGGCGGGTCTACGACGCGCTGGCCGACGGCACCCTGCTCGCCCTGCTGCTGCGCACCCTGGCGGGCGGCGGCGCGGAGCACGGGCCGCGCCTCGAACGCAGCTCCCGCTATCCGCTGCCGGTCGGCCTGGTGCCGAAGCCGCTCCAGGTGGAGCAGAGCAACACCTCCGTGGCCTACGGCGACCGGGTGCTGCTGAAGATCTTCCGCCGCCCGGAGCCGGGACCGCACACCGAGGTCGAGGCGCTGCGCGCGCTCACCGGCCAGGACTGCGCCCGCACGCCCCACCTCTACGGGGCGGTGCACAGCGACGCCCCCGGCGCGGAGGGCCTGGTGCTCGGCCTCGTCGAGGAGTTCCTGCCGGACGCGCGGGACGGCTGGGAGGAGGCGCTGTGGCAGGCCACCGACTCCGTGGCCGGCCGCGGCTCGGCCGGCGGCGGCTTCACCGCGGACGCGTCCGCCCTGGGCCGGGCCGTCGCCGACGTGCACGGCGCGCTGGGCGAGGCGTTCGGGCGGACCCGGCTGACTGTGGAGGACGTGGCCGAGGAGGCGGCCCGGATGACGATGCGCCTCAAGGAGGCCGCCGAGGAGGTCCCGGCCCTCGCCCGCTACACCGCACGGCTCGGCGCCCTCTTCGACGACTGCGCCCGGGTGGCCGGCCGCGGCTGCCCCCTCTACGTCCAGCGCACCCACGGCGACCTGCACCTGGGCCAGGCGCTGCGCGCCCACGACGGCTGGCGGATCGTCGACTTCGAGGGCGAGCCGGCCCGGTCCGCCGCCGAACGCGCCCGCCCGCAGCCGGTGCTGCGCGACGTCGCCGGCATGCTGCGCTCCTTCGACTACGCGGCCCGCACCGGGCTCACCGCCGTCGAGGAGAACGACCCGGCCCAGACCGCACCGGCGGCCCGGCTGCGCCGACGCCGGCGCGCGTCCGCGTGGGCGGCACGCAACCGCCGGGCGTTCGTCGCCGGGTACGCCGCCGCCGGCCACGAGGACCCGGACTGCCATCCCGTCCTGCTCCGCGCCTTCGAGGCGGACAAGGCCGTCTACGAGGCCGTCTACGAGTCCCGGCTCCGCCCCGACCGGCTGCCGGTGCCCCTCGCCGCGATCCACCGCCTGGCCACGACGGCCCGCTGACAGCCGCGGACCGGCAACTGCCCTGCCGGTGCTGAAAGAGCCGGAACCGGCGCGAGGAAAAGGTGCCCGGCGGGGCTCGGCGGAGGTTCTTTTCTCTTTGCCGTGCGGATATCCCACGGCGGTTCCGGGAGGGGAATTCGGGTGGTTCGGGGAACGGGGCGGAGCGGTTCAGGAGCGGCGGCCCTGCTCGGTGAAGGTCGTGCTCGGGTCGCGGTTCGGGGCCAGGCCGGCCGACGACAGCGCGTGGTCGTACGCCTGCAGGGCGGCCGTGCCGTTGCCCTGGCGGCGCCACAGGTCGCCCACGTACCGCCAGTTGAGCGCGGTCTGGTGGGACGGCGGGAACTGGCGCAGCTGCCGGGTGGCGGCCTGGAGGCACTGCGCCGCCTGCTCGTGGTCGCCGCGCAGCAGATGGATCTCGGCGAGCGTGGCACGCGCGCCGACGGCCTGGATGCGGGACTCCGGACCGGTGAGGCCGAGCGCCCGCTCCGCGTGGGCCGCGGCCTCGTCCCAGTTGCCGAGCATCGCGTCGGCGTCGGCCAGCCCGATCTCGCACTGGGCGAGCTCGGGCGCGTTGCCGACCTCCGCCAGCAGCTGCTGGGCCTCCTCGAGGAGCTGTTTGGCACGCCCCGGTTCGGGCTGGTCGACCTGGAGGAGCAGCGAGCCGCAGTTCATCTTGAGCATGGCGACATGGCGGATGTTGTCGTCCTCGGACATCAGCGCCAGCGCCCGCTCGACCAGGGCCAGCGCCTCGTTCAGCTGGCCGCGGGAGCGGGCCACCAGCCCCGCGTTCCAGAAGACGGCACCCCGCGCGGCCCGTGCCCCCTGCTTCTCGGCGGCGTCCAGGAGCCGGACGCCGAGGAGCTGGGCACGGGTGAGGTCGCCCCGCATGTGGTACGACGTCATGAGCGTGGCGCCGAGCTGGACGTGGTCGACCGTGACGTCCAGGCCGAGGGCGTCCAGGCGGGACATGGCCCGCTCGCCGATCTCGACGCTCGTCGTGATGTCGCCGGCGTTGCGGTAGCAGCGGCACAGGGCGACCGACACCGTGCACCAGTCGGCGGAACCGGGCGGCAGCTCGGGGTCGCGCTGGAGGTCCTCGAGGATGGTGATGGCGGCCTCGATGCGGTCCAGCTTCTCCAGGGCGGAGGCCTGCGCGATGCGCGCGCGCCGGGTCATCGACGGGTCCAGCAGGGACGGCTTCGCCAGCAGGTCGCTCAGGGTCTGCAGTGCCTCGCCGTTGCTGCCGTTGCGCAGGGCCATCTCGCCGAAGGCCAGCCGCAGCCGGGTCTCCTCCAGCTCGTGGTCGTCGCGTCCGGTGCGCAGGTACTCCGTGGAGCACCCCAGGCGTTCGGCGAGCGCGGCGAGTACCGAGTCCGACGGCGCGCCGCGCTTCCCCGACTCGATCAAGGAGATGTAGCTCGCCGAAATCTCACCGGAGGCGAGGTCCTGCTGCTTGAGTCCACGTTTGCCGCGCAACACCCTGATGCGCTCGCCCAGTCCTGCGGCCGTCGCGTTGCCGAGTGGATCCATGCGAACTCCTCGGTGCAGTACTTGACTGTCGGGATGACAGATCGATGTTACCAGTAAGTTGATATCTACCCAATGGGCTTCCGGTGATCTTTTAGTGGCTCTCCACCGCATTTTGCAGCGGATTTCTTTGATCACTTCAGGGATTGCGTTATGTGGCGTGTGGTATTCCGTTTAGATATGGGTAATTTTGCAAGAACGCACTTGACTACAACAGTCATTCAATGTTGACTCTAATTGTCAAAGCGCCGCCTTCTATTGTTCGGGGGAGGGGATTTTCGTGAGCAATAAACTCATCGCGCTCATCGCAATCGTCGTCCTGGTCAGTGGTCTTGTGTCGGGTGGACTGTGGCTGAACGATTCCGGTCCGGGAAACCGCCCGCAGCACGAAGGCATGGCCCAGTCCAGCGGTGGGAGTGGTGGCTGCTGCTGATCGCATACGCGCTTCGCACGGGACCGGGTCCGGTCCGG
>NZ_JBSHBL010000140.1:0-15375 GCF_053611985.1 Streptomyces sp. NPDC054770
CTCCCCGCTTCCAAATGTGGGTTTTATGCGCGAAAAAAAAACGGGGCCGTCCGGTGGGGGGGAGCGGACCGGCCCGAGGGGGGGTTTCCACCATAACCCTTCGTAAGTGATGCTGCGTGCATCGGCGCGCATCAACTACTCTCCGGAGTCGCCCGACGACGCCCCGGTGGGCCTGAAACGCTGGAATCGGGGGTCTCGGATGGCCGATTCACAGCGGAATCCCAGGAAAAGTCGCCGCCTACGGGGAGATCAAGAGGGTTTGAGCCGTCTTGGGGATGCCTCGGCGAGTTGTTCGTCCGTCCCCCCGACGGGCTACCCCGGGTGCGAACGATGACTTGACGGGAGCGAGTGGGGCGTTACGGCACCGCGCAGCCCCCTCCACTGCGCGGTACCGCCCGCGCAGCTTTGCTCACGCGAATTGCCTTGGTCTGAACTTACGTGAGCCAACCGGGTGAAACGAAACCAAAGAGGTAACGATGTGGGAACGCTGTGAAAATGAGAGGCGAATGGGGGAAGTTCGCGTTCGCTTATGCATAGATCCATGGACTAGAGCATGACTTGACCGTATTGACGGCGCACGTCACGACATGCCCCGCACTGATCGTTTCGCTCCCCTCACGGCCGGGCGGGCGTCCGGAAGCCCGGACGGCGGTTCTTGGCCATTCTTCGCCGCCTGGCATTGCAAGGCCGGTGCATCAGGACCGGCGCGTCGGCTTCCGGACGTCGAAGAGGTGCCGGGAGCTGTGCGCGACGAAGGGGCCGTCCGTCTCGATCCGCCGGTGCAGGGCCCGGAGTTGGGGCTCGTACGCCTCGACCGTGAAGCCGGGGACCAGCCACACGACCTTGCGCAGGAAGTGCACGACGGCGGCGATGTCGTGGAACTCCATCCGCAGCCGCTCCGCCCGCAGACCGACGACCTCCAGCCCGGCCGCCTCCGCCGCGGCCCGCTCGCCGTCGGGGTGGCGGCCGCCCCGGACGGCTTCCGGCTGCGGGCCGAGGAAGAACTCGACGAGCTCGAAGACGCTGGCGGGCCCGACGTGCTGCGCGAAGTACGTGCCGCCCGGGCACAGCACGCGCGCGATCTCGGCCCAGTGGGCCCGCACCGGATGCCGGCTGAGGACCAGGTCGAAGGTCGCGTCGGCGAACGGCAGCGGGGCGTCCTCCGCCAAGGCGACGACCACGACACCGCGCGCGCCGAGCAGCGCACTCGCCTTGCCGACGTTCGGCGGCCAGCCCTCGGTGGCGGCGAGCAGCCGGGGCCCCGCGCCGACATCCCGGGCCCGGCCCGAGGCGGTCGTGCCGGGGGCCGGGGGCCGGTCCTCGGCCGCTGTGCCGGGGGCCGGGGGCCGGTCCTCGGCCGCTGTGCCTAGGACAAAGTCGAACACCTCGCCGCCGCCGGTCTGGATGTCGAGCACCGCCGTGGCGCGGGCCAGCCGTCCACCCGCCGCACGGGCGTACCCCCACGAGGGGCGCGCCTCGGTGGCCCGCCCCTCGAACCAGGAGAAGTCCCACCCCTCGGTCGGCACGGCGGCGCCCTCGGCGACGAGGTCCTCGAAGGTCCCGGCGGTCCCGGCGGTCCCGGCGGTCCCGGCGATACGGTGGTGCGTCTGCTGCTCGGCCATGGCCCGCATAATCGCAGCGCGTTGCCGGTGCCCGCTGATAATTTCGGCCGCCATGACGAACGATGAGACGTACACCGCCGGTGAGAAGGAAATCCTGCACACGAGCCTGGACCGGCACCGGGACGTGGTGCTGTGGAAACTCCAGGGCCTCGACGACGAACAGCTGCGCCGCCCGCTGACCCCGTCGGGGACGAACCTGCTGGGGCTGGTGAAGCATCTGGCGTCGGTGGAGTACGGGTGGTTCGTGGCGAGCTTCGGCGGCGAGGTCGAGCCGCTGTGGTTCGACCCCGACACCGACGACGACCTGGTCGTCGGCCCCGGTGAGACGACCCGGCAGATCATCGACTTCTACGGCCGTGCGCGCGCCGCGGCCGACGCGGTGATCACCGGACGCCCGCTGGACGCGCTGGGCCGGCCGGACTGGCGGGACCACTCCGTCTCCCTGCGCTGGGTCCTCGTCCACATGATCGAGGAGACGGCGCGGCACGCCGGGCACATGGACATCGTGCGGGAGCTGATCGACGGGGCGACCGGGGACCATCCGCGCGTCACGAGACCGTAGGCGGCCCGCGGCGAGGGAATCAGGAGGGCCCCGTGACGTCGTCGCGCAGCACGAGCAGCACGAACCCCTCGTCCACGGGGTGCTGCGGGTCGTCGTACGGCACGAAGCCGCTCTTCTCCAGGAGGCGTACGGAGGCGGTGTTCTCGGCGAAGGTGTCGGCGAACAGGGGCCTTACGGTCTCCTCCTGGAGGAAGAGGGCGAGGGCACGGCTGCCGACGCCTCTCCCCCAGTGGGGCCGCCCGAGCCAGTACCCGGTGAACCGGCGCTCGCCGTCCCACCAGGCGACGATGTTCCCCGCGACCTCCCCGTCCGCGACGACGGTCCGCACCAGGCCGCTCGGATCCCCGAGCACACGCTCTCTCCAGTGCCGGAGGAAGGCCTCCCGCGGCCGGGGCGTGAACCTCGACCGCCGGACGGCTTCCGCGTCGTGCTCGTAGGCGAGGAAGATCTCCAGATCGTCGTCCCGTACGGGGCGCAGCCGAACGTCGTTGGTCGTCATACCGGCGAGTGTGGCACCCACCACTGACAACGCCGGGCGGCGCTACGGCACCAGCGGCCGGACCTCCTCCGCGGTGAACCGCACGAAGCCCTCGGGGTCGGTCTCGTCCGCCGTCGGCTGGAGGACGACGGTGTCGGCACCGGCCTCCACGAGCCGGTGCACGGCCTTGGCGACGGCGCCCGCGTCACCGGCGACACCGAGGTCGGGGACGGACTCCAGTCGCTCCGCGGCGAGTTCGGCACGGAGCCGGGCGTGGGCGTCGGGGCCGGTGGCGGTGAGCAGATAGACGACGACCCTGTGCGGCTCGCCGGCGTCGCGCCCCGCGGCCAGCCGCCCCTCCTCGATGAGCCGCACGGCCCGGCGGACGCGGTCGGGCGAGGTGGCGGCGGTGAGTACGGTCCCGTCGGCGGCGGCACCGGAGAGGCGCAGCGTACGGGGGCCCTCGGCGCCGACCAGGACCTCGACCGGGGCGGCGGGGGGCCAGTCCAACGCGACGTCGTCAAGCCGGACGTACCGCCCGTCGACGGTGAGCCGCTCCCCGCGCAGCAGTGCGCGCAGGGCGTCGAGATGCTCGCGCAGCAGGGTCAGCGGGGACTCGGCGCGGGCGCCGACCTGGCCCATCCAGTCCTGCACGCCGTGCCCGACGCCGACGAGGGGGCGCCCCGGGAACATCCGGTGCAGCGCGGCGACCTCCATGGCGGTGACGGCGACGTTCCGCAACGGCACCGGCAACAGCCCGACCCCGACCCGCACCCGCTCCGACCACGCGAGAGCCGCCGCGGCGGCAGACACCCCACCCTCCCGAAAACAGTCCTCCCACAACCACAACTCCTCAAGCCCCACCCCCTCAGCAACCCGAACGACGCCCCGCAGCCGCTCGGGGGGAAGCTGGGGACGGAAGACAGCGCCGAGTGATGTCATGGGGGAGGTCTTACCCGGGGACCGGGGCCGCGACAACTCCATCGGCCACCGAGTCGTTCACCCCGTCGCCGAGTTCGGGTCCGGTAGCCGTACTCCGGCTCGGCGGGCGCGTTCGAGGGCCGCCGGACTCGCGCCACGGAGGTCGGCGACGCCGCGTTTGTTTATCGGCCGCTGCTGGACCACGTGGAAACGGCGGGGACCGGGGACCGCGATGACGGCGGCGAAGCGTGGGTCACCGGCGAACCACACCTCCCTGATCTGCTGGGTCTTCTCGGTGGTGTACCCACGCCCGAGACGCCGCCTCCACCACGTGGACCGAACGTGCACCTTCAGGATCATCGGCAGCTTCTCGTCCGGGCGCTCCGGGTTGGGGAAGCTCAGCCAGACGTCCCCGGCGGTGGCTCCTGGAACCTTTCCGATCCCGCTTTCCGGCTCCTCGAACACCTGCCATGGGTAGGTGCGCAGCAGACGCCGCGTGTGGAAGGCCCAGGAGATGTAGGACAGCTGGAGAAACGCCCGGTAGAACGAGTAGAGCAGGGGGACGAAGAAAAGCCACAGCGTCCAGGTCATCGACATGATCACGTACCAGGCGAGCAGCCCCAGCCAGGCGGCGGGCCACAGAATCTGGCCCAGGAGCGCACAGGTGACCAGTTTTGCCCAGGAGCGGCGGGTCGCTGGGTCGTCCCAGGCCGTGGGGTGGTGGGTGGGGGGCATGTCAGTCCTTGTGGGGTACGTCGGCGGACACATCCGGAAGAGGGTCTTCGAAACTGACCGTACCGGCGATGTCCCTGAGCAGATCGCGGTAGTGCTGGGCGTGCTCGACCGCTGTTGTCGCCAGTGAGAGGATCGAGACACGTCGGCCGTCCAGGCACGGAACGTATGCCGTGATCTGGAGCAGTCCGCTCGGGGCGCCGAGTCCCAGCTCCGGTGGCTCACTCAGACGCGTCTGAACGAGCGAGGCCGGACCGCACGGCAGGTCCAGCGTTTCAATGTGCTCGGCCCCTTCCGCACCAGCGGCCGCCCGACCCGCGAGGACACTGCGCGGAGCCCAGTCCGTACCGCGCCAGGCAAGCGTGAATAGGGACAGCAATGGTCCGCCGTCCCCCTCGTCGTCCGCGTGAAGACCGAGGCAACAGTGCACCGCACCAGCCTCCAGAAGTAGTTGGGCCAGTCGGAGTACCGGACCGAGACCGGCCAACGGACCTTCCGTCTGTGCCGCATCACGCTCTGCCGCCGCCAACTCGTCGAGCGGAAGTGGCACGAATCCCGGGGGCAACGCAAACCAGACATCGGCGTCCTCACTGCGGGCCGAGTCGTCGATCACGTAGGGGGCACCGCTCATGACGCTTCTCCCGCGCCACGAAGCAGGAAGTGGAGTGCACCCGCTGTCGCCGGAACGTCGACGCCAAGGGTTCTCGGTCCGTCGAGAAAGTTGGCAACCGTCTTGGCCGTGTCGTTGTCCAAGGCGTTGGCCAAGCTGCTGGCGACACCGTAGACGGCCGTGCCGGCACCCAGGATCGTCGCCGGTTTGTCGACCTTTTCGACGATCGGTGCCAGCCGTCCTCCGAGGACACGGGGATGAGACAGAAGGCTCACAGCCCCCTCGGCTGCCGCAGCCTCGGTCCGGATCGAAACACCCACCGTCTTGATCGAGGTCCCCGCTCTGACTCCGGCCTTGGCGATCTTCTGCCCGAGGGTCAGTACCTCCTCGGCCTCGCCGACCGGTCCTGCCGTGGCGGCCAGCAACTCGGGGGCTTTCATGACTCCCTTGGCCACCACCCCCAACCCCGGCAGCATCCCCAGAAAGTCCCCCGCGACGCCCAGCAGGTTGCCCCAGAAATCGACGTCCAGTTCGCCCTTGGTGAAGCCGTCCTCCAGTGATGCCAGGACTTCGGGGTCGCTGACCCGCAGGCCGAAGGCCATTCCGCTGAGCAGGCCCGCCGCCAGGAACAGCATCCAGGGCGCGACGGCCGTCAGGCCCAGCAGTGCGATCACTCCCAGCACGGCCGCGCACGCGCTGAGGATGTCGGGGAGGTTGTCGCCCAGCCAGTCGGTGAACTTGTCCCACGCGTTCGGTTCGTGCGGCGCCAGCTTGTGTGTGGCGTCGCTGATGTGCCGGGCCCGCTCGCGCGCGGTCTCCTCGTGCTCTGCGGCGAGGGAGCGAGCGCGCTTCAGCACGTCGTCCAGATCCCCCTGCGCCGCCGTGACCTTGTTGTTCGCCTTGTGCAGGGCCGACGCCGAGTCGGCACCATCGTGTGCCTTGGCCTCATCCGCATGCCCCTGAGCCCGCTGCAACGCCTCGCGGGCGTCCTTCGCCTCGCCGTCGAGTCTCTTCGCGCGCCGCTGGAAATCCTCCAGCTCCGTGACCCAGAGATCCAGGTGCCTCGCCGCCTTGTCGACGGAGTGGGCGCCGTTCTTCAGGTTGAGCGGCAGCGGGCCGCCGTCCAGCTGTTCCCGGAAGGCGACGGCCGCGTCTCCCTCCCAGTAGCTGCCGTTCATCAGCTTCGTGACCTTGGAGTGCGCCTTCTCCATCTCCTTGGCGCAGTCGGACAGCTTGCGGTGGATCTCCCGTACCAGGTCGGTGCTGCCGGGTGCCGGGTCGAAGCCGAGATGGGGGTAGGGGCCGGCTGCCGTCACTTGCCCCCGCCCTTGCTCCGTGCCTTCTCCAACGCCTTCTCCAGAGCCACGTCCACCTCGTGGAAGTCGTCTTTCGCCTTCTTCGTGATGTCCGTGAGCTCGCCGATCTGCTCGGCGATCTCCTTCGCCCCGTAGTGCCAGTCCTCCTGGAACCGGTCGCACGCCCTGTCCAGGTCGGCGGTACCGAGGCCGTTGACCCCCGGATCGTGCAAGACCTTCTGCAAGGCGGTGAACGACTCCTGCGCCTTCTTCAGGTCCTTGAAGAACCTGTCCAGTTCGGTGCCGTCGACCTTCAGACGGTCAGCCATGCGCGGCCCTCGTCCCGTGGGTCTCCGTGTCGGAGGAGCTGCGGGCGGCCGGTAGCGGGACCGCAGCGGTGGAATGTACGACCGAGGGATGCCGGGCAGGGCGGTTCACCGGGGTGACTCCAGGTGGGGGCTAGAGGTCTCTTGATCCGCTCAACGATATCCACGGGCTCGGGTGACACGTGTCCGGCCTCCGGAGCACCTCGCCTCCGCCGTGCCGTCGATCGCGACATACCGAGCCGCGCGCATTGTGGATACGGTCGGTGCGGGCAGCTGTGGCTCGGCCGCGGAAGGGGTGGGGCGTGGGGCGCTGGCGAGACGGGCGTGGGACGTTGGTCGTGCATGGGGGCGGAGGGGTGGCGACCGCTGTGCCGTTGGAGATTGCTGCCTCCTATCGGGCGCGTACCAGGGGGCTGCTGGGGCGTGACGGGCTTGACGGCGCGCTGCTGCTGTCGCCCGCCAACGGGATCCATACCTTTCGGATGCGGATGGCGATCGATGTCGCGTATCTGGATCGCCGGCTGAACGTCATCGCCGTGCGCACGATGCCGCCGGGGCGGCTCGGTCGGCCGCGGTTGCGGTCGCGGCATGTGCTGGAGGCGGAGGCCGGGACCATGGCGGGGTGGGGTGTGGCGGTGGGGGCGAGGGTGGGTGTGAGTGTCGAGGAGGGGCACGGAAGGGGTGGGCGTGGAGTCCTGCTCCGGAAGATCTTCAGGAACCGGTCCGCGGGAACGTGACCTCCACCCGGCGGTTCTTCTTCCTTCCCTCCTCCGTCGAGTTGTCCGCGATCGGGTACTGCTCGCCGTAGCCGCGGACGTCGAAGGTGATGTTCGGGTCGTTCAGGTCCTGGTCCAGGACGCCCTGCACGGCGTTGGCGCGCTGGCGGGAGAGGACGTCTCCGTGGGCCGAGGAGCCCAGGTTGTCGGTGAAGCCGAAGACGCGGACCTGGGTCGCGTTCTGCTTCCTGATCTCGTCCGCGATCGCCCCGATCCGCGCCTTCGCGGCCCCGCTCAGCTTCGCGCTGTCCTTGCTGAACAGCACCTCGGCCTGGAGGGCGAACGTCACGTCCGTGTTGGTGTCCGTACGGCGCTCGTCACCGCTCTGGTCCTCGACGACCGACTTGATGTCCAGGACCTTGGCCGCGGCCAGGGTGGCGCCCTCGGGGAGCTTCAGGTCGGGGTCGGTGGGGTCGATCTTCACGGGGGCGGTGGCGGAGGGCTCCGTGCCCGGAGGCACGCTCGGGTCACCGCCGTCGGCACGGGCGGTCGCCGCGCCGTAGAGATTCGCGGCGAGGAGGACCGTGGCGGCACCCAGGGTGAGGGGCAGGCGTGGTGTGGTCACTTCGTCCTCACCCGGAGATCTTGATGGTGCCGCTGGAGAACGTGGGGAGTTGGAACGTGACTTCGGTGGTGTCGGCGGGTGGGGCGGGAAACTGCATGAAGACTGGGATGGTCTGGCCGGCCTGGATCGTCGACAGCCCGGTTGTCGTCAGTGGTCGCCCGTCCGTGTCCCGTAGCACGTAGTAGCGCTTCTTACCCTTCGAGTCCACCAGCGTGGCACCACCCAGCGACGTCCCGTGCTGGACGATCTCGGTCTCGTCGCCACGCAGGCTGGAGGGGATCACCAGTGATTGCGACCCGTCGTTCTTGAAGACCCCGTTCACGGTGACGAACCCGCCCGAGTCCCGGTCGGCAGAGGTGATCTGAAGCAACAGGCCGTCCTCTCCCTTGAGTTCGGCCAAGGGAGTGTCCGACTGCCCCTCTTGAGCGCTCGGGTTCGATCCACTGCTCTTGGACGCGGAGGCGGACGCCTGCGGGTTCTTACCGTCGCCACCGCCACCGCAGCCGACGGCTCCTACGGCGAGACCGGCCACAACGGCCAACGCGACTGCCCCCCTGCGAGCCTTCGCAGTGAACCGAATGCTCATCGCTCCGCTTCCTTCTTCACTCGTCGAATCGCTTGTCAGTCGGCCAGATGGACATCGAAGAGGTCCTCCGGACCTGGGAGATCCGCGAGATCGCCCGGATCCAGGGTCCAGTTCCGGTCCCTGCACACGAGTTTGGGCAGTACGCCGCCTGCACCGGACAGCGTGAACGTGCAGAGCGGCTCGATGACGGCGGTGGCCTGTGCCGTGGACTTCATGTTCTCGGTTCCGGGCACGACGGAGTCACCGACGGTCTTGTTCGTCTCGGTGACAACCCTGTAACTCAGGGGCGGCTCGGGGACGCACTGTGCCGTCGCGTCGTTCTGGGCCGCCAGTTGATCGGCGCGCCAGCAGGAGTTCGCGACGTTCACCTTGCCGTCGAAGATGTCCTGCCACTTGGTCGGGTCGAGTACGTCCTGCACCCACTGGTCCGTGAGTTCGTCACGCGTGTTCATGGCCGCGGCGAGCGCCGCCGCGTCGGCAGCCGTCTGGGCACCGTTCCGGTTCACTGCCGTCTGACCGACCGCGAAATAGGCGAGAGCCAAAAAGAGCAGGCCTCCCACCACCGTGATGTAGATGGGGAAGGCCTGCCCCGAGTCGCCGTAGCGCGGGACGCGCGTCACTTGATTTTCTGAATTTGCGCTGTGATCGCGTCGAGAATTGTCGAGCCGATGCTCGTCCCCGTGATCGCCAGCACGATCGCCACCACCACCGCGATGATCCCCAGATACTCGACCGCGGTCTGCCCCCGGTCGTCGGCGCGGCGCTGCATTGCGACAAGCATCCTCAGCATCAGGTCGCTCATGGTGCTCCCCTCCGGGTTCGGTTCCGATCCTCGCAACGTACGACGGAACATACCCATCGGCGGAGGGTCCCAGGACCCAAATCCGGACCCAGTTCACCCTGTTCATCTCAGGCCACCCCCAGCCACTTGGCCGTCGCCTGGGCGCGGGTGGTGGTGTGGAGCTTGGCGAAGATGCGGTTGATGTGGTTCTTGACCGTTTTCTCGCTGATGAAGCAGACGGCGGCGATCTGCTGGTTGGTCATGCCGGACGCGATGAGGTCCATGATCTCCGCCTCCCTGCCGCTCAGTTGAAACCGGGACTGAGATGACTGTCCCACGGATGGTTGCAGTTGCGAAAGAGCTATGGGGCGGAAATTCCTTGTGCGGGGCTGGATTTTCGACTTCGCGTGTGCATTTGCGTTGCCTCTGACGTGCGCCAGCAACGCGTTCGTCGCCGTCGGGGTGAAGTGCGGCCGGCCCCGGCCCACGTCCCGTACCGCCTCTGTCAGCTGCTGGGTCGTGAACTCGCCGTGGACCAGGTAGCCTCCGGCGCCCAGCCGGACCGCCTCCTGCACGAGGTCCGTCTCGTCGCTGTACGTCAGCATCATGACCGGGGCGACGCGGACCAGGTGAGGCAGGGCCGCCATGCCGTCCACGCCGGGCATGCGGACGTCCAGGAGGATGACGTCGGGGCGGTGGTGCAGCGCCGCCTCGTAGGCCGCGCGGCCGTCCTCGGCCTCCGCGACGACCGTGAGGTCCTCCGACGCGGACAGGACCGCCGTCAGACCCGCACGGATCACCGGGTTGTCGTCGGCCACCAGGACGCGCAGTCCCCTTGGCCCGTCGGTCATGTCGTCGGTCATGTCAGTGGCACCTCCACTCGGACCTCCGTGCCCTTGTCGGTGGTCAGTTGGATGCGGGCGCCCACCGACGCCGCCCGTTCCGTCATGCCGAGCAGGCCGAAGTGGCCGGTGCGGCGCAGGTCTTCGAGAGTCGTGTCCGGGGGGAGGCCCCGGCCGTCGTCGTGGACCGTCACCACCAGGTGGGTGGGGGTGACGACGGCCCGCACGCCGGCCTTCGTCGCGTGCGCGTGGCGGTGCGCGTTCTCCAGGGCCTCCGCCGTGATGCTGAGCAACTGGCGGGTCGTGGTGGGGGGAAGCCGGACCGGCGCGGCGGGGGCTTCGTACGTCGTCGGGAGGGTCGTACGGGTGGTGAAGTCCGCTGTCAGGGAAGCCAGTTGGGACAGGACGTCCGTCACGTCGCCGGCCGTCACGTCGCGCAGGTCCGTCAGGAGTTCGCGAGCCTCCGCCGCCGCCCTGCGCGCCGCCCCGGCCACCAGTTCCGCCTGCTGCCGGATGAGGGCCGGGTCCAGGCGGTCCGGGGACGCGGCCGCCGACGCCGCGAGGCCGTCGGCGACCAGCGCCACGCCGTACAGCGTCTTGGTCACCGAGTCGTGCATCTCCCGGGCCAGCCAGGCGCGTTCGGCGCTCGCCGCCTCCGTTGCCACCAGCCGGGTCCGGGTCTCGGTCAGGGCCTCGGTGGCGGCGCCGAAGCGGAGCATCAGGTTGCGCAGGGCCGAGCCCATCGCGCCGGTGATGACGCAGAGGCCGGGGAGGAGAAGGGACTCGGCCAGTGCGGAGTGGTGTTTCAGTGTTTCCTGGGCCACGAGGAGGATCAGCGACTGGAGGGACGCGAAGACGGCGGCTCCGCGCCAGCTGTAGAGGATGCCGGCGAGGAGCGGAGTGCACACACTGACGTACGCGAGGGTGGTGTCGGGGCCCGCCGAGATCAGGAGGAAGGAGCCGAAGAGGCTGTCGGCGGCCAGCAGGGTGGGGTGGCGGAGCAGGAGGGGACCGAAGCGCTGCCAGTCGCGGAAGAGGACGTACGAGATCATGAACGTGACGACCACGGCCGAGCCGACCAGGCGGGTGCCGAGGCCGGGGCCGGCGTTGAGGAGGGCGGCGGGGGCCGCCACGGCGATCATGGCCAGGCGGAAGCCGAACACCTGACGGCACATCGCCTGGAGGGCACGGACCTCCACCTTCTCGCCGACTTCGCCGGACTTGCCGACTTCGCCGGTCTCGCCGGTCTCCCTGAACGCCACGGTCGTCACATCCGCCTACTTCCCCGTGACCGACCCGAAGTCGACCCCCGAGCCGAGCAGCAGGCCCGCGGCCAGCAGCAGCATCGTCGCCGGGACCATGAACGTGGTGATCATGAGGGTGGCCCTCGGTACCGCCCGGGCCGCCTTGCGGCGGGCGTTCTGGGCGTCGGTGCGGCGCATGTCCCTGGCGAGTGCGACCAGGGTGTCGACGATCGGCGCACCCAGTTCCTCGCCCTGTTGCAGCGCCGTCACGAACATCGCGACCTGTTCGGAGTCGTTGCGGCGGCGGAGTTCCGTGAAGGCCTGGCGGCGGCTCATGCCCAGGTCCATCTGGCGGAGCGTGATGCGGAGTTCGTCGGCCCACGGGCCCTCGTAGTGGGTGGCGACCCGGTCCAGGGCCTGCCGGAAGCCGAGGCCGGCGCCGACCACCACCGCGAGGACGTCGAGGAAGTCCGGCAGGGTGCGTTCGATGACGTCCTTGCGGACGCGGATCGCCGACCAGATGCCGACCTCCGTCCAGAACGCGCCGAAGAGGAGGAGCAGGACGGCGACCAGCCACTGGCCGCGGAGCAGGAAGACCAGGAAGCCGGTGCCGCCCAGGGCGCCGTAGACGGCGCGGCGGGCGGCGTAGCGGTCGATCGTGAGGCCGCCGGGGTTGCCCGCCAGGTCGATCTTGCGGCGGTACCTGGCCACCTGGCGCGGGCCCATCAGACGCAGCACGGCCGGGGCGTACCGCATGCCCATGCGGTCGATGAGGGAGTTGGCGGCGCCGGTGCGGGTGGCGCCCACCTCCAGGGCGATCGCCAGGTCGGAGGGGAGTTTGGCGTCGGCGCGGTACATGCGGACGCCCGCGAAGACGCCGTAGACGGCGAGGGCCATGAGGAGGGACAGGAGCAGTGCCATGTGACATACCACCTCTACCTATACGTCGATGCGGCTGAGGCGGCGGATGAGGACGAACCCGATGACGTACAGCCCGAACGCGATGACCACGGCCGCCTGGCCGAGCCCGGTGCCGGTCATGCGGGCCAGGGTGCCGTCCTTGACCCCGTTCATCAGGAACAGGGCGCCGACGCCGAGGACCGGGACGGCGTACGACGTCATCGTCACCTGGGAGAGCTGGGTGCGGATCTCCCGGCGGGTCTCCTTGCGCTCCTCCAGGGTCTCGGTCAGGTTCCGCAGGGCGGAGACCACCTGGCCGCCCGCCCGGTTGGAGAGGACGAGCGTGGTGACGAGGACGACCAGTTCGCGGGACGGGAGCCGGTCGGCGAGCTCGCCGAGCGCGTCGTCCATGGAGTGGCCGATCGCCAACTGGTCGGCGACCCTGCTCAGTTCCTCGCCGGCCGGGGCCTCCAGCTCCTCCGCCGCCATGCCGATCGCGGTCCGCAGGGCGAGGCCGGCGTGGGTGGCGTTGGCCAGGATGCGGGCCAGTTCGGGGAGTTGGGCGATGAACCGCTCGATGCGTTTCTGGCGCTGCCAGTTGAGGAACTGGACGGCGGCGAAGACGCCGAGCAGGCCGGCGATCGGGCCGAAGAAGGGGGCGAGGGAGGCCTGGCCGACGAGCCAGAGGGCCACGACGGTGGCGAGCATGTAGACGAAGAACTCGCCCGGAGTGATGTCCAGGCCCGTCGCCACCAGGCGGAGTTCCAGGCGGCGGCCGATCGACGTGCCGCGCAGCCGCCGGTCCAGGTTGCGGAACCGGCGCCGGCGGCCGGTGAGCGGGCCCTGGCCGGTGTAGGAGAGGCGGTCCACCAGGGCGGCGCGCTGGGCCCTGCCGGAGGCGTAGGTGTGCAGGCCCACCACGGCCAGCAGGCAGGTCAGCAGGGCGATACCGGTGGTGAGGGTGACGAGGTCGTGGAGGGACATGGGCCGCCTACCGGGCTTCTCGGGTGGTGAGCTGGTCGAAGTGCTGGGCCACGCCGAAGGCCTGCGGGATCGGCTGGCTCGCCATGTAGAGGCGGTCGGCGGTGCGGCGTGGGAGCGGGAAGTACTGGAAGGCGCCGTAGACCCGGCCGTCGTGGGTCATCGGCTGGGCGTCGAAGCGGGCCACGGTCGCCAGCCGGTACGGCTCGCTGCCGTGGCTGTCGAGCATCGCGATCTCGGTGATCCGGCGGGCGCCGTCGGCGAACCGGGTCAGCTGGACGATGACCTCGACCGCGCTGTTGATCTGGTCGTGCAGGGCGACGAAGGGGACCTCGACGTCCGACATGGAGGCCAGGGTCTGGAGCCTGGTCAGGGCGTCCTCGGCGCTGTTGGCGTGGACGGTGGCGAGGGAGCCGTCGTGGCCCGTGGACATGGCTTGGAGCATGTCGAGGGACTCGCCGCCGCGGACCTCGCCGACCACGATCCGGTCGGGGCGCATCCGCAGCGAGTTGCGGACCAGGTCGCGGATGGTGACCTGGCCCTTGCCCTCGACGTTCGCCGGGCGGGACTCCAGGCGGACCACGTGGGTCTGCTGGAGCTGGAGTTCGGCGGAGTCCTCGATGGTGATGATGCGTTCGTGGGCCGGGATCAGCCCGGACAGGGCGTTGAGCAGGGTGGTCTTCCCGGTGCCGGTGGCGCCGGAGACGATGATGTTGAACTTCGCCTGCACCAGGCCCGCCAGCAGGAACACCATGTGCTCGTCGAGCGAGCCGAAGCCGATCAGCTCCTGGAGGGTGAAGGAGCGCGGGAAGCGGCGGATGGTGAGGGTGGGGCCGGTCAGGGAGAGCGGCGGGATGATGACGTTGACGCGTTCGCCGGACGGGAGGCGGGCGTCGACCATCGGGTTCGACTCGTCGACGCGGCGGTTGACCGTGGAGACGATGCGTTCGATGGTCTGCATCAGCTGGTCGGCGGAGACGAAGCGGAGCGGCAACTGCTCGACGCGGCCGCCGCGTTCGACGAAGATCGCGTCGGGGCCGTTCACCATGATCTCGGTGATCGACGCGTCTTCGAGGAGCGGTTCCAGGATGCCGAGGCCGAGGGCCTCGTCGACGACCCGGCGGATCAGCTGGGAGCGTTCGGCGGTCGACAGGACCGGGCCCTCGCGGCTGATGATGTGGCCGAGGACGCGTTCGAGACGGGCCCGGCGCTCGGCGGCGGCCAGCGCGCTCATCTCCGCGAGGTCGATCTCCTCCAGGAGCTTGGCCCGGTAGGAGGCGACCAGGTGGCCGTCCTCGCCCCGGTTGCCGTTCTCCTCCGGGGAGTTGATGCGTGCCCGCAGGCTCATGGTTGCCGTGCTCCTCGTTCAGTGGTCGACGGGCATCGTGGCGGACTTGGTGGCGTTGCCGAGGTCCCAGACGATCTTCGGGATGTGGACCGTGGCGGTCACGGTGACCGAGTCGCCGCCGCCGGAGGACGCGCAGCTCACGTCGATCCCGCTGCTGACCGCGGACGAGCAGGCGGCGCCGACGTCCTCTTCCAGCGAGGCGGCGCGGGCCCCCGCCCGGGCCGCCGTCCCGGCCTGCTCGGCGGCGTAGGCGACGGCGCCGAGCTGGATGCCGGCCAGCCCGACGAGGAGCAGGATCGGGAGGAAGCCGAGGTACTCGACGGCGACCTGGCCGCGGTCGCGGGGCCGCCGACGGGGGTGAAGGGGACGCATCTCAGCGCTTCACCTCCTCCACGGTGCCGGCGTGGCCGTGCACGGTGACGGGGAAGTCGATCGAGCCGGGGAACAGGACCGGGACGCGCAGGGAGACGTCCGCGGTCACCGTGCCGGTGCCGCCGCACTGGGTCACCGTGGCTCCCTCCCGCCAGGCCCCGGAGAGGTCTTCCAGCGCGGCGCGCTGACACACGCCGAACCGTTCCCCCCGGGGTACGGCCGTGCCCGCCCGTACGCCTTCGTCGGCAGCGTTCCCCGCGAGGGTGAAGGCGTACCCCACGAGGACGGCCTGCCACATGAGCACCAGGGTGAGGATGATGACCGGGGTCATGCCGAGGAGTTCTATGGAGACCTGTCCGCGGTCGGGTGCGGGCCGGTGGGGGCTTGTCGCGCAGTTCCCCGCGCCCCTAAAGGGGCGCTGAGCGCCCCGAAGG
>NZ_JBSHBL010000141.1:0-15189 GCF_053611985.1 Streptomyces sp. NPDC054770
CCAGGAGCCGTACAGGGCCCGTTCACGCTCGACGAGCAGCGGCAGCGGCTCGGAGACGGTGACCAGCTCCCGCAACGGATGACGCGCCAGCACCTTGTCGATCTCGGGTGTGAGGGCGGCGGCCAGGCGCCAGGGGGCGGGCCGTTCCTCGTCGCGGAGGGCGGCGACCGCGGTCAGCAGGATTTCCCGTTTTTTTGCCTTCGGGACCCCGGCGGCGGCCCGTTCGTAGAGCCGGGCGCCCTCCTCCAGGACCAGATCGGTGTCGATGCCCGCCGGTATCTTGATCTGCGCGTGGTGGCGCCAGGTGGTGACCGGATCCCCCCACGCCTCGACCTGGTAGGTCCAGCGGCCCGGTTTCCCGCCGACGGTCACGGTGGCGCCCCAGCGGTCGGTGCCGGGGGCCAGCTCCCGCATCGGGGTCCAGGCACCGGGTCGGCCCTTCGGGTCCTTCAGTACGACGTTGGCGGCGACGGCGTCATGGCCCTCGCGGAACACGGTGGCGGTGACCTCGAACGACTCCCCGGTGACCGCCTTGGCGGGCCGGCGCCCCTGCTGGATCAGCGGGCGGACGTCGAGGACGGGTATGCGGCCGACGGCGGTGGCCTCGTCCGCGGGGGGTGGCGCGCCGGGTGACGTGCGCCGGGTCGGAGGTGCTGAGGAATGGTGCGTGGCGGGCATGACCGCTCCTGTCCGCGGCAACGAGGGTGTGGGCGGATGGATGGTGGGGAGGTGGGCCTGCGGGGGTGTACCTGGTGTTGTACCGCTAGGTGGTGTCGGTGCTGTGTCTGTGGGATGTACCGGAGGAGCCTTCCCACCCTAATCGGGTGGGCAATCCGGCACTTTGTTAACTACTCAGCCGTATGTCTACGCACAAGACCGGCCCCGTTCTCGACGAACGGGGCCGGTGGCGTGATCGCATACCAGAAACCGCTTTACGGCAACCGCTTCACGACAACTGCTGCACGGCAACCGCCTTACGGCCTCGGCACCCGGAGGAGTCTGTTCGGCGAGCCCGGCCCCGCACCCGACACCTTCCCGCTCGCCGCCCCCGCAATCAGGGCCTTGGCGACCTGGGCCGGGGTGGCCCCGCGATGCCCGGCGAGATAGAGGGCGGCGGCGCCCGCCACGTGCGGTGCCGCCATCGACGTACCCGAGTAGGTCGCCCGGCCGGTGTCGCTCGCGGCCGAGTCCGAGGTGATCGCCACGCCCGGGGCGAACAGGTCCACCGCGGCACCGTAGTCGGAGAAGCCCGCGCGGGCGTCGGCGCGGTCGGTGGCGCCGACGGTCAGGGCCTGCGGCACGTCGGCCGGTGAGTAGCGGGCGGCCGGGAGACCGTCGTTGCCGGCGGCGACCGTGTAGGTCACACCGGCCCTGATCGAGTTCCGTACGGCGGTGTCGAGCTGGGCGCTGTGGTAGCCGCCCAGGCTGAGGTTGGCGACCGCCGGTCCGCGGGCGTGCGCGGTGACCCAGTCGACACCGGCGATGACCTGGGCGGTGGTGCCCGCCCCGGTGTCGTCCAGGACCCGCACGGAGACGACTCTCGCCTTCTTGGCGACGCCGTACCGGGTACCGGCGATGATGCCGGCGACATGGGTGCCGTGCCCGTTGCCGTCCCCGGCGGATCTGTCGTTCCCGACGAAGTCCCAGCCGTAGCTCGCGCGTCCGCCGAAGTCGGCCTGTGTGATGCGGATACCGGTGTCGATCACGTACACGGTGACGCCGGCGCCCGCCGACCCCGGCGAGGTGTACGACCTGTCGAGCGGCAGCGCCGCCTGGTCGACGCGGTCCAGACCCCAGGACGGCGGGTTCTTCTGGGTGTTGCCCCGGGTGCCCGCCAGCCGCACCCGGCTGTCCTGGACGACGGCGGCGACCCGCGGGTCCGCGGCGAGCCGCCGGGCCTGTCTCGCACTCGCCTCGACGGCGTAGCCGTTCAGCACACTGCCGTAAGTATGGCTTATTTTCGCCCCATACCGGGCGGCGACGTCTCTCCCGGCCGCCGCCGCCCCCGTGATCCCCTCCTTCAGCGTCACCAGATAACTCCCGCCGACCGAACCGGCCCGGCCGGCGTCCACGACGGTCCCCTCCGGTACGGCGTGCGCGGGCAGGGTGGCCGTCGACAGCACCGCGGCCGTGACGACCGCGGTCAAGCCCCCCACCACACGCAGACGCCGGACACACATCAGTGCCATGGCTGCGAGTCCCCCTCCTCGGCTCAGGGGGGCAGGGTCTCGTACGGGACGAAAGCCGACAAGAAGGCCTCCGCGGGCGACGCCCGGCCGACATCACATCCCGGCCCGTCGGGTGTCCTGGGACGAAGGCCGGTCTGCGCCACGTCCCAGCCCGTCCGGCGTTTGAGGACGAGGCCGTTCAGGCCGAAGCGGCGGTCCGGGGGCGGCAGCCCCCAGTGACACCCCCACACCGGTACTGTCGGACAGACGCCGAGCCGCACAGGGTTGTACGGCTCCCCTTGCGAACTGCACGAGGTGGAATGTGAAGGCGATCCGTCGGTTCACCGTCCGTCCCGTTCTCCCCGACCCCCTCCTCCCCCTCAGCGACCTGGCCCGTAACCTGCGCTGGTCCTGGCACGCCGAGACCCGTGACCTCTTCCAGGCCGTCGACCCCGAGCGCTGGGCCGCCTCGGAGGGCGACCCGGTGCGGCTGCTCGGCAGTGTGCCGCCGGCGCGGCTCGCCGAGCTGGCCGGTGACCGCCGGTTCCTGCGCCGGCTGACCGCGGTCGCCGACGACCTGGGCGACTACGTGACCGGCGACCGCTGGTACCAGACCCGTCCGCAGTCGGCCGAACTCCCGGCCGCCGTCGCCTACTTCTCGCCCGAGTTCGGCATCACGGCGGCCCTGCCGCAGTACTCCGGCGGCCTCGGCATCCTGGCCGGCGACCACCTCAAGTCGGCCAGTGACCTCGGCGTGCCGCTGATCGGCGTCGGCCTGCTGTACCGGCACGGCTACTTCCGGCAGTCCCTGTCCCGGGACGGCTGGCAGCAGGAGCACTATCCCGTCCTCGACCCCAACGAACTTCCCGTGGCGCTGCTGAAGGAGGCCGACGGCAGCCCTGCGCACATCTCCCTCGCGCTGCCCGGCGGCAGACTGCTGCGCGCCCGTATCTGGCTGGCCCAGGTCGGCAGGGTGCCGCTGCTGATGCTGGACTCCGACGTCGAGGAGAACGACGTCGGCGAACGCGGGGTCACTGACCGGCTCTACGGCGGCGGCAGCGAGCACCGGCTGCTCCAGGAGATGCTGCTCGGGATAGGGGGTGTGCGGGCCGTACGGACGTACTGCCGGCTGACCGGCCACCCCGAGCCGGAGGTGTTCCACACCAACGAGGGCCACGCCGGGTTCCTGGGCCTGGAGCGGATCGCCGAACTGGTCGCCGCCGGACTGGACTTCGACGCGGCCCTGGAGGCGGTCCGCGCGGGCACCGTGTTCACCACCCACACGCCCGTCCCGGCCGGCATCGACCGCTTCGACCGCGAGCTGGTCGCCCACCACTTCGGTGCCGACGCCGAGCTCCCCGGCATCGGGGTGGAGCACATCCTGCGGCTCGGCATGGAGACCTACCCCGGCGGCGAGCCCAACCTCTTCAACATGGCCGTGATGGGGCTGCGGCTCGCCCAGCGCGCCAACGGGGTCTCGCTGCTGCACGGCAACGTCAGCCGGGAGATGTTCTCCGGGCTGTGGCCGGGATTCGACCCGGACGAGGTGCCGATCACCTCCGTGACCAACGGCGTGCACGCCCCGACCTGGGTGGCTCCTGAGGTGGTCCGGCTGGGCGCCCGGCAGCTCGGCGACCGCCGTACCGAGGAGGCGCTGACCGTCGGCGGCCCGGAGCGCTGGGACGCGGTCGCCTCCGTCGCCGACCAGGAGATCTGGGAGCTGCGCCGCAGCCTGCGGGAGCAGCTGGTATTGGAGGTGCGGGAGCGGCTGCGGGCGTCCTGGCGGCAGCGCGGCGCCGGAACCGCCGAACTCGGCTGGATCGACGGCGCCCTGGACCCCGACGTGCTGACCATAGGGTTCGCCCGGCGTGTCCCCTCGTACAAGCGCCTCACGCTCATGCTGCGCGACCGCGACCGGCTGATGGATCTGCTGCTCCACCCCGAGCGGCCGATCCAGATCGTGGTGGCGGGCAAGGCGCACCCGGCCGACGACGGCGGCAAGCGGCTGGTCCAGGAGCTGGTCCGGTTCACCGACGACCCGCGCGTCCGGCACCGCGTCGTCTTCCTGCCCGACTACGGCATGGCGATGGCGCAGAAGCTCCTGCCCGGCTGTGACATCTGGCTGAACAACCCGCTGCGCCCGCTGGAGGCGTGCGGGACGAGCGGGATGAAGGCGGCCCTCAACGGCGGCCTCAACCTGTCCGTCCTGGACGGCTGGTGGGACGAATGGTTCCAGCCGGACTTCGGCTGGGCGATCCCGACGGCGGACGGCGCCGGCACCGACCCGGACCGCCGGGACGACATCGAGGCCGCCGCGCTGTACGACCTGCTGGAGCAGCGGGTGACCCCGCGCTTCTACGAGCGCGGCCGCAGCGGACTCCCGGACCGCTGGATCGAGATGGTCCGGCAGACCCTGACCCTGCTGGGCCCCAAGGTGCTGGCCGGCCGCATGGTCCGGGAGTACGTGGAGCGCCTCTACACCCCGGCGGCCCACGCCCACCGGTCCATGACCCCGGACCGGGCCCGGGAGCTGTCCGCCTGGAAGGGCAGGGTGCGGGCGGCCTGGCACGGCGTCTCGGTGGACCACGTCGAGACGGCCACCGCCACGGCCACCGCCGAACTGGGCACCACCCTCGCCCTGCGGGTCCGCGTCCGCCTCGGCGACCTCGCCCCCGACGACGTGGAGGTCCAGGCGGTCTCCGGCCGGGTAGACCCGGAGGACCGCATCACGGACGCGACGACGGTGCCGTTGAAACCGACCGCGGGCCCGGACCTGGAGGGCCACTGGACCTACGAGGGCCCCCTGTCCCTGGACCGCACGGGCCCCTACGGCTACACGGTCCGCATCCTCCCGACCCACCGCCTGCTGGCGTCCGGCGCGGAGCTGGGGCTGGTGACGGCTCCTTCGGAGAGCGCGGTGGAGGGGGCCGGCGTGCTCATGCGGTGACACCGGGACGACGGGACGCCCGAGGGCGGGCGATCTTTGCCCGCCCTTGGCTCATGGCTTGCCTTTCGCTAGCCACCGCCTTGCCAACCCCATAACTCCCGTCATTACGGTGACGGGACGCCATGTACACGAAGTGACGTGCGGGGGACGGATACTTCAATGAGTGACCTCAAGGCGGACACGAAGCGAATACGCGAGTGCTCGCGCGCGCTCCAGCGCATCTATGACAACTTCACCAGCCGTACGAATCCGGCCGAGGATTTCTCCCTGGCGGAACTCGGGGATCGGCGTATCGTCGGCGCCTTCGACGAGTTCGCCGACAACTGGAAGATCCATCGCAAGGACCTTGCGGAGAAGATCCGCAAACTCGGCGTCATCACGGCAGAGGCCGCCAAGGGGTACGACGCCGTCGACACGGAACTCGCCCAGGCCCTGCGCGAACAGGACAGACGGGCCGAGCGCGATCGCAGGCCGAAGTGAGGCGGCCTCCCGTTCACGAGTGGAGCACGCTCGGCGAGGACGGCGACCCCGTACCGGGAGATCCGGACGCCGTAGCCCTGCTCGGTCAGTCGCTTCGCGAGGTCGCCGACGACATCTGGCGCGAGGCGGGTGACGTGGCGGCGCTGTGTGGTGTGGAGTCCTGGAAATCCAAGGCGGCCGACGCCTTCCGGGACACTGCCGAGGACACCGTCGGGCCGCTGCGGAAGGCCTACCACCGCTACGACAAGGCCGCGAGCGCCATGGGTACGCGCGTCGTCGACGGCAGCACCGCCGACTGGGCGAGCGCCCTCGAACACGCGCAGCAGCTTGCCGACAAGGCCCTCAGGGCGGCGCAGGCCGCGCACACCGACCAGGAGGCGGCGCTCCGGAGCATCCAGGGCCTGCCGAAGGACACGGCCGACCACGACCCGCGGCGCGTACGGCTGAACAGGCAGCGGGACCAGGCGGCCGGCGATCTCTCGAACGCCAAGTCGGCGCTCCAGCACGCCAAGGACGTACGCGACGACGCCGCGAAGCAGGCAGCCGAGGTCATCCATCGCGCCGTCACCCACGACGGCATGCACGACTCGGGGTGGGACAAGCTCGGCGACACCGTCGACTCGATCGCGTCCGACGTCGGAGACTTCCTCAAGGACGCGGGCGAGGTTCTGGTCTCCGACCTGGCCTCCCTCGGCAACGCGATGCTGCATGACACCGGATCCACGCTCTCCGTCCTCGGCGGCCTCGCCCTGGTCGTCGGCGGCCTCGGCGAGGAGGCCGGCGGTGTGGTGCTGGACGCCACCGGAATCGGAGCCGCCCTGGGCATCCCGATCAATGTCGCCGCCGCGGCCCAGATAGCCGTGGGAGTGTCCATGGCGGGTGCCGGCCTCGCCAACATCGTCAACGACGCGACGGGCCCGGACCGGGTCGACATGACGTCCGAGGGTTCCGGAGGCGGGGGCGGTGACTGGGACCCCGCGGCGGAGGCGGACCGGACGAAGCCGTCGGGGCAGCCGGACCCGAACGCCCAGCCGCGGGGGAAGCCGGAATCCCTGAGCAAGAACGACGACGCGGAGACGATCCGGGCCAAGGGCCGGGAGGTGCACTCCGCCGAGACCCTCGCCAAGCAGGGGTACGACGTCGAACAGTCGCCGGGTACCATGCCGAACGGCACGAAGCCTGATTTCCGGATCGAGGGTCAGATCTTCGACAATTACGCACCGACCGCCAGCAGTCCCCGCTCCATCTGGTCGGCTGTCGAGAAGAAGGTGGACAAGGGACAGACGGAACGCGTCGTCCTCAACCTCGGAGACAGCAATGCCGATCTCGGAGCCCTCCAGAAGCAGTTCCACGACTGGCCGAAGGCGGGATTGAAAGAGGTGCTGGTGATCGACCGCGCGGGAAACGTCGTTCATCTCTATCCGTAGGAATCAGGGGATATTTTCTCAATGGCAATCGAATTCGACCTCGACATCGCGACGGGATCGGCCGTCGCCGAGGTCGCCTCGCGTCTCGCCGAGGTCGGCACCGAGACCGGTGTGTTCGACGCGTCGGTGACGGCCGAACGACTGACGGAGCGCGGGGTGTTCGCGCTCAGCCGGCTGGGGACATGCGTGAGCGTCGTCCGGCAGGAACCGCCGCATCCATGGCACCCCGTCGTCGCCGGTCTCGGTTTCACGCCCACGGTCGGGGTGGGCTTCCGTATGGCCAAAGGGGTCGAGGTCGCGGAGCAGCAGGACGACATGATCCGTCTGGTGGCGCCGTTGCTGGAGCGGATCGACGGCGACGCGGTGCTGCACTTCCAGTTCGAGGTGATCTGGCTGCTCCGCAGGAACGGCGAACTCAGCCTGAACGAAAGGGACGACATCTGGCGGCCGCAGCGGCTGGCCTTGATGAGGGGGCCGTTCCGCCGGGAGACCCACAGCATGGACTCGGAATGAGTCGGCCGCCGCGCATCGGATTCCAGGCGACCGACATGCCCGGCCGCACCATCTGGTGCCCGGACGTCGAGGTCGCCCAGGCGTTCGTGGGCACCGCCGAGGTCTTCTCCCAGGTCTTCGGCGTCGCATCGGGGGTCGGTGACCCTGATCACGGGGTCTGTGCCATCGACTTCCGGGACTTCGGCGCGCTCTGTGCCGCGGCCGTCGGCCGGTTCAGCGGCACCCGCGAGGGAATCCTGCGCTCCCTGTCCCTGGGCTTCATCGCGACCGCGCTGGTGCTCATCGACCGCGCGGGCCACCTCGCCCCCGCCATGCCCGGCCCTGAGCAGGAGCGGGCATGGGCGGTGTTGCGGGACCAGCATGCGCGGGCGATGCACGTCTGACCGTCAGAACTCCGGCTCCGCCCCTGCGCACAGCCTCCGCAGTACCGCCCCGCACCTGCGGGCGTACGCGTGCTGCAACCCCCGGGTCGCCGCGCCGCCCGCGCGGGCGTACCACTTGGCGGGTTTGCTGAAGGCGGCGACCGTGAGCCAGACCGTGCCGTCGCCCGTGCGGTCGACCACGAAGGCCTCCTCGCCGCTTTCGGGGTGGCCGGCAAGGGTGCCGTAGGCCCAGCCGGCGCGGCGGGACTCCTCGGCCGTCCAGACGATCCGGCAGGGGGCCTTGATGAGGCCGGCCAGGGTGACGGTGACGTCGACGCCGGGGGCCGCGCGGTCGGCGGCGGCGTCGATGCCCACGCCCAGGGCGCGGTGGAGTTCCCAGGTGAGGACCGCCTCGGCGGCCCGGTGGAAGACTTCCTGGCCCTCGCCTATGCGCGTGCGCACGTGCAGGGGGTGGAAGCCCGGCGGGCAGGCGGCGAGGTTCTCCCGAGTGGCGCCGACCGCCTCGTAGGTGAAGGACATGGGAGAGAGCGTAGGGCGGGCCCCCGGGACGGCTTCTCCCCGGGGGCCCGCCTGTGCTGCTGGGGGCGGGGTCAGCTGACGTTGACCGCCGTCCAGGCCGCCGCCACCGCGTTGTACTCGGTGGAGCCGGAGCCGTACAGCGCGGCCGCCGCGGACAGCGTGCCGGTGCGGGCCGACTTGTAGTTGGTGGTCGACGTGAAGTACGTCGTCAGCGCCTTGTACCAGATCTGGAGCGCCTTGTCGCGGCCGATGCCGGTGACCGTGGAGCCGTTGTACGTCGGCGAGTTGTAGCTGACGCCGTTGATCGTCTTCGCGCCGCTGCCCTCGGACAGCAGGTAGAAGAAGTGGTTGGCGACGCCGGACGAGTAGTGCACGTCGAGGTTGCCGACCGAGGAGGACCAGTAGTTGGCGGAGCCGCCGTCCTTGCTGGGCTGGTCCATGTAGCGCAGCGGGGTGCCGTCGCCGTTGATGTTGAGTTTCTCGCCGATGAGGTAGTCACCGGGGTCGGAGGAGTTGTTCGCGTAGAACTCGACGCCCGTACCGAAGATGTCCGAGGTGGCCTCGTTGAGGCCGCCGGACTCGCCGCTGTAGTTGAGACCGGCGGTGTTGGCGGTGACGCCGTGGCTCATCTCGTGGCCGGCCACGTCCAGCGAGGTCAGCGGGTGGGTGTTGCTGGCGCCGTCGCCGTAGGTCATGCAGAAGCAGCTGTCGTCCCAGAACGCGTTGACGTACGAGCTGCCGTAGTGGACGCGGGAGTAGGCGCCGACACCGTCGTTCTTGATGCCGCTGCGGCCGAAGGTGCTCTTGTAGAAGTCCCAGGTCTCCTGCGCGCCGTAGGCGGCGTCGGCGGCCGCGGTCACGTCGGTGGTGGAGCTGGAAGCGGTGCCGGTGCCCCACGAGTTGGTGGTGTTGGTGAACAGGGTGCCGGTGCCGGAGCTGGTGGTGTGCTTCAGGTTGTACGTCTTGTGGCCGCCGCGGGAGGCGTCGGTCAGCGAGTACGTCGAGCCCGACAGCGTGGTGGTGAGGCTGACCGTGCCGGAGTACAGGGTCTTGCCGGTGCCGGTGGCGTTCTCGATGCCCTGGTACTCGAAGAGCTTCTTGCCGGTGGCCGCGTCCGTGATGACGTGCAGCTGGTTGGGGGTGCCGTCGTCCTGGAAGCCGCCGACGATGGTCTCGTAGGCGAGGACGGGCTTGCCGTCGCCGGCCCAGATCACCTTGCGGGCGCCGTCGGCCGCGGACTTGGCGGAGCCCAGCGTCCTGGCGGCGGTGAGGGCCGCCTTCTCCGCCTTGGCGACGGTGAGCTGCGGCTTCAGGGAGGCCACCTTGATGGTCGCCTTGGTCGCCTTGGTGACGCCCTCGGTCTTGCCGGCCTTGGAGGTGTGCACGACGATGTCGCCGCCGAGGACGGGCAGGCCCGCGTAGGTGCGCTCGTAGCGCGTGTGGACCGTGCCGTCGACGTCCTTCACGACGTCCTTGACGACCAGCTTCTCCTTGGCGCCGAGGCCTATCTGCTTGGCCGTCTCGGCGACGTTCGCGTCCGCCTTCTGGATCAGGGCGGTGCGGGCGGAGTTGGAGAGCAGCGTGGGTGCGGCGGCCAGCGGCTGCTTGGCGGCGGCCGAGGCGTTCGCGGTCATACCTGTGGTGAGGAGGGCGCCGGCGGCGACAGCGGTGGCGATGGCGAGCGTGGTGCGCTTGTGACGCGCGTAGAGGGGGCTCACTCAAGCTCCTTCAGGATGTGGGGAGTCCGGGCGGAGTGGGGTTACCTGCCCGGCTGTGGGGTTGTGAAGTTGCTGTGCTGTGCGACGGGTGAAGGAAGAGTGACATCAAGGTCGCGTACATGTCAGGACCCTGAAGTGATGTTGGCCGAAAAGCAGGTGTTGGGCGAACGTTGCGGCCATGTAAAACGGGCGCCGTCCGAGGGGAGGCTCCCCCCGGACGGCGCCCGTGGCGCGCGTCTATTACCTGGGGTTACGGGAAGGTCAGCTTCCACCCGTTGATGGTGCCGACGTCCTGTGCGGCCTGGTCCTGGACCTTCAACTTCCAGGTGCCATTGGCCGATTCCGAGGAGGCGTTCACCGTGTAGGTGTCCGTCACGTTGTCCGCCGAGTCGGACGAACTGAAGTTCTTCAGGCGGTACGACGTCCCGGACGGACCGACGAGGTCGACCACCAGGTCGCCGCGCCACGTGTGGCTGATATTCGGCGTTACCTGCAAGTTGTTCGGTGCGTTCCCGGTCCGCCCGGAGACCGTGATCGACGAGGTGACCGCGGGCCCGTTGTCCGGAATCGACACAGGCGTGTTGCTCTCGTACGAGGTGCCCGTACCGCCACCGCCGCCGGAGCGCGCGCCGACCGCCACGGCCGCCCAGGCGTCCTGCACCGCCTTGTACTCGGTGCTCGTGGTGCCGTACAGCTCACCCGCCGCCGCGAGGGTGCCGGTGCGGGCGGCCGCGTAGTTGGTGGTCGAGGTGAACTTGGTGGTGAGCGCCCGGTACCAGATCTGGAGCGCCTTGTCCCGGCCGATGCCGGTGACCGGAAGGCCGTCCTTCGTGGGCGAGTTGTAGCTGACGCCGTTGATGACCTTGGCGCCGCTGCCCTCGCTCAGCAGGTAGAAGAAGTGGTTGGCCACACCGGACGAGTAGTGCACGTCGAGGCCGCCGACCGACGAGGACCAGTAGTCGGCCGAACCGCCGTCCTTGCTGGGCTTGTCCATGTAGCGCAGCGGGGTGCCGTCGCCGTTGATGTCGATCTTCTCGCCGATGAGGTAGTCGCCGACGTCGGTGGAGTTGGCCGCGTAGAACTCCACGCCGGTGCCCATGATGTCGGAGGTCGCCTCGTTCAACCCGCCGGACTCACCGGTGTAGTTGAGGCCGGCCGTGTTCGACGTGACGCCGTGGCTCATCTCGTGGCCGGCCACGTCGAGGGCGGTCAGCGGGTCCGCGTTGCCGGAGCCGTCGCCGTACGTCATGCAGAAGCAGCTGTCGTCCCAGAACGCGTTCACGTACGAGTTGCCGTAGTGGACGCGGGAGTAGGCGCCGACGCCGTTGTTCTTGATGCCGCTGCGGCCGAAGGTGTTCTTGTAGAAGTCCCAGGTCTCGGCGGCCCCGTAGTGCGCGTCGGCGCCCGCGGTGGCGGCGTTCGACGTGGTGCCGTTGCCCCAGGTGTTGCTCGACTGCGAGAACAGCGTGCCGGTGCCCGAGGTGCCGTGGTTCAGGTTGTACGTCTTGTGGCCGCCCCGGTCGCCGTCGGTCAGGTTGTACGTCGAGCCCGACTGGGTCGTCGTCAGCGAGACCGTGCCGCTGTACTGCGTGTTGCCGGTGCCGGTCGCGGTGTCGATGCCCTGGTACTCGAAGAGCTTCTTGCCGGTGGCGGCGTCGGTGATGACGTGCAGCTGGTTGGGGGTGCCGTCGTCCTGGAAGCCGCCGACGATCGTCTCGTAGGCGAGGACGGGGGTGCCGTGGCCGGCCCAGATCACCTTGCGGGCGCCGTCGGCGGCCGACTTGGTGGAGCCCAGCGTCCTCGCGGCGGCGAGGGCGGTCTTCTCGGCGCTCGACGCGGTCTTGGCCGGGGTCAGGTCGGCGACCTTGAGCGTGGCGTTGTTCGCCCTGATGATCCGCTCGGTGGCGCCCGACTTGGCGGTGTCGACGATCAGGTCGCCGCCGAGCACCGGCAGACCGGCGTAGGTGCGCTCGTAGCGGGTGTGCAGGGTGCCGTCGGCGTCCTTGACGACGTCCTTGACGACCAGCTTCTCCTTGGCGCCGAGGCCTATCGCCTTGGCGGTGGCGGTCCGTTCGCCGCTCGCGTCGCGGAGCAGTTCCGCGCGCTGCGAGGGGGAGAGCCTGACGGCCGCGTGGGCCGGGTTGATCCGGCCGGCCTGGGGGGCGGCCGGGGCGGCGCTGGCGGCGCCCGACTGGACGGCCGCGGCGATCAGGGCGGTGACGCCCGCGAGGGCCACCGCGGCGGTGCGGCGGTACGTGCTGTGGGGGGTGCTGTGGGGGGTGCGTCTGCGAGAGGAACTGCTTCTCAACACTGACTCCTTCTGCGTGGCCGCGGGTCGCACGGCCAGGGGAGATCCGGACGGCGGGTGGGCCGGCCGGGCAGAACTGGGCGTAACGCGGAACCATGTGCGCGTGCAGTGCCGACCCGGCAGCAGCGGTGGGGTGAATCTGTGGGGTTGCTGTGAGTCGGCCGTGGGAAGAGTGGCAGCAGAAAACGCAACCTGTCAGGACCGCGTCAGGAACTTGGCCGGAAATCGTTCGTTGACCGGATGTTCATGTTCGGTATGCGGATTATTGGGGGGTGAGGGGGTGCCGGGCGTGACGGAGGCTCAGGGAGCCGTGTCCCCGTGCCAGGTCGC
Source organism: Streptomyces sp. NPDC054770 (assembly GCF_053611985.1). Classification (NCBI taxonomy): domain Bacteria; kingdom Bacillati; phylum Actinomycetota; class Actinomycetes; order Kitasatosporales; family Streptomycetaceae; genus Streptomyces; species Streptomyces sp. NPDC054770. The sequence goes on from NZ_JBSHBL010000141.1 coordinate 12,794, forward strand.
CCACAGCGCCGCGTACGCCCCGCCCGCCGCCACCAGCTCCTCGTGGGTGCCGAGTTCGGTGAGGAGGCCGTCCTCCATCACGGCCACCCGGTCGGCGTCATGGGCGGTGTGCAGCCGGTGGGCGATGGCGATGACCGTACGGCCTTCGAGCACGGCGGCCAGGGCGCGCTCGGTGTGCCGCGCGGTCGCCGGGTCCAGCAGCGCGGTCGCCTCGTCCAGGATCAGCGTGTGCGGGTCGGCCAGCACCACCCGGGCGAGCGCGAGCTGCTGGGCCCGGGAGCCGTCGGCGGCCGTACCGCCCGTGCCGCCCGCCCCGCCTGTGCCGCCCGTGCCGAGCAGGGTGTCGAGGCCGGCGGGCAGGCCGCGCACCCAGTCGTCGGCGCCGACGGCGGTCAGCGCCGCCCACAGGTCGGCGTCGGACGCGGCCGGTTCGGCGATCAGCAGGTTGTCCCGGACCGTGCCGAGGAAGACGTGGTGCTCCTGGGTGACCAGGACGACCTGGCGGCGCAGCCGCTCCGGTTCCAGCCCGGCGATCGGCACCCCGCCCACGGTCACCGTGCCCGACCCGGGCGCGTCGACGCCCGCCAGCAGCCGGCTCAGCGTCGTCTTCCCGGCGCCGGACGGCCCGACCACCGCGAGCCGCTCCCCGGGCCGCACCGTGAGGTCCACCCCGCGCAGCACCTCACCGCCGCGCTCATAGGCGTACCGCACCCCGCGCACGTCGATCCGGTCGTCCGCCGGAGCGGGCGCCGCGTTGTCCGCCGCCGCCCGCGGGGCCCGCGCCAGCCCCTCCACCCGCGCGAACGAGGCGCTGCTGGACTGGAGTTGCTCCACCCGCATCAGAATCTGGTCCAGCGGTTCGGTGAACTGCCGCAGATACAGCGCCGCCGACACCACCACGCCGACGCCCGCGTGCAGCAGCGCGCCGACCAGCAGCACCCCGGCCACCGGCACCGTGTACGACACCTCGACCGCCGGGAAGAACACGGTCCGCAGCCACAGGGTGTAGAACCGGGCCTTCCGGTTGGTCTCCAGCGCGTCCCGGCTCGCCGTGATCCGCCGCTCCTGGAGCCGGAACGCCTCCACCGTGCGGGCGCCCGCCACCGTCGCCGTGACGATCTCCGCGACGCCGGACGCGGTGGCGCCCTCGGCGAGGTAGCCGTCCCGGGCCCGGCGCAGATACCAGCGCAGCGTGAACCAGATCGGGGTCAGCCCGAGCACCCCGAACACGGCCAGCAGCGGATCGAGGACGAACACCGCGCCCATCACGAACAGCGCCTGCACCGTGCTGACCAGCAGCTCCGGCCCGACGTCCCGCAGGGTGGTGCCGACGGTGCTCACGTCGCCCGTGCCGCGCGCGGTCAGGTCGCCGGTGCCGGCCCGCTCCACGACCGACGCGGGCAGCGCCAGCGCCCGGTCCACGAACTCCTCGCGGACCCGGGCCAGGGTGCGTTCGCCGAAGCGGTGGCCGAGGTAGCGGGCGGAGCGGGCGAGCAGCAGCTGGGCGAGGGAGCAGAGCAGGATCCACCGGGCGAGGTGGTCCACGGCGCCGACGCCGCGGCCGGCCCGTACCTCGTCCACGATCCGGCCGACCAGCCAGGGGCCGGCGAGGCCGGCGGCGGCCGCGGCCGCGTTCAGCAGCAGGGCGGCGGCGAAGGCCCCGCGGTCCGCCTTCACCAGGCGGAGGGTGGCCCGGCGTACGTCGGCGCGGCCGGCGACCGGGAGTTGACTCGTCGTCACCTGGCGACCTCCTCTTCTTCCGTGTCCCGGGCGACGAGGGCGCGGTAGCCGGGTTCGTACTCCAGCAGTGCCTCGTGGGTGCCGGTCGCGGCGACCTTGCCGTCGACCAGGAAGATCACCTCGTCGGCGTGGGTCAGCAGGAGTGGGGAGGTGGTGGTGAGGAGGGTGGTGCGGCCGTCGCGTGCGGTGCGGAGGCGCTGCGCAACGAGGGCCTCGGTGTGGGCGTCGAGGGCGGAGGTGGGCTCCACGGCGAGGAGGACCTCGGGGTCGGTGAGGAGGGCGCGGGCCAGCCGGATGCGTTGGCGTTGGCCGCCGGAGAGGTTGCGGGCCTGTGCGGTGAGTTCGGAGTCGAGGCCGTGGGGGAGGGCCTGGACGATGTCGTCGGCCGCGGCCGCGTGGAGGGCTTGGGTTGCTTTCGCGTCAGGGGGTGGGTCTGACGGTTGAGTGGCGGGTGCGGGCGAGTGGGGGCTTGTCGCGCAGTTCCCCGCGCCCCTTTGGGGCGCGTTGTGGCCGGCGTCGTGAGGTGCTTCGGTGGGTGTGTGGGGGTTGGTCGTGCCCGCGCGGCGGCAGCCGCAGATTTGACACAGCCCCGCGCCTCTTTGGGGCGCGTTGTGGTCGGCGTCGTGAGGTGCTTCGGTGGGTGTGTGGGGGTTGGT
>NZ_JBSHBL010000142.1:0-15146 GCF_053611985.1 Streptomyces sp. NPDC054770
TATGGGTTTTAATGACTCCTTATCTGTCTTGCCTCTCGCCCGCCGGCCCGCGGGCTGGGTCGGCGCGCGGGCCCGCGCGCCCCTTGGGGGGGGGAGCCGCGGACGCGGCGGTCAGACGACCTCGTGTCCGCTGACGGTGGTCTCCGGGATCTCGTCGCGGACGTCCCAGTGCTCGACGATCAGGCCCTCGTCGATCCGGAAGACCTCCACGACGACCATGCCGCGGTCGTCCGGGTCGCCGCGGAACCGGGTGTGCAGGAAGACCAGGTCTCCCGACCCGGCCGCGCGCCGGATCTCGAACCGGGCCCGCGGGTACTGCTTGTGGAAGCCGTCGACGAACTCGACCAGCGGGGCCCGCCCGTCGGGCAGGTTCGGGTTGTGCTGGATGAGGTCCTCGGCCAGGTACTTGTCGGCCAGCTCGGTCCGCCCCTGGTTCCAGACGGTCTCGATGTACTCGCGAACGAAGTTCACCTGGTGGCTGCTCATAGGGTTCTCCTTGAACTGACTTGAGGGACAACGCCCCGATAGGGGCGCGGGCTGTTTCGATGTGCGGCTGCCGCCGCGTGGGCGCGACCAGCCGCGACGGCGCCGCAGACGACCGACAAGGCATCCCGGCCTTTTCGACTGTGCGCTCAACTGGTGTGGACTGGGCTGGTCGCAGGCCGGTCCGCGCCGGCCGCCGCCGAGGCGACCTGCCGGACCGAGGACAGATGGGCCAGCCCCGCAAGGGCGAGGACACCCAGCGCCGCCCACGGAATCGGCCCGGCCCCCAGATCCGGCAGGAGGCTGCTGCCGACGAAGCTGCCGAGGCTCATCCCGAGGTAGAGCGCGGCGGCGTTCAGCGCGAGGATCAGCCCCGGCTGCAGCGGCACCAGCTCCACCAGCCGGGCCTGCTGCGGCGCCTGGTACATCTGGCTGAAGAACGCCCAGAACGCGAAGAAGGCCACCCCGGGCGCGGAGTGCGGAGCCACCAGCAGCAGCGCGAAGCCCAGCGCGAGCCCGAGCACCGCGACGCTCACCGTGCGCCCGCCGCCCAGCCGTTCGGCGATCCGGGGCGCGCAGGCGTTGCCCGCCACCCCGATGACGCCGAAGGCGAGCAGCGTCAGCGAGATCAGCCCGGAGGACGCGCCGAAGCGGTCCTTCAGATAGGCGCCCGCGATGCCGTAGACGGTGAACTGGGCGGCCATGAACAGCAGGGTCGTGGTGACCGTGGCGGCGGTGGCCGGCGTGCGCATCGCCTCGCGGTAGGCGCGGGCCGTCGGCGGTTCGCCGGCCGGGATCTCGGGGACGAACACCAGCACCGTCACGAAGGAGAGCGCCGACAGCGCGGCCACCCCGAGCAGGGCGGGCCGCCAGCCCAGCGAGCCGCCGAGGAACGAGGCCAGCGGCACGCCGAGCACCGCGGCGGCCGTCATGCCGCCGAACACCGTGGCCAGCGCCCGCTGCCGGCGCTCGGGCGGCACGATCAGCGCGCCGGCCGCCGAGGCGCCGGGACCGAAGACGGCGGCACCCATCGCGCCGAGCACCCGGGTGACCGTGAGGAAGCCGTAGTTCGGCGCGACGGCGCCGAGGGCCGCGCCGACGGTGAGCAGGCCGATGCCCACGAGCAGCACCCGCTTGCGGTTCCACCGGCGCAGCAGGATGGGGGCGGTGGGCGCGCAGACCGCGAAGGTCAGCGCGAAGACGGTGACCAGGATGCCCACCGTGGCCGGCTGGACGTGCAGGTCGTCGCCGATCGGGCCGTTCAGGCCGACGACCGCCAGCGAGATCGTCCCCAGGCTGAAGTAGCCCAGTGACAGGGAGAGCAGGGCTGGTAAGGCGCTGCGGGACGGCATCAAGCCACCTCCTCTTCGTGGTCGGTGCCGGAAAGTTCCATACCGCGAACCTAGGAACATTCCGCGTCCCGCCGCGGCCGCCCCGGGAGGGCGTCCGGCACTGCCCCAGGTCCGTCGGCCTACTACGTCAGGTCACCGTCAGGCCGTCGTCGGGCCGTTGTCAGGCCGCCGTCGGGCCGTCGTCAGGCCGTCCCGAACGCCCGGTTGCGCAGGATCAGCGGGACCTGCCGGCCGGAGCTGATCAGCCAGTGCTCCACCGCGTTGACCAGCAGGAGCAGCACGGTGGTGACGGCGAGGGTCGCCACGCCCGGCAGCCGCCAGGCCGGCAGGGCGAGGGCGAGCAGGGCGATGCCGCCGTAGAACCGGGTGGCGGACGCGGCGCCGAACATGCGGCGCCGGGTGTAGCAGAACGCCAGCATGAAGAGGGCGGCGCCGGACGGCAGCAGGGCGGCGCTCAGCGCGTCCGGGGTGTGCAGGGGGGAACGCACGGTGCGGGTGGCGCCGACGGAGACCAGCAACAGGCCCACGACCAGCACCAGATGGCCGTAGCTGAGCACGTCGCGGACGACGACGGACGGGGTCGGATGGGTGCGCAGGGCGTGCGCGACGGCCGAGGCCACCAGGTGGAAGTAGAGCCACCACAGGGCGCAGCCGACCAGGAAGGCGAGGACGAGGGCGGTGAGCCGGGCCGGGGCGAGCGGGCCGGTGGCGGCTCCGGCGCCGACGGCGAAGACGTTCTCGCCGAGGGCGATCATGACGAACAGGCCGAAGCGTTCGGGCAGATGGTTGACGCCGAACGCCAACTGCCGCAGATGCCCGCTGAGTACGACGGGCGCGGCGATCTCGGCGACGACGGCGCAGGCCCAGAGGACCTCGCGCCACGGCGCCGGTACGGTGGCGCAGGCGAACAGGACCAGGGCGAAGGCGAGTCCGGCCCGGTAGGGGTGGATGGTGTAGAGGGCGCACTCCTTGCGGATCGCCTCCCCGATCAGCAGGCGCAGGGCGAGATAGCTTCCGGAGTACAGCAGGGCCGCCTCCCGGTCGGCCAGGGCGAGCGGGGCGGCCACCGCCATGCCGTAGACGGCGAGTGCGGTCAGCAGCAGGAACACCCGTTGCAGGTTGGTCTCGTGCACGGCGTTCATCGCCATGACCACGTCCACCCAGGCCCACCAGAGCGGGACCAGGACGAGCAGGCACTCCCCCAGCACCGGCCAGCTCGGGTGCACGGCCACCGGGTGGGCGACCTGGCCCACGCCGAAGGCGAGCACCAGGTCGAAGAAGAGTTCCGCCCAGGTGGTGCGGTCGCGCGCCGGAACGGCGGGAACGGTCGTCGCCGCGGTTGCGTCGGTCATCCCTGTATGGGGACACGGCCACCGTCCGGCACCACCCCGACGTGGAAATCCGGTGCGTACTGCGGGAAGTCGCGGCCCCGGATGTCCGAACTCGGCCGCCCGCGCAAGCAGGTCGCCGCGCTTCGGACCAAATCGGGTTCCCCCTCTCCCGAACTGACGCTCCGTCAGCTACACCTGACGGTATGACAGACGACGCGGCGCAAGCAGCCGACACCCGCAGCCCCGTGTACGCGGAACTGGCCGCCGTAGGCCCCTACGGAGCCGACCTCGGGCACGCGCTCATCACCATGGTCGAGCCGCACCCCGGCCACGAGCGCGCGTACAACCGCTGGTACGAGGACGACCACTTCATCGCCGGCGCGATGGCCATGCCGTGGATGTACGCGGGCCGCCGCTGGGTCGCCACCCGGGACCTCCAGCTCCTGCGCTACCCAGAGACCTCCGCCGTCGCGCGGCCGGTCACGGCGGGGTGCTACATCTCCGTCTACTGGATCACCGCCGGCCGCTACGCCGACCACATGCGGTGGACCGTCGGCATCAACAAGCGCCTCAACCGCGACCACCGGGTCTTCCAGGACCGTACGCACGTCTTCACCGCCTTCCAGGACCACCTCACGACCGTCTACCGCGACGGCGACCAGGGGCCCCGGGACATCCACGCCCTCGACCACCCCTACGCCGGGCTCGTCGTCCAGGTCGTCGACGCGAAGTCCCCCGGCGAGCGCGGGGAACTGCTGGCGTGGCTGCGCGAGGACCACCTGCCGAAGCGGCTGGCCGGCTCCCCGGCGGCCATGGTGACCGTCTTCGCGCCGACGCCGCTGCCCCTGGACCGGATGACCTACGTCAAGCAGGTCGAGGGGGTCGGGACCCGGCTGACCCTGCTGTGGTTCCTCCAGCAGGACCCCCGCGAGGCCTGGCAGGACCACTTCGCGGACCTGGAAACGGCGGTGGCCGCCTCGGGGCTGGGCGACGTGGAGTTCGTCGCGCCGTTCATACCGACGGTCCCGGGGACCGACCGTTACGCGGACGAGCTGCGGTGAGCCCCCGGCGGCGGGTCGGCGAACAGCCGGCCGAGCTCGCCCCGGGACCGGACCCCGACGAGCGGGTAGGTGCGGTAGAGGTGGGAGGCCACCGTACGCGGTGAGATGGACAGCCGTTCGCCGATGTCCCGGTTGGAGAGTCCCGCGGCCGCCAGCCGGAGGATCCTGAGCTTGTGCGGGCTGAGCGACTCGACGGCGGGCGGCGCGTACCCGCCGGGCACCCGGACCCCGATGGCGCGCAGCTCCGCCCGCGCCTGCGCGGCCCACGGCGTGGCCGTCAGCCACTCGAAGCGGGTGAGGGCCTCCCGCAGGGGTCCGCGCGCCTCGTCGCGGCGCTGCGCTCTGAGCAGCCGCCCGTAGTCGAGCAGCAGCCTGGCGTGCTCCATGGGGCGGCCCGGTATCGCCGGTGAGCCGAGGGCGCGTTCGAACAGTGCCGCAGCCCCGTCGGCGCCGCTCGCGGCGGCCCGGAGCCCGCGGGCGTGCCAGAGCCGGGCCGTCGTCATCGGCGCGGCGGGCGGCAGCAGGCGCGGCCCGGCCGTCAGCAGCCGGCGCACGGCGCAGGTCTCGCCGGCGGCCAGTGCCGCCTGCACCAGATCCACGTAGGCACGCTGCGCGACCCTGCCCGCCGCGACCGCGGCGAGGTTGCCGAGGACCCGCCAGGCCGTCTCCGGGTGCCCGGCCGCGAGGTGGCTCAGCCCGGCCGCGTGGTCGAGCATGTCGGCGGACTCCTGCTCGCCGAGGGTCAGCGCCAGCCACCTCAGCTCGTCGTACCGCTCGTGGTCGAAGGCGCCGCGGCGGGCCGCGATGCTCATTTCGAGCGCGTGCAGCCGGACGAGTTCCGGCCACCGCCGGGCGCCGCGCAGGGCCGCCTCGTCGGCGCGGAACCGCGCGCGGAACTCCCGCCACTGTCCGGCGGCGACGAGCGCGCCGTGGTCCGCGGTCATACCGGCTGCGCCTCTGCGACGGCCAGGTCGAGCCCGCCGAGCTGGGCGCGCGAGGCGATGCCGACCTTCTGGAACACGTGGGAGAGATGACTGCCGACCGTACGGTGGGAGAGCCCGAGCCGCCACCCGATCTCCCGGTTGGACAGGCCCTGGGCGGCGAACCCGGCGATCTGGCGCTCCCGCGGCGTGAAGCCGTAGCTGTCCGCGCCCGGGTCCCCCGCGCCGACCGCCTGCAGCTCCGCCGTGACCCGCCCGGACCACCCGTCGGCGCGCAGGGCCGCGAAGCCCCGCTGGGCGCAGACGAGTTGGCAGCGCGCCGCGGCCGTCCGGCGGCGCCGCGCCAGCCAGCTGCCGTAGGCGAACCGGGTCCGCGCGTCGGTGAACGGCATGGCCGCGGTGTCGGCGTCCCGGAGCGCCGCCAGGAACAGCCGCTCCGCGTCGCACTCCTCGGCCGTCAGCGCCGCCGCCCGCAGCTCCAGGCGCCGCAGGATGCCGTACGGCTGCCGGCGGGCACGGGCCAGCACGGCGCCGGCGACGTCCCGGCGACCGACGGCGACCGCCGCCTCGGCGATGTCGGCGACCGCCCACGCCACGATGCCCGGATGGCCGGACAGCACCTCCCGCAGCTCGTGCAGGGCGCTCTCCGGGTCGCCCGCGCCCAGCGCAGCCAGGCCGCGCAGCCAGCGGGCCCGGGCGGCCAGCACGCCGTCGCCGTGCGGAACGGCGAAGGCGAGGACCCGGCCGGTCCGCCGCCATACCTCGGCCTGGTCGCCGCGGACGGCGAACAGATGGCTGATCGCGAGCTCCGTCGCCAGGGCGTCCGCGACCCCGGCGTCGGCGCTGCGCGCCACGGCCAGCCGGATCAGCTGTCCTGCCTGCTCGAACAGGTCCAGCAGCAGGGCGTTGGCCTGCAACGCCGGCAGCAGTGCGGCGCTCGCGGTGTGGTGCTCCGGTCGCATCGTCCCTCCCACAGCCTCGACGGCACCCGGCGCGGTGTCCGTGTTCGTCCATGCTGGCGAGCATCCGTACCGGTCGAATCACCGGATCGCGTAGTGCCTGGAGTCGGCGGCCACTTCGCGCTGCCGGTCTGGGTCCGTTGTCGGGTGCGGGTCCGGTCGGGCGCGGGTCCGGACTGGGTGCGTTGTCGGGTGCGGGTCCGGTGGGGGCTCGTCGCGCAGTTCCCCGCGCCCCTAAAGGGGCGCTCCAGCGAAGGTTCTTCTTTCAGGACGGCCGGTCCGGGCCCCGCCAGGGGATGAATGACTACGCGTTGCCTGGATGCGAGCGGGTGCATCGGGCTGCTCGGCGGCCCTGGTGGGTGTGCGCGTGCTGGGTAGTATCTGTAGGCCCGCGTCGAGGAGCGGAAGTCGGCCTGTTTTCGCTCGCCTTCTTTCTCACCGTGACGAGTACGTCTGAAAGGTCGCGAACGTGGGGCTGATCGGCCGGACCGCTGAGCTGGAGGTCGTCCAGACGCTCCTGGACGGCCTGTCGGCCGGGTCGAGCGGCGTACTGGTGCTGCGCGGCCAGGCGGGGATAGGGAAGTCGGCGCTCCTGCACGAGACGGCCGAACGGGCCGAGGCCGCCGGCACGCTCCTCGCATCCGCCGTGGGCACCCAGACCGAGACGGGGTTCGACTTCGCCGGGCTGCACCAGCTGCTCTCCCCGTTCCTCGGCAGCCTGCCCGACCTGCCGGTCCCGCAACGCACCGCGCTCAGGACGGTGTTCGGGCTGGCGGCGGGCCCGGCGCCGAGTCACTTCCTGGTCGGTCTGGCGACCTTGACGCTGCTGACCGACGCGGCCGCGCGGCAGCCGGTCCTGTGTGTCGTCGACGACGCCCAGTGGCTGGACCGGGTGTCGCAGGAGGTGCTGGCCTTCGTGGCCCGCCGGCTGCTGGCCGACCGGGTGGGCTTCGTCTTCGCGCTGCGGGACGGCGAGGAGCACGCCGCCGCGCTGCGCGGGCTTCCCGAGCTCGGGGTGCGGGCGCTGGAACCGGCCGCCGGGCGGGAGCTGCTGGAGCTCGCGGCGGCGGGCAGGGTGGCCGAGTCCCTGTCCCGCCGGGTCCTGGCGGAGGCCGCCGGTCATCCGCTGACGCTGGTCGAGCTGGGCCGGGAGCTGCGCGAGGGACGCGGTCTGCCGGACCCGGTGCCGGGCCTGCCGATGCGGGTCGGGGAGCGTCTGGAGCGGCTGTACCTGGACCGGGTGCGGAAGCTGCCGCCGGCCGCACAGACCCTGCTGCTGGTGGCCGCGGCCGAGCAGTTCGGCGACCCGGAGCGGATCCGCCGGGCCGCGCAGGTGCTCGGGCTGGACGCCGAGGTGGCGGCGGCGCCGGAGGTCGGGCGGCTGCTGTCGTGGTCGCCGCGGGTGGCGTTCGCCCACCCGCTGATGCGGACGGCCGCCTACTGGGGCGCGTCACCGGGTGAACAGCGGCGGGCGCATGCCGCCCTGGCGGAGGTGACCGACCCGTACCTGGATCCGGACCGGCGGGCCTGGCACCTCGCGGAGGCGACGGCCGACCCGGACGAGGCGGTGGCCCGGGAGCTGGAGGCGTCGGCCGACCGGGCCCGGAGCCGCGGCGGGTGGGAGAGCGGGCAGGCGTTCCTGCGGCGCGCCGCGGAGCTGACGGCGGACCCGGAGCGCGCCGCCGAGCGTCTGCTGGCGGCCGCGGAGGCGGGCCTCGTGGCGGGCGATCCCGCCGGGGCGGCCGCGCTCGCCGAACAGGCCGTCCCGCACCTGACCCGCCCGCTGGTGCTGGCCCGGGCCCGGCGGGTGCGGGGCCTGTCCCTCAAGGCCGAGGGCCGGGTCGCCGAAGCCGCCCGGATGCTGGTGGGCGCGGCCCGGGAGATGGGCCCGGAGGATCCGCGGCTGGCGCACGACACCCTGTTCGAGGGGTTCGGCGTCGCCCAGCTGGAAAGCTGGCAGCGGACCGCCGAGGTCGTGTCGGCCGTCCGCGAGCTTCGCCGGCCCGCGCCCGGGGCGCCCGGTGACGGACTGCTCGACGGCTTCGCCGCCGTCCTCGACGGCCGTACGGACGAGGGCTACACGCTGCTGCGCCGCGGTGTCCGGACGTTCGCCGCGGTGCGCGACGCTCCCGATGCCGGTATGCCCCGCCTGGTGGCGTGGCTGTACGCGTCCGGTCTCGTCTTCGACCATGCCAGCTGGACGGACCTGGAACGGAACTGGATACCCGCGCTCCGGAGCCGCGGAGCCGTGGCCGCGCTCGTCCCGGCGCTCTACTCGCTCGCGAAGGACCATCTGCGGGCCGGTCGCCTCACCGCCGCGGAAGCGTCCCTGGCCGAGGGCCGCGCCCTCGCCGAAGCGGTCGGCGACCACGGCTGGGGCCCCGGTTTCGCCCAGGCCGACGTCCTGCTGCTGGGCCTGCGCGGCGAGGCGGCCCAGGGCCGGGCGCTGGCGGACCGGCTGCTCGGCGAGCCGGTCCCGGACGTGTGGCGGACCGGGGTCCGCCTGGCGGTCGCGGTGCTCGAACTGGGCGCCGGCCGTTACGAGGCGGCGCTCGACGCCGCGCTCGACGCCCGTGCGCTGTGGTCGCTGCTGTCACCGGAGGACGTGGTCGAGGCCGCCATGCGCTGCGGCCGGCCCGAGGTCGCCCGGGCCGCCCTCGACGGCTTCGCCCCGCTCGCGGCGGCGGCGGGCAGCCCCTGGGTCCTCGGCGTGGCGGCACGCTGCCGGGCGCTGCTCAAGGGCGACGACCCCGCGGCCGACGACGACTACCGGCAGTCCGTCGACCACCTCCGGCGCACCCCTGTCACCCTCGCGGTGGCCCGCTCCCGTCTGGTCCACGGGGAGTGGCTGCGCCGTCAGCGGCGCCGGCGCGACGCCCGCCACGAACTCGGGACCGCCCTGGAGAGTTTCGAGCGGATGCGCGCGTACGGCTTCGCCGAGCGGGCCCGCGCCGAACTGGCCGCCACCGGCGAGCACCGGCGAAGACCCGCCGGTCCGGACGGTGTCGGGCTCACCCCGCAGGAACTCCAGATCGCCCGGCTGGCCGCGGCCGGCGCCACCAACCGGGCCATCGCCACCAGGCTGTTCCTCAGCGCCGCCACCGTCGAGTACCACCTGCGCGGCGTCTACCGGAAGCTCGGCGTCAACCGGCGCGTCCTGCTCGCCCAGGCCCTCGCCGACGCCGGCCTCACAGGCTGAGCCGCCGCTCCTCCGCCGTGTCGGCGGCGCCGGTCGCGGCGCCGGGGTCCGGGGTGTCCGGGGTGTCCGGGGCCTCCGGGGACGGTGCGAGCAGGCCGAGCGCACGGGCCACCGCCACGGCGTCGGTACGACGGCGCACGTCGAGCTTGGTGAACAGGTGGCGGATGTGGGTGCGGACGGTGGTCACCGACACGGACAGCTCACGGGCGATCTCCGGAGCCGACAGGTTGGTCGGCAGGTAGCGCAGCACCCGGATCTCGCTCCGGGTGGGCGGATCCAGCAGCCGCGGCGGCCCGGCCGGCCGGGGCAGGTCCGCCGCCCCAAAGCCCGACGCTGCCCCGAAGTCCGACGCCGCCCCGGAGTCCGACGTCCCCGGTTCGGCGGGGAGCAGGGCGCGGATCTCGCCCGCCAGGGCCGCCTGTTCGCCGCCGTCCGGGGCGTAGCGGTCGAACAGCCGCCGGGTGGGGGGATGGATGAGGAACGCCGTCAGCGCGCCGTCGATGGCGACCAGGTCCAGCGCGCGCCGCATGGCGTCCCCGGCGGCGGCCGGGTCGCCGAGCGCGTCCCGGGCGGTCGCCTCCAGCAGGTGGGCGTGCGGCAGCCAGGTCGTCGGCGGGACGGGCACGGCACCGGAGAGGACCGGTGCCAGCACGGCGCTCGCCGCGTGCGGATCATCCCGGGCCAGGCGCAGCGCCGCTTCCGCCATGCGTATCTCGCCGCGGGCACGGTCCTGTTCGCCGATCTCCGCGAGGTCCCGCTCGGCGCCTGCGGTGTCGCCCAGCCGCACCAGAGCGTGCAGCCGCAGGGCGCGGGTCCGCGTGAGCGGCCAGTTCGGCGCGTCCAGGAGCCGGGCCAGCCGCTCGGCGGCCCGGAACGTCGTCAGCACGTCCTGGTCACGGCCGCACGCCAGCTCCAGCAGCGCGCGGACGTAGCGGATCGCCATCGCCGTCATCGGCTCGGCCTCCACCCGGAGGGTGCGCTCGGCGCGCCGCACCCAGTCGGCCGCCTCCTCGTGCCGTCGCCGGAAGATCATTCCGGCCGCGAGGGTGATGTAGGCGATGCCGGCGGCGGGCTCTTCGGTCCAGCCGTGCCGCCGGGCCAGTTCGATCGTCTGCCTGGCGTGCTCTTCCGCCCCGGTGTACGGCGACGCCCGCACGCTGGCGATCGACGAGCAGTGCGCCAGGCCGAGGAACTCCAGGTACGGCCGGCCGATCCAGCGCGCCAGCTTGAAGCCCTGTGCCAGGTGGTTCTCCGCCTCCGCACGGTGGCCGGCCCAGTGTTCGGCGATACCGAGGTTGATCAGCGTCAGTGCGCGTAGGTCCCCGCTCAGGCCGAGCGGCGCCGTGTCCGGAGCGTCGGCCACGGCCCGCAGCCGCCGCGCCTCCTCGGCCAGCGCCGGAAGGTTCATCCGCTGCCGGGCGAGCAGCAGCCGGACCATGCCGGCCTGCACGTCCAGCCGGCCGCGTCGGGCGACCGGCACCGACTCCGACGCCGACCCCGACTCCGGCTCCGGCTCCGGCTCCGTTCGCCGTGCCGCGAGCCCCAGGAGCCGCTCCGCCTCCACCAGCGATCCGGCCGCCAGCTCGTCCGCCGCGGCGGGCACCGCCAGTTCGGCGTCCGTGGCGAGGACCTCGGTGGGAAACCTCGCGAGGAGCGCGCGCACGGTGGCCGCCTGCCCGTCCAGATGCAGGCCGGGCCAGTGGTCGGCCAGCAGCCGGGCGGCCGACGTCCAGTCGTGCGCCGCCTGGGCGTGCCGGACCGCCTCCGCGGGATGCCCGTGGTCCGCGAGCCACCGTGCGGCGGCCCGGTGCAGCGCGTCGGCCTCCTCCGGTGCCGTACGCCGCAGTTCGCGCTGGAGCAGACCGGCGAAGAGGTGGTGGTAGCGGAACCAGGACCGCGCCGGGTCAAGCGACACGACGAACGCGTTGGCGGCCTCCAGTTCCTGGAGGACCCGCTCCCCGCCGGTGCTGCCGGTGAGGGCGTCGGCGAGCGGGCCGCTGACCCGTTCGAGGACGCTGGTCCGCAGCAGCAGTCGGCGTGCCTCCGGGCTCTGCCGTTCCAGCACCTCGGCCAGCAGGTACTCCGCCACCGTCCGCTCGCTGCCCGAGAACTCGGCGGCGAACCGCGCCGGATCGGGGTGCCCGGCCAGGGAGAGCGCGGCCAGCCGCAGCCCGGCCGCCCAGCCCTCGGTCCGCTCGTGCAGCATCACCAGCGCCGGCTCGGCCGGTACCGTCCCCGCCGCGGCGAACAGCTCCCGCGCCTCGGCCAGGCTGAAGCGCAGATCGGCCGGGCGGATCTCGGTCAGTTCGCCCTCCAGCCGCAGCCGGTGCAGGCCCAGCCGCACGTCGTACCGGGTGGCGAGCACGAACCGCAGCTGGGGCGGCGCCCGCAGCACCAGCAGCTCCAACTGCTGCAGCAGGTCCGCCGAGCCCAGCTCGTGCACGTCGTCGACGACCAGCCAGACCCGGTCGTCCAGCGGTGCCAGGTCCCTCAGGAGCCGCTCCACGACCGCCCATCCGTCGAGCTCCGGCGCCGCCGTCAGCTCCCGCATCAGCGCCGCCCCCGGGACCGTCCGGCGCAGCGCACCGAGCACCGCCAGCCAGAACTGCTGCGGATCACGCTCGTCGGTTCGCACCGACACCCACGCGACGCGTCCCGCCAGGCCCTGCTCGCCGATCCAGGACCGCAGCAGCACCGTCTTGCCGCTGCCCGCCGGCGCCGACAGCACGGCCACCCGCGCCGAGGTCCTGAGCAGTTCGAACAGTCCCGGCCGGGACACGACCCCGCCCGTACCGGGGCGGTCCGCGGCGCCACTGCTCGTTCGCAACGTTCTCCTCGTACCACGACCGACAAGGGACAGAAATCGTCAGAAGTAGATGATGCCGTGCGCCCGCAACTGCGTCAGCTTGATCCCATAGCGGAGAATATCCGGCAGGGCGGGGAACATCCGGTGGAGGAAGCGGTGGCTGCCGAGGAGCATGCCGGCCCACGACGGGCCGGCCGGCGGGAACGGGAATTCGCGCTGGTCGACCGGCAGACCGAGCGGGCGGCGATCGACCGGGTGCTGGACGCGGTGCGCGAGGGCCTCAGCGCCGCGCTGGTGCTGCGCGGCGCACCGGGCATCGGCAAGACGGCCCTGCTGCGCTACGCCGTGCAGTCGTCGCCCGACCTGCGGACGTGTGCCATCGCCGGTGTCGAGTCCGAGATCAGGATGGAGTTCGGCGGCCTGCACCACCTGCTGCGCCCTTTCCTGCCGCTGGTGGAGGAGCTGCCGCCGCCGCAGCGCAGCGCGCTGCGGATCGCCTTCGGCGAGGAGCCCGGGCCGCCTCCCGAGCGGTTCCTGGTGGGTCTGGCGTCGCTGACGCTGCTGTCCCGGGCGGCCGAGTCACGGCCGCTGCTGTGCGTCGTCGACGACGCGCACTGGCTCGATCCGGAATCGGCCGAGGTGCTCGGCTTCGTGGGCCGCCGACTGCAGGCCGACCGCATCGGTCTCGTCGCCGCCGTCGGCGAGCCCGTCGTACGGCCGGTGTTCGAGCAGCTTCCGACGATCACGGTGGACGGGCTGCCCGACCCCGATGCCCGCGGTCTGCTCGGCTCGGTCGCGGGCAAGGGCCTCAACGCCCAGGCCGTCGACCGCATCCTGGCGGACACCCGCAACAACCCGCTGGCGCTGGTGGAACTCGGCCGCACGTACACGGCCGACCAGCTCTCCGGGCGCGCGGCGCTGCCCGAGCCGCTGCCCCTGGGCCAGCGGCTCCAGGAGCACTTCCTGGAGCAGATACGCGGTCTGCACCCGGACGCCCAGGTGTTCACGCTGCTGGCCGCGGCCGACCCCGAGCGGGAGCGCGCCCCGTTGTGGCGGGCCGCGGCGCGGGCCGGCATCGACCCGGAGGCCGCCTCGGCCGAGGCGGCGTGGAGCGGTGTGCTGGAGTTCTCCGGCAGCTCCGTCCGGTTCCGCTACCCGCTGGCGCGGTCCGCGGTCTACTACGGCGCCGACGCCGCCGAACGCCGGCGCGCCCACCAGGTGCTGGGCGAGGCGGGCAACCCGGAGCTGCGGGCCTGGCATCTGTCGGCGGCCGCGACCGCGCCGGACGAGCGGCTCGCCGCCGAACTCCAGCAGGCCGCCGAACGCGCCGCGGCCCGCGGCGGCTACGCGGCCAGGGCCGCGCTGCTGCGGCGCTCGGCCGACCTGACGCCCGACGACGGGCACCGCGCGCTGCGCGAGCTCGCGCTGGCCGAGGCCACCCTCATGGCCGGCGACCCGCCCGGGGCGCAGACGGTGCTCGACTCCGCCGTGCCCCGGCTCCCGGACCCGGTCGTCCAGGGCTTCGCGCAGGCCCTGGCGGGCATGATCCGCTTCGCGCAGGGCGACGCCGCGGAGGCCGCGCGCATCCTGGCCGGGGCGGCCCGGGCGTTCGGGCACGACGACCGGCTGGCCCGCGACACGATGCTCGGGGCGCTGGAGGCGGCCATCTGGTCCGGGCCGGAGCTGACCCGGGAGACCGCCCGCCTGGCGAGCGCCTTCCCGCCGGTCCCGCACGACTCCGCCTCGGTCAGCGACCTGCTCCTGGAGGGGTACACCGCCCGCTTCACCGTCGGCTACCAGGCTTCCGTACGGCCGTTCCGCGCCGCGGTGACCGCGCTGCTCGCCGACGACCTCGATCCCGCGGTGGGCCTGCGGTGGTTCTCGCTCGGCGCCGCGGCGGCCGGCAGCCTCTGGGACGACAAAGGTATCCACGACATATCGGACCGCTGGGCGACACTGGCGCGGACCTCGGGTGCGTTCACCACGCTGCCGGTCGCGCTGGCCTTCCTCGCGGTCTCGGACGCCATGTTCGGGGACTTCCGCGAAGCCGACGCGAGGTGGGCCGGGATGCTGGAGGTGCTGACCGTGAGTCCCGGTCCCGCCGTGCTCGGCACCAACAGCCGCAGCAACGGCGTGGTGCACGCCTACCGCGGCCACCTGGTCGAGGCCCGGGCGACCGGGCTGGCCCAGGTCCACGAGTCCACCGCGCGCAGCCAGGGCGGCCCGGCGGACATCGGCCGGTACATCGCCGCCATGGCGGACCTGTTCGCCGGAGACCACGAGTCGGCGATGGCCGGCGCGCGGACCGTGGTCGACAACGACCCCGCCTACACGGCCGAGGGGACCCTGCCCGAGCTGGTCGAGGCGGCGCTGCGGGCCGGTCACCGCGAGGCGGCGGCCACCGCCTACGCCACCCTCTCCGAACGGGCGCTCGCCGCCGGCACCCCCTGGGGGCTCGGGCTGCGGTCCCGCTGCGCGGCCCTGCTCGCCGAGGGCGCGGCCGCCGAGGCCGCCTACCGGGAGGCCATCGCCCACCTCGGGCGCAGCCACATGGTGGTCGACCTCGCCCGCACCCATCTGCTGTACGGCCAGTGGCTCCGCCGGGCCAGGAGACGGCGTGACGCCCGGCAGGAACTCCGCACCGCCCACGAGATGTTCGCCGCCGTCGGAGCGGAGCGGTTCGCCGAGCAGGCGGCGGCCGAGCTGCGGGCGACCGGCGAACGCGCGCGGACGCGCGCCCCGGAGACCGCGCTCGACCTCACTCCGGAGGAGGCGCGGATCGCCGGCCTCGCGGCGGCCGGGGCGTCCAACAGCGAGATCGCGGCGAACCTGTACGTCAGCCCGAGCACCGTCGACTACCACCTGCGCAAGGTGTTCCGGAAACTCGACGTGACGTCCCGGACCCAGCTCGCCGCCCGGCTGGCGTCGGGCTGAAGCGAAGCGGTGTGCCGGTCCCCGGGGGCACGTCCCCGGGGACCGGCACGCCGCCGCTCGGCCTCCCCTCAGACGCCGAC
>NZ_JBSHBL010000143.1:0-14937 GCF_053611985.1 Streptomyces sp. NPDC054770
CTGTGGCGCCCGATCACCGTCGGGGTGGGTTGTACAAGCCCCAACGACGTGGCGGGGGGTCACTCGTCACGGCTCGTCGAACCGACCGCTCGCCGGGCCGACACCGTGCCCGGCCCGATGAAATCGATTCTTGGCCGAACGGGGCCGACTCGCAGGACCCGCGTGTACTGCTCTCGTCGTCCGGCACCTCCGGTTGCGTCGGCGATACCACCACGTCCCGTGCCTCGAAGTACCCGGGCTGCGATCGCAGTGCGGGGCGAGCGGGATTGCGGGAGTGAGGGACAGTGAGATCGGTCAGAACCGTGGCGTACGAACTGCCCGTGCAGTTTGTCGTGTCACACGACCTGTCGGTGCCGATGTACGCAGCACTGCGGTACGAGGCGGATGACCCCTATGCCGTCCGCGCCGCCTTCCACCCCCCGGGCGACGGCCGGACGGTCGAGTGGTTCTTCAGTCGCGACATGCTGACTCAGGCCCTGAGCGAGCGCACCGGACTCGGAGACGTGCACATGTGGCCGGCCGCCGACCCGGGACGCGACGTGGTGTTCATCGCTCTGAGTTCACCTTCGGGGTCGGCCCTGTTCGAGTTCCCCGCGCAGGACGTGGATTCCTTCCTGCACGAGACGCGGTCCGTGGTGCCGCCGGGGGCCGAATCCAGCCGGCTCGACCTGGACGCGGAGCTGGCGCAGTTGCTGGCGGGAAGTTGAACGCCTCCTCCGGGCGGCGACGCCCTGCCAGATCCGAGCGAGCCCGGTGCTGAATGCAGCACCGGGCTCACCGTGTGTCCCGTTGCCCGGGAACCTCACCTGCCGCGGCTCATGCCTCCTCCTGGCACTCGTGGCACTCCGCTTCGGGGCACTCGAGAGTGGTGAGGGTCTGGTCGACCTGCCGCGGTGTCAGCGGCGGCTCCGGCAGCTCGTGGGCGCACTGGGCACGGAAGGCGTCAAGGAGCAGGTGCAGGTGGCGGCGCCAGGCGTTGGGGGCGACGGCACGTGTGGCCTGGATGATCCCGGCCTGGGACCAGATCACGAAAGCGAGGTCTTCCGGGGTGACATCGTCGCGGAGGACGCCCTGCTCCTGGGCCTTCCGGAAGATCTGAGCGGCCCGTTCTCCCGCGCGCTCGAACATTCCCCTGCCGAGCGCGTGGACGGGCAGCCGGGCCGAGACCAGGTCGTTGAAGGCGCGGTCGCAGGCCTGCAGTTCACAGAGCTTTTCCAGGTAGTGGCAGAACCCTTCCCAGGCGTCGTCCATGGCCGCGGCCTCTTCAGCCGCGGTCAGCAGTTCCGTGAACTTCGCGGTGAAGAGCTCTTCGACCAGGTCGAGTCTGCGGGGGAAGTGCCGGTAGAGCGTCCCGATCGCGACGCCTGCCTCGCGGGCAACGCCCTCCAGGGACGCGTCCAGCCCCTGCGCGGCGAAGGCCTTGCGGGCGGCGGCCACGATCGCGTCCCTGTTGCGCTGGGCATCGCGGCGCAGCGCCTTGGCCGGTGCCTGAGGCGCGGACAGGACGTGCTGCTGGCTCATGCATCCAGGCTAACATGAGGGGCCCCTCGAATTCGGACTGTGGCCATGCTCACGGCGCGAACGCGGCGTGAGCGAACCAGGGACACGGGCCCGGGCCGCACGGCGCCTCCAGAACCGGAAGACACCGGCAGCCGGGAAACGGGCCGGCGCGTCCAGCACGTGCCCAGACATACGCAGCGCACGCCGAAGACGTCGCGGACACCCACGCGGAAGTGACCGGTGGGGACGTCCGCAAGACCGCCCGGAGCACTGTGCGGCGGATGCCGGCTCCGGCCAGAAACTGCTCAGTCAGTCACTGGTCGCGGGCGTCGAGGTGGGTGGCGACGGGCGAAGCGCCCACGAGGGACACATACAGGACCCGGTCCGCACCGGCCTCGACGGCGGCCTCGACCACGATGGCGTGTTCCTTCAGTCGGCGCCCCGTGCGGTGTCCGGAGACCAGGACGAGAGTCGACGCACCCTCCAGTGCCGTGCGCATGGCCGAGGCGTCGGCGTAGGCGGCCGGACCGCGTCGCTGAGCGGCGCCGGGCAGTTCGGGCATGCGGTCGGGACCGCTTCCGACAAGGAATTGCGGGACTCCGTGGTCGGCGGGTCGGTCCGCGATCCGGCTGCCGAGCGCCCCGGTCACCCCGGTGACCGCCACCGTGTGGTGGTTCTTCTCGGGTATGGGTCCACTCCTCCGGGCCGCTGTCGATCAGGGCCCTCCCGCTTCCGCGGTCTTGGGCACGCGACCAGCACCATGGTCACCTACTACGCCGAGCCCGCCTCGGACGTGCCCACGCCGGTCGTCCGGAAACTGGCCCGGAACGCACCAGGCGTCACATCCAGCTGACGCACAAAGGCTCTGCGGAGCGGGTCACCTCCGCCCCGTCCTCGGACGCGATCTGGACCCGATAGCGCCCGCCGAACTCGTTGGCCGACGCGAACACCTCGATGGGACCGGTCACATCGAGCAGCCGCACGCCCGGGAAGACCAACACGATCACGGTGAGCGGGCCCGTTCCTGGGCGCTTTTGATTCATCGGATGCCTCCGGGCCAGGCGCGGTGCAGATACGGGCGCCCTGCGGAGGTGCGGCGAGTGTTCCAGGGCGGATCAGGGAGCCGATCAGTGCCGGCACCGGACCTCCGGTTCGCAGGATTTCCGTGCGTTCATTCTGCGCCTTCGACCAGAGCCAGGACCACGACCGGCCGGCTCCCAACAGGGAGGTAAGTCCTCCCAGTCAGCCGCGACGCCGTCACGCCGCGTCCCGCCGCCGAATTCGAGCACATGGCGAATACGGCGGCGCTCGGCAAGCGAGTGACCCAGTCCCCGACCGTACGGGACCGGCGGGAGGCACTTCGGGCCAGGAGGCTCCGCAGCTGCTGCACGTGCAGATCGGCCTGTTGGGTTCGAAGTCAGCAGCCCAGCCCGCACGGGCGTGGTGGGGCGTCCGCGCGGCCGCGACTCCGGCCCAGCCGACCACAGTCGAGACCCGTGTGGGGTGCGACCAGAACCTCGCAGCCCGCCACCGTCATTCTTGGGCGTTGGTGCGCCGGGTCCGGCGGAGGCGGTCGGACAGCGGTGTGCGGGCGTCGGGCAGCACGCGGTGGGCGAGAAACAGGGCCTTGAGGAACAGCCGGATCGCTTGCTCGCGGCGCGGCCCGATCCAGCCGATCCGGTGCAGTCGGCAGACCCGTTCTCCGGCGAGGTAGCGGGTCAGATCACGGCCGAAGGCACGCAGTGGGGGCGGGAACCAGCGCTCGGCGAAGAAGTGCATCATCGCGGTGGCGACACGGTGTCCGGAATCGGTCGACTCGTAGGGCCGGGAGTCGAATTTCCGGGCGAACTCCTCCATCGCCTGCCAGTCCTCGGGGAAGGGTTCCTCGGCCAGGGGGCCGGATTCGCGTTCCAGGATGCGGAAGACGGCCTGCGCCCAGTGGTGCCAGGCGCGTTGCATGTGTTCGGGGATACCGGGCAAACCCAGCGAGGTCTGGAGTCGGTGGGCAAAGATGGCCAGCAGGACCAGCGGGTAGACGAAGTCGTCGATGTCGTCGAAGTTGCCGGGTAAGTTCGGCGTTCTTCGGGCTACGGCCATATGGATGCGATTCAGCCGCTCAGCGGCTGCGCGGCCCGCCGCGCTGGACACGCCGTCCACCATCCAGGCCACCAGGAAGTCGTTGCCGTCCTGGAAGCGCCGGTACGGCTTCGTCTCCAGTTTGCGCGTGTGGTCCAACGTGGCTGCCCCGAGGGCCGGTTGCATCATGCGCATGGTGCCCGGATAGATCATCATCGCCAGGGCGAACTCGGGCACCCGGTGGCTGACGTAGAGCGAGATCATCCTCTCCCACTCGGTGTCCGGATCCATCCGGGCCAGCTCGCGGTCCACCCACTTGTAGCCACGGCGCAAAGTTGGTTCCTCCACCTCAAGGCCATGGGGTGAACTGCCGCGGCCACTACAGGAATTGATGCCGAGTCGGTGGTGCTGCACGGAGAGACGCAGCCGTGACGAACCGGGTTCCCGGTGCCAGGCTTGCGCGCTTGGCGGACCTTCCCGCACAGCCGGTCATGGAACTCGGTGATCAGCCCGTGCTCGCGCCAGCGGCGGAAGAACGCGGGGGCAAGGCGGTGGTGTTCCGCTCCTCCGGGCAGGACCTGACCACCGTCGGCACCTACATCGAGATGGCCTCCTGCGTGGCCGATCCGGTCCTCCTTGGGCTGGCAGTCCTGGCCGTCCGCATCCGCGTCAAACGCTGGCCCCTGCCCCGACGGGCAAGCCCCGCTGCGCACCGTCACGAGGGAAACGGGGCCGGGGCCGGACTGATCCGGCCGGATATCGCGACGGCCGTCACCCGGAGACGCCCGGCCCCTCAAAAGACCTTTCCCGGAGGGGCTGTTGCGTCGGCCTCGCGCCACTCGCGGTCTGTTCGGCAACCCGCAGCGCGGCCCGGGTGAGGGTCGTCGCGGTGTGCCGGAGGCTGGCGATGGCCTGGTCGGGGTCCAGTCCATGCAGGTCGGTCAGGGTGAAGAGCGCCTCGGCACTTGCCACGACGGTGAGATCACGCTTGAGCTGATCCAGTGCGGCGGGCTCGACGGCAGTGCCGGTGGCCAGGGGGATCAGCGCGTGGTCGATCAGTCCGAAGCGCAGCCCCGGCCGGGAGACGGCTTCCGCGGGCTGTACCAGGGCGGCCGCGATCATGGCGCGCACCACGCCCTGCCGGGCCAGGACATAGCGCAGCAGGAACTCGGTCGCGGTGGCTACCCGCACCACGGGATCGGTGGAGGCGGCGGCCGACCGCAGTGCCACGGCAGGAGCGGGTAGTTGCCCGGCGATCGCTTCGCCCAACAGGCTGAGCAGGTCGGGGAAGTGGCGGTAGGCGGTGGCCTCGGAAACCAGGGCCCTCCTGGCCACCTCGGGCATGGTCACTTCCCGACCGGTACGGCTGAGTTCGACTGCGGCCCGCACGAGCGCGGTGCGCGTGCGCAGCTTCTGATTGGCACGGCCCGTCGTGGTCTGTGATCCCATCGCTCCACCTCTCGTCATCCGCACGGCTCGGGCGTCTCGACCCCCATGATGAGAGCATGCCCTCACGAATGGCTGGCTCATGCGCGCCGCCCCGGTTCATCCGGGCCGCCAGTGGGGAGCCGTTCACACTTGCGCGGCACCATTCAAACGAGGGGCAACTCTCTTGGTGAGAGTTTACTTGCATAAGGGGAGGCGGCTGTCTATGTTTGTGCGAGCCAGCTCTCATGAATGGGGATCACTGCCATGACCGTTCCGACCTCCGCCCGCACCACCCACTCCACCCGTACCGTCGATCTCGCCGACGGCCTGTCCGTCACCATCGACGAGTACGGCTCCCAGACCGAGGGGACCGGTGTTCTGCTCCTGCACGGTGGTGCGGGTCCGCGGACCATGACCGGCCTGGCCACCGCGCTGTCGGAGCACGTCTTCGCCGTCGCGCCGACCCACCCCGGCTTCGACGGCACCCCCCGTCCCGACTGGTGCGACTCCGTCGCGGACCTGGCGGTGGCCTACCTCGATCTGCTGGACGAGCTGGACCTGACCGGTGTGATGGTGATCGGCAACTCGATCGGCGGCTGGATCGCCGCCGAGATGGCCCTGCGTGACACCAAGGGCCGCATCGGGGCCCTCACCCTGCTCAACGCCGTCGGTATCCACGCCCACATGCAGGTCAACCAGGTCATTGACCCGCGCACCCTGCCGCCTCAGGCAGTTACCAAGCTCTCCTTCGCCAACGCGGCCTTCCGTCCCGACTTCTCCACCTTCACCGACCAGCAGCGTGCCGCCGCTGCGGCCAACCAGCAGACCCTTGCCGTGTACGGGGGCGCCGGCTTCACCTACGACCCCAAGCTCCGGAGCCGGCTGCGCCGTATCACCCTCCCGGTGCTGGTCGCCTGGGGCGAGGAGGACGGCATTGCCAACGTCACCTATGGCCGCGGCTACGCCGACTCCTTCCCCAACAGCCGGTTCGTGGCCGTCTCCGAGGCGGGGCACTTCCCGCAGATCGAGCAGCTCGGGCAGACCCTGGAGGCCATCGGGGACTTCGTCGACACGGTCGTCAAGCGGGGTCCGGCCAGCTGACCCCGGCCCCAGGACGCCGCCCCGATCACCGGGCCGACAACAGAGCGCCCGCCAGTCAACACAGAACGGACACCTTCGTGAGCATGGCCTACCTCGCTCAGCCCGACCAGCAGCAGAAGCTCGAATGGCTCGACGGCGGCCAGTTCGCCGTGCTCCTGGACAGCGCTGCCACCGAAGGTCAGCTGACCGTCGGACGGTTCAGCGTCGCCAAGGGCGAGGCGCCGCCGTACCACATGCACACCCACGAGGACGAGATCTTCATGCTCATCAAGGGCACCGCGCTGCTGTGGTCTGACGACGAGGAGATGGAGCTGTCAGAGGGCGGCATCGTCTACCTGCCGAGGAACGTCCCGCACGGCTACCGCATCACGTCCGACACCGCCGACCTGCTGATGATCTGCACCCCTGGCGGCATCGAGGGTATGTTCCGGCACGCCGGCCGCGACCTGTCCACCGCCCGGCCCGAAGGCTTCGAGATCTCGAAGGACAAGATGGCCGAGGCCGCCGATCTCTACGGCCAGATCATCCTCGGCCCGCCCCGCTGAACGCCGGCACACCCGCCGCCCCACCCCTGCGTCACTCCTGTTTCACCCCTGTGCCACCCCATGAGAAGGGCACCACCATGTCCGGGCAACAACGCCGCGAACTCGACGAACTGCTGCGGCACGCCCCGCTCGACGTGGGAGGCGACGTGGCCGAAGCGCGCGCCGTCTTCCACAAGATGATGATCTCGATACCCCTGCCTCCCGACGTCACGACCACCCCCGGACACCTTGGCGGCACCCCCGTCGTCACCGTCGACACCCCCGGCAGCGATCCGTCCCGCGTACTGCTGTACTTCCACGGCGGCGCCTACGCCATCGGCTCCGCGGCCGACGCCGCGGGTCTGGCCGCCGACGTGTCCCGGCGGGTCGGCGCCCGCGCCGTCTGCGTCGACTACCGGCTGGCCCCCGAGCACCCGTTCCCCGCGGCCGTCGACGACGCCGTGGCCGCCTACCGCGCGCTGCTCGACCAGGGCATCCCCAGCGACCGCATCGTGTTCGTGGGCGAATCCGCCGGCGGCGGCCTGACCGTCGCCACGCTGCTCGCCCTCAAGGAGGCGGGACTCCCCCAACCCTCGTCGGCCGCGGTCTTCTCGCCCTGGGCCGACCTCACGGTCTCCGGCGCCAGCGCCACCGGCAAGGCTCACCTCGATCCCGCCCTCACCCCGGAGGCACTGCGGACCCGTGCCCGCGACTACCTGGGACCGACGGCCGCCACCGAACCACTGGCCAGCCCTGTCTTCGCCGACCTCACGGACCTGCCGCCGCTGCTGATCCAGGTCGGCTCGCACGAGATCCTGCTGGACGACGCCATACGACTGGCCGCCCGCGCCGCCGACCACGACGTTCACGTCGAACTCCAGGTCTGGCCCCAGGTCCCGCACGTCTTCCAGTCCTTCGCCGTCATGCTCGACGAAGCCGACGAGGCACTGAACTCCGCCGCAGCCTTCATCCGGGCCCACTGACTTCGTCTCCCCCGGAAGCCGCCGGTCCGCGGCGCCGGTTCACTCGGCCGAAGGTGACTGCGCGCGGTCCGCTACGCGGTCGCGCGCACCGCTGCTCCGGTGAGGGTCGACGCGGTCCGTACGGCGCTGGTGACGGCCTTGTCCGGGTCGAGTCCGCACAGGTCGGTGAGGGTGAAGAGGGCCTCCGCGCTCACGGTCACCGCGAGATCCCGCTTGAGTTGGGCGAACGCGTCCGGGTCCGTCGTACCGAGCGTGTCCTGCAGCGGGAGGAGCGCATGGTCGATGAGGCCGAAGCGGATGCCCGGACGGGCGGCCACCGTCTCGGGCCGGGTGATGGTGGCGGCGATCATCGCGCGTACGGCGCCCTGCCGGGCGAGTATGCCCCGGAGCAGGAACTCGCAGGCGAACGCGACGCGTTCGACCGGGTCGGTGGAGTTCGCGACCGGTGCGAGCGCCTCGGCAGGGGCCGGCCAGACACCGGCCAGGGCCTCACTGATCAGGGAGGGCAAGTCAGGGAAGTAGCGGTACGCGGTGGCCTCGGAGACCAGCGCCGCGCGGGCGATCGCCGGCATGGTCACCTCGGCTCCCGTGCCGATGAGTTCATGGGCGGCTGCCACGATCGCCGTCCGCGTGCGCCGTTTCTGGTTGACGCGTCCGGCTTCCGGCTGCCCCGTCATCACCCGATACCTCCTACTGGTCGCCCTACATCGTAGCAGCCGCCTCGCTTGGTGAGAGTTGACTTGCATAACTGGGGTCGACTTCCCTACGCTCGCGAGAGTCCGCCCTCACGAAGGAGAAGTCTTGAGCACGGTTTCCGTGGTGGGTCCCGACGACGGCGAGACCATCCGGCTCGGCCCGACGCGGATCCGCATCCTGGAGGACGGCAGCACCACCGGGCACCGCCTCGGCATCGGGGAGATCACCATCGCCCCGCACACCCAGGGACCGCCGCAGCACCGGCACGCCCAGCACGACGAGGGCTTCTACGTCGTCTCCGGCACCGTCCACTTCACCATCGGGGAGACCACCCACGCGGCACCGGCCGGCACACTCGCGATGATCCCCCCTGGCGCCCCGCACACCTTCGCCAATCGCGGCGACGAGCCGGCGGTGCTGCTCAACACCTTCACGCCCGACCTGTACATGCAGTACTTCCGCGACCTGCGGAACATGATCGCCGACGGTGCGGAACCGACCCCGGAGTCGATGGTCCAGGTCATGAGCCGCTACGCCACCGTCCCCGCGACCGACTTCGCATGACGGCACCCCGGCCTCGTCCGAGACCGTTTCATTCGAGGAGCACGGCAGTGACCCGCAGCACCCTCACCCCCATCCTGCGGCCGGCCCGGCTGTCCGCGCTCGTACACCCCGGCTTCGGCGGTTCCGCCGACACTCACGCCGATCCCCGGCCACGGCACCGACCCCGAAGGGCAGGTCCCGATGCGCCGCCCCGATCGCGACTTCGGTGCCCGTAGCGGCTCTGACGACTCGGTACGCAGTAGCGCAGGGTTCCCGTTCAGGGGTTCCTGCGGTGGCCCAGGCATGGCGGCCGCCATGGCAGGATCCGCAGCATGAGGCTTGAACAGGCGGATCGGCCCGTTGCTCTGATCAGCGGGTCCACGTCGGGGATCGGGGAGGCCGTCGCGCGGCGGCTGGCGGCGGATGGGATGCGGGTCGTCGTGCACTCGCGGCACAGTACGGAGGCCGGGGAGTCGCTTGCGGCGGAGCTCGGCGGGGCGTACGTCCGGGCCGACCTTGCGGTGGAGGAGGAGGCCCGGGGGCTGGTCGAGGCGGCGCTGGGCCGGTACGGGCGGCTGGACGTGCTGGTGAACAACGCGGGCATCAGCTGGCCGATCCCGCACGACGACCTGGCCGCGGCGACACCCGCTGACTGGCGACAGCTGCTGGAGGTGAACCTGATCGCGCCATGGGTGCTGTGCACGGCGGCACTTCCGGCGCTGCGCAATTCCCCCGGGGGCGGCAGCATCGTGAACGTCACCAGCCACGCGGGGGTGCGCCCCAAGGGCTCGTCGGTTCCGTACGCGGCGAGCAAGGCCGCGCTGAACCACGTGACCCGGCTGCTCGCGGCCGCGCTCGGGCCCGAGGTACGGGTCAACGCGGTGGCACCGGGGCTGGTGGACACGCCGATGACGAAGGACTGGGCGCAGGCGCACGAGCTGTGGCGGGAGCGCGCGCCCATGCGCCGGCCGGCCCAGCCCGCCGACGTGGCCGATCTGGTGGCATCGCTGATCGCCAGCACCTATCTGACCGGCGAGGTCATCGTGCTGGACGGCGGGCTGAATCTGACCTGAGAAGCCACCGCGTTGCCACGGGCTTGTCTGGTCGAACAGCGTTCCTGAGTGCACGCCTTCGCCCGCCGCCGGCAGGTCCAGGGGTGGGCGGGCGCAAGAGGCACCTGGCGGTGGACTGCCTCGGCATGGTTGGGGCCGTGGCCGTCTGTGGTCGATGACCGTGCTCATGAGCGGCCGCCTGGCCGGGCGCCGACCGGGTGCCTTCAGTCGGTCGGCATCTCGAGCGGGGTGAACGCCCCTGGGGCAGCCGGAGATGGCGCTGTCCCGGTTGGAGACACCCGGGAGACGATGACGGAGATCCTGGGAGAAGCCCGCGAGCAGTCAGGGGGAATCCAGTTCGCGAACTGCTTCCAGCATGGTGTCCTGAGCCTCACGTCGTCTTAGGTGAGGCTCAAGGAGGGCCCGTGCACCGGTGATGGTCCGCTCGGCATCCTGATAGCCCAGTTGTCGCAGCTCGTTCAGCCGGCGGGCGGAGAAATCCAGGAGGCTGACGGCGTTGCCAGTCACGCCGGGTGAGACCAACGCCTCTGACGGCCGGATTTCGAGGACCGTTGCGGTGGGGTAGCGACTGGCGTCCCACAGCACTCCGCGCCGAAGATGCGTGACCAGGATCAAGTCGAGTGGGCTCTCAGCCATCAGCGGCCCCAGCGGCGCATTGGCGTAGGCACCTCCGAGGCTGCCATCGCGGTAGAGACGGTCGCCCACACGCCGCCCGGGGGCGATGAACGGAAGGGCGGCACTGGCCAGAACTGCCTCCCGGCGCTCGGCTACTGCAAGGTCGTTGACCTTGATCCATTCTGATTGGGCGCCGTTCACCGATCGCACGACGTCGGCGAACCAGTTGTCGTCAGGCACCCCGGGGAAGGCAGCGACCCAGAACGGGAGGCTCAGCTGTGCGAGGTCAACGTGCCGGTCCAACACGCTGTCAACGAATTCTGGGTGCAGGACTGGGCCTCGAGCCAGCTTGACGACATCCGGCACCGTGCCCAAGCCGGAGTCCGCGTGCCCGGCAGCACGTCCGACCTCGTCCCACACATTCACCATGTGTTCGACCGCCGCGTCGGGCGACCCTTGTGCGGCGACCACCGCGCCGTTCAGCGCGCCGATGCTGGTACCCGCCACCGCCGCCAGGGAAATATGTAGTTCGGCGAGGTATTCCACCACTCCGACCTGGTAGGCCCCTCGCGCTCCTCCGCCGGCCAGAACCAGCCCGATGCGTGCGGCACGCGTGGTGTTCTTCATGGCCGCCGCCAGTGGCTCGCGGCCAGTTCGAACTGCTCGTGCACCGCAACGTCCACGATCCTGCGCGCGGTGGCACCCGCATCGAGGTGGTCCACTCGTCGTCGGCTGAGCTCCAGGGCGATCCCGGCCGGCCGCTCGGGCCTGACGTCGTCGGCGAGTGAGGCCAGCTCCATCGTCATCGCGGCCATGTGGTGCAGCGGGCGGCTTGCCAGAGCAAGCCCAGGAACGAGTCCGACGTCGAGCAACTCTCCTACCAGCGCGCGCTGTTCGGGCCAGACAAGCATGCGCCAGGCTTCTTCGAACTCGGCGGCCAGGCTGATCGTACGACCGGGCGCCCGGGATACCTGGGGAATCGAGTCGGCTACCGCTCGGGCGGTTCGACTGCGGTACTCCGTGTCACCGGATTCCGCATACCAGCGCCCACACGGGCCGCTCGCCAGGTGGCGCCCGAGGAGAACGGCTTGGTAAGG
This sequence comes from Streptomyces sp. NPDC054770, assembly GCF_053611985.1. Lineage (NCBI taxonomy): Bacteria > Bacillati > Actinomycetota > Actinomycetes > Kitasatosporales > Streptomycetaceae > Streptomyces > Streptomyces sp. NPDC054770. Next base: position 11,637 of record NZ_JBSHBL010000143.1, read on the forward strand.
CCACGGAACTCCGCGCAGCGATCGTTCCGCGCTGGTCAGCACACGGTCCGCGAAATCCCTGGCGGCGTCTTTCAACTCGACCGTGCCGACACGGCGTTCGAGGAGCGACAAGCGCTCATCGGTCGCCCTGATGATCTCTCCGACCTCATCAGCGAGTTCCTCATGCGCGCGCTGCAGGGATGACACGTGCCCCGTCACGGACTTCAGATGCCTGGCCACTCGCGCTATGGCCAGATCGGTGACCCGGCCGTATTCACTGGTTTCGACTGCGAGCGCGGCCAGCGTTTCCTGACCGTTGACCAGGTGACGGATGGTCAGCAGCTGGGCGCTCCGGCTGCTGCCGGTGAGGTCCGCGATCAGCCTCGCGACGACGCCCGATTCTGCACGGTCGGCAGTGATCGCCCGAGCGACACCGATACCGTTCGCCAGCTCGAGCAGCGCCCTGTCGTGCATCCCAGGCAGCCGATGAGCCAGCTGCAGAACTTGGCCATTCATGAAGGGCTCGGAACCAGCCTTTCCACATTCAGGCCGTGAGTCGACACAGGTAGTCGTCGAGCGTCTCGGCTTCCGTCGCCAACTCCGCCTCGAGGGCCCTGATCGTCATTCCGTGATCGATACGCTGCTCCTCGCTCTTCTGTTGAACCCCCAGAGAGCTGGTAAGGACATCGTGGTAGCCCTTGAGGTAGTCAGCAAGTCCGTCGTAATAGGCGGTGAGCTCGCCGGTGAGCTCACTGCTGACGTATGCACGCAGAGAGTCACGCATGTCGTCGATCTGGGCATCGAAGAGCCCCCGGAGCTGACGCTCGATGCTTGTACAGGAGACGACGTAGACAGGCACATTGACCGGGCGGGTCGTGGTGACCGTCACCTCCTCCTTGGCAATCCACAGAGTCCACCAGATGCGCCTGGTCCGAGTCTCCTCGTACTCCTCTTCGCTAACACGCATCCGCTCTGCGGGATCCTCGAGCTCGACACGGAACTGCTTGTCGATACCGGGAGGAGGGGGTTTGACATCGACATCGAACGCATTCGAAAGGGTTCGTGCGGCGCGTTCGATGAGCCCGCGCACCTTCGACTCCTGCTCATCGACGATGTCGGCGGAGGTGCGTCGGACCAGCTTGTCCAGGTCGACGCGCCCCTCGTCGAGCAGTTCGCGAAGCTGCGCGGTGACTGCTCCAACGATCTCGTCCGTCAGCCGCGTGGCCTCCTCAAGCGTCGGGAACTCGATCTCGTCCGAGACGGATTTGCTCGGACTGACCGCGTCAATCAACTTCCTGATATGTGACTTCTCCGCCTTGGCCGACTCTGTTCCCACCGCCTGGATGATCTGGTGACCGTTCACTTCCAATCCGCTGACGAATCCATCGATCTCCCGCCGGAACCGCTCCTGCAGCTGTACGACGGTCGGAAGCCGTTCCCTGTGGTCAGCCAGCTCCTCCATTTCGCTTTTCAAATTGGCCAGTTGCTGCTCGATCTCCTTCGCATCACGCTCTGCGGCGCTGCGTTCCAATGCGAGGCTGGTCTTCAACTCGTCCACCGCAGCCTGGTACCGATACAGTGCTGATGTCATGACCGCAGGAGCCGCATCGCTCCGTAGCTGGTCAATCACCTTCTCAATCAGCGGCACGACCTTGCTCTTCACCAACAGGCGCTCAGCCGTGCGGGTCAGCGTCGCCGGTGGCGTATCGCCAAGAAGGGCCTCCAGCTCGGACACGTCTTCGAGTGGATTGAGTTCGCGCAACACGGCAATGGCCGCCTCGCTGTCAGCGCTCCTGAACCGGTCCCCCGTCAGGCGTTGCTCGGTCAGGACCCGGGAGCCGAGCAGGCCCCAGTTGGCCACGACCTCATGTACCTGTCCCGCGGAGATTCCGAGGGTGTTGCGGACAACCTGACGGGTCTCATCCGTGCTCAGATCGTCCTCGGTCTTGCGCGCGTCCACCTTGTTGACCACGGCATACAGGCGCTCCTTCCCAATGACCTCGATGTGCCGACCGAGACGCTTCTCGATGTCGACTGCCGCGTCACTACCCATCTGGGTGTAGTCGAGCACCACCAGCAGAACGTGCGCGTCGTGGAGCTGGCGTTCAAGAGCGGGGCCAAGCCTGGCGGCAATGGCGTGTTCGTTGGGGCCGGGTGTGTCGATGAGGACAAGCTGCCCGCCTCGCGCCTCTCCGGCTGCGAAAGGATGCAGGTGTCCTGTGCGCAGCTCCGGCAGGTCTTGCATGTAGCTGAGATAGTCGTCGTTGAGAGCCAGAGAGGCGAGCCGCATCTCATCGTTGATCCTGGCAAGAGCCTTGTGAACGTCAGCTGCTCCAACGTAGCGACGCTCGAGGCGGGGTAGCACTGCGCGGTTGAGGCGTTCGGCCAGATCCATCAGGTAGCCGTGCTTGGAGCCGACGGTCCAGCCGCTGCGCAGGCGCCCCCGGAGCTTCCTCTCCAGAGTGTCGTAAAGGTTGAGCAGGGAGTCGGGAATGCTCAGCTCCGGTCTGTCCAGAGCCATACCTTCCACAAGGATGATTCTTGTGGGTACCGTGGTCATAGGGTTGGCCCGAGCGGGCAGCAACTGATATCCGACGATCGCGTTGATCAGTGTCGACTTGCCTGCTTTCATCGGTGCCACGATCGGCATGACGAGCTGCAGTTCCCGTACCGACTCCAGGTGCCGATTGAGCTCGACTGCTTTCCGCTCGTTTTTCTGCTTGAGGGCTGCTCCCTCGTGGTTGTTGTTGCGTTCCAGCCCCGCCGATCGCTCGAACAGAGAAACGACTCGTTCGAATCCGTGAATGAGGTCCTGATGAAGATCCGCCAGCTGGCCGCCGCGTTCAGAGTGATCCACGTGCGCGTCCCCCTATGCCTCACGCTCCACGATTGACGGGGATACTAGCAGTGACTCTGTCTCCGTAACATGGAATCGGTAAGAGTGGCTTGCCCTTAGGGCGCGCAGATCTTTAACTCGTTGATTTCTGCTTGGTGTTCCGTTGGTCTGGCATGAGCGGCTTGGGTGGCATCAATACGGTGTGGCGCGGGGTGACAGAACGCGGAGCCAACGCGGCTTCCATGCCTGCGAGTTGAGACTTCGAACGCCTCCCCGAACGGCAAGGGAGCCTTGCGCGTTTGAAATAGCCGAACACTCTCATCCTGCAGGACCACCGTCAGGCAAGTCGGCGGCAAACCATGTACAGACGGAGCCTTCCTCGAGCGGGCCGTCAGAAGTTGTTGTCTTTCAGGACGTGATCGACGCGTTTCCGCTGGTCGGGGATAGGAGTGGTGGTTCCGTGGGAGTGGTGGCCTGTCGGGTTGT
>NZ_JBSHBL010000144.1:0-10190 GCF_053611985.1 Streptomyces sp. NPDC054770
CCGCCGTACCGGGTACGGGTCCTCACGCACGGATCGCATGGAACAACAGCTCGCTCGCCTCGGCCCAGCGGTCCGCCACGTCCGTCCGGCCGTGCAGCACGTCCGAGATGTGCTGGGTGCCGAAGAAGGCGGAGACCAGCACTCGCGCGGCCGACTGCGGCAGCACCCCGTCCCGCAGTTCACCGGCGCCCGCGGCGGCGACCAGCAGGGACTCCAGGAGCTCCGTCCAGTCGAGGTACGGCGTCGGCAGCTCGGCGTCGATCTGCGGGCGCTCGATCTGCAGTCGCGCCCCCGCCTGCACGATGACGTCGTCGCGGAAGGCCAGGGCAGCGCGCTCCAGCAGCCGGGCGGCGGTGCCGAGCGGCCCGTGCCCCTCCGTCACGACCCGCTCCAGCAGCATCGGCCAGCGCGCGTAGTGCTCCTCCACCACGGCGACCGCGAGGGCCTCCTTGGTCGGGTAGTGGAAATACACCGCCCCCTTGGTCATCTCCACCCGGTCGGCCACGTCCTTGACCGAGGTGTGGCGGAATCCGTGCTGCGCGAACAGCTCGGACGCCGCCGTCAGCACCAGCTGGCGGGTGCGTGCGGACCGGTCCTGCTTGGGAGCAGGCCCCCTTCTGGTGACGATCTCCTTGTGGACGAACGAGGAGTACGCCGACTGCGGCTCCACGATGGCTCCGTTCCTCTGCGTGTGGCGGCTTCCACCGGTTGTGACCGGCTTCCACGGGTGCGGACATGACGTGTACGGCTCACCGGACGGATCCATCCGGCCGGGTTGACTAAAAACACCCTCCGCAATAAACCTTCCAGAAGGTATCTTTCTTCGGGTCGCTTCCCGTGGGGACGGGACGGCAGCAGGCCCACTCCCGCTGCCGCGACTTGGGGAGGAACCAGAACATGCATTTCGTACCACCACTTGCCCTGCCGTCGGAACCCCGCGGTCTCCAAGACCTCTGGAGCGGCCTCGGTTTCGACCACCCCGTGCCGTGCGAAACGGTACACAAACACGCCACCGGCGAAGTCCTGCTCACGGACGCGGCCCGCCTGGACGCGGAGCGGTTCGCCGTCGCCGCCGTATGGCACCGCGACCACTTCCTCGACGACCTGCGCGGCCGGACGTCCGACCCGGTCCTGCTGGCGGAGACGGCACGGCAGGCCGCCATCCATCTGTCGCACCGCTTCCACGAGGTGCCGTACGGCCACCACTTCGTCCTCAGCGAGCTCGCCGTGGAACTCACCGGGCCGCTGCCCGCACCGGGCCCGGCCCCCCTCGCCCTCGGTCTCGACGCGCGGTGCCTGCGTACGGACCGGCACCCGCGCCGGACGAAGCTGGAGCTGGACGCGGAGGTGCACACGGAGCACCGGCGGCTGGGGCGGGCCCGGGTGCGCTGGGAGGTGCTGGAAGACCGCCGCTACGCGCTGCTCAGGAAGCACGGCGCACCGGACACCGGGGCGGCTCCCGCGCCCGAGCCCAGCAGGGCCGTGCCCCTGCCGCCGTCCCGTGTCGGGCAGCGGCAGGACCGCGACGTCCTCATATCCGCCGACCGGGCGCGACCCGACCGGTGGTGGCTGCGGCTGGACCTCGATCACCCGGTCCTCTTCGACCACCCGTCGGACCACATACCGGGCATGGCCCTCATGGCCGCCTTCCGGCAGGTGGCCGTCGTCACCGCCGCGGACACGGACCGGTACATACGGTCGCTCGTCACCCGGTTCAGCTCGTTCGGCGAGCTGGACCTGCCGGTGTCGGTCACCGCGGAGCGCGTCGGCGAGGCGGGCGGCACCGGGCGCGCGGTCGAGCTCCTGCTCCGAGCGGAACAGGGAGGCCGCGAACTCGCGTCCGCACGCGTGGTGTGCGCGCTGCCGTGCGCCGACCGTCAGCTCGCCGGATCGACATGCTGACCGTGCCAAGGACGGAGAGCACATCGGCCCGCCTGGTCCCGGAAGAGGCCGGGCTGACGGCCCTCGCCGGCCGCGAGGCGCTCCGGGCGGAGGCACGGCGCCGGCTGTCGCCCGAGGTCGCGGCCGCCATCACCGCCGCCGGGTTTCCGCGCCACTTCGTGCCGGACCGGTGGGGCGGCGCGGCCGGGGAGTTCGGGGCGCTGGTGACCGGCGTCGCGGAGGTCGCCGAGAACTGCGGGTCCACGGCGTGGTGCGCCGCGCTGTTCGCCGCGCACGGCCGGCTGGCCGCCTACCTGCCCGCCGAGGGACAGAGCGAGGTCTGGGAGCGGGGCCCGGGGGCGCGGATCGCCGCCGCGGTCGTACCGCCACAGGGCCGTGCCGTGGCGGCGGACGGCGGCTGGCGGCTCGACGGCGAGTGGCGGCCCGCCAGCGGGGTAGACCACGCCGACTGGGTGCTGCTCGCCTCGTGGACACCCGGCGGGGCCGACCGGGAGCACCGGATCTTCGCCGTGCCGCGCTCGGAGCTGGCGGTGCTGGACACCTGGCACACCTCGGGCCTGCGCGGTACGGGGAGCAACACGGTGGCGGCCGACGGGGTCCGGGTGCCGGCCCACCGTTCGTTCACACTGGACGCCCTGCTGCGCCCGCTGCCCGGGGCGGCCCGCTGCCACACGGTTCCCTTCCCCATGGTCGCCGCCCTCGTCTTCGCCGCTCCGCTCCTCGGCATCGCCCGCAGCGCCCTGCGCATCTGGACGGCGGAGCGGGCCGCGGTCGCGTCCCCGCACCCGGCGACGGCCACCGTGCTGGCCGGGGCCTCGGCCCGGATCCACACCGCGGGACTTCTCCTCGACGGCGCGGCCGGGCGGGCCGACCACGGGGAGATCACCCCGCTCGCGGTGGCCGAGAACCGGCGGGACGCCACGACCGCGGCCGCCCTGTGCCGGGAGGCGGTGGACGATCTCTTCCGCGCCTCCGGTTCGCGCGCCCAGTCGGCGGACCACCCGGTGCAGCGTGCCTGGCGGGACGCGACGGCCGCGGCGGGACACGGCACGCTCGATCCCGACGCGGCGGCGCGGGCCTACGCGGCGGCGGTGCTGTCCCCGGAACCGGGCGGTCCGCGGTGACCGAGCCACGACACCGGCCCCCCGTAGCCTTCTTCGACGTCGACGAGACCCTGCTGGCCACGAAGACCCTGCTCGACTTCTGGGACTTCTGGGCCGCGTCCGGTACCTGGCCGGTCCCCGCCCGGCTGCCCGATCTGCGGGCCCGCGTGGCAGCGGGCGAGGATCGGGACACGCTGAACCGGGAGTACTACCGCCGGTTCGCCGGGGTGCCCGTCGGCACGCTCAGGTCGGCGGCGCGCCGCTGGTACGACGCCCACCGCGGGGGGCCGCGGGCGTTCGTGACGGCCGGGGTCGAAGCGGTCGACGGGCATCGGCGCCGCGGCCACGAGGTGGTGCTGGTGTCCGGTTCCCTGCGCCCGCTGCTGGAGGCGGTGGCCGAGGACTTCGGAGCCGTCGGGGTGCGCTGCACCGAGCAGGAGGTGACGGCCGGCGGGCTGCTCACCGGCGAGGTGGACCGGCCGATGATCGGGCGGGCCAAGGGCGACGCCGTCGCGGCCGTCGTGCGCGAGCGCGGAGTGCGTGCCGAGGACTGCTGGGCCTACGGCGACCACACGAGCGATCTCGCCATGCTGCGCTCGGTCGGACATCCGGTGGTGGTCGGCGGCTCCCCCCTGCTGGTGACGGAGGCCCGGCGAGCCGGCTGGCCCGTGCTCGGCGGCCACACCGGACCGCGCCGCACGGCCCCCCACACCGACCGGTCCGTCATGGCCTCGGAAAACGGCCGATGACCGGCCGGCTCCACCCTCCTGAAAACATTCCTTCGCGAGGGTATGTTTATCCTCTCGCCGAGACTGGAGGGCACCCGCATGGTCAAGCAGGAACGGGCACGGCGCACCCGGGAGAAGGTCCTGGACGCCGCCGCCGAGGAATTCGCCGTCCAGGGCTACAGCAGGGCCACACTCAACGCCGTGGCCGCACGGACGGGGATGACGAAAGGAGCCCTCTACGGGCACTTCGCATCCAAGGAGCTCCTCGCCTGCGCCCTGCTGGCCCAGTCCCACGAGGTGTGGGAGGAGATGCTGCTGACCCGGAACACCCCCGGCGTCACCGCCCGGACAGCACTGGAGACCCTCGTCCTCGACCTCGCCCGCCGGCTGAAGGCGGACGTCCGGCTGCGGGCGGCCATGCGACTGGCCACCGACTGCCCGAGCCTGACGCGGGGCCTGCCGGACGTCTCGGGGGACGTCCAGCGCAACCTGGTCGAGCTGGTCCGGCGCGCACAGCAGGAGGGCGGTATGCCCCCGCGGCCGCCCGAGCTCGTCGCCCAGCTGCTGCTGACCGCGATGCACGGTGCACTGCACGTGTCCTTCGGGCCGGCGGGGTGCACTGATGCCGCGGCCTGGGAGTCGGTGTGGCAACTGCTCCTCGACGCGCTCGCCGGCGATCCGCGGCCGCTGCCGGACGGGCAGGTGGCCGAAGGCGGCGCGCGCAACTGATGAGCAGCGCGTTGCGGAGGCGTAAAAATACCTTCCCGAAGGGATTTTTCTGTGATGCTGAGATGGCCCAGTTCCGCCCGGACCACCTCGGCACGGCAGCGGGCGGGCCGGGCGCGGCAACGACTCGACACGTGAAGGGGGCAAGCGAATGACTGTGCTGGACGAACGGGTCGAGCCGTTCCCAGGCGGCCGCATCGGCACCGGCGAGGTCCTCGGCGACCCGACCCACGAGGGGGTCAGACGCGCCGTCACCCATGCCGAGCACGTCGACGACTTCGACATGCGGCACCTCCGGTATTTCCTGACCGTGGTCCGGGCCGGCACCGTTTCCGGAGCTGCCCAGGAATTGCGGATATCCCAGCCAAGTCTGAGTCAGCAGATCAAGAGACTGGAGCAGCGGATAGGCGCTCCGCTTTTCATCCGAAGTTCACGTGGTGTCGAATTGACCACCGGCGGGCGGGCGTTCCTGCGGGAAATCCAGAGCATTCCCGGGCAGCTGCGGTCCGCCATCGCGGCCGCCGCGCCGTCTCCCCTGCTCTGGCCCGTGGGCGTGTGCGGCGGGGTGCCGGCCGAGGTACTCGCCGAGGTGCAGAACGGCCTCACCGGGCAGGACACCGACCGCACCGCAAGCCCCACGGACCCGGTACTGCGGATGCGGTCGGTCAACGCGGCGGACCAGTCGGAGCTGTTGCAGCACGGCGAGATCGCGTTCGGCATCGTACGACTGCCGGTGGCCGTGCCCGGCCTGGTACGGGCCGTGGTCTGGGACGAGCCGCTGGGCGTCGTCATGGACGCCGGCCACCCACTGGCCCGCCACCCCCGGCCGACCTGGGCGGACCTCTCGGCACAACGGCTCCTCTGGTACGACGAGGGGTGCGCGCCCGGCTACGCGGACACCGTGCCGGCCCAGCTCACCGCCCTCGGCTGGAACGCCGTGCTCCACCCCGTCGACCAGGACCAGCCCGCCCTGTTCGTGCACGCGCTGCAGACCGTCGGCGACGTGGTGGCGCTGCGCCCGCGGCTCAGCGTGGAAGGCGACCCGCAGCTCGTGTGGCGCCCGCTGCCCACCGCCGCGGCACCGCGCGAGCGCCTGGCCGTCACCACGCTCGCCGGCAGCCGCTCGGCCCGCTACCTGCGCGCGGTCGCCGCCCGGCGCGGCTGGCCGTTCCTCTCCTGATCACCGATTCCGCCGTCCCGATCGCCCCGGAGCCGCCTGCGGCTCCGGGGCGATCCTTTTCTGCCGGTCGTTCCGCCTTTACCGGACAGCACCGGGATTTCTTCGGGAGCCACCCGGAACATTTCATTCCGCGTTCCGGCGGGTTAATTCCGTCACCCCCATAGGCCAGGCCCTATGACTGCCACGCGCTTTCCGTCTTGGACATCGAAGAACACCGGAATCTAGTCTTTGAAACACGGACCAGTGGCTGCGGAAATTATCGGCGGCCAGGTGTTTCGTCACCCCCCCCCATTTCCGATCCGTTCATCGGCCGCGCCGGGAAACAGAGGAGAAGCGTGATCTCGACCAAGCTGACCGAGCTGCTGGGAATCGACCATCCGATCGTCAGCGCCCCGATGGGCTCCGTGTCCGGCGCACGGCTCGCCACCGCCGTCACCCGCGCCGGCGGACTGGGGCTGGTGGGCGTCAGCTACGGCGACGCCGCCTTCATCGACGAGCACGTGGCCGCGACGGCCGAGCAGGGCGGCGTCTGGGGCGTCGGCTGCGTGATGTTCACCTTCGACGAGCGCCCGGGTCTGTGGGACAAGGTGCTCGGCTACGCGCCACCGGTGATCGCCCTCTCGTTCGGCGACGCCGACCAGGTCCGCCGGTATGCGGGCTCCGCCGCCGCGAGCGGGGCACAGGTGGTGGTGCAGGTGCACGACCGCGAACAGGCCGCGGTGGCCCTGGAGGCCGGGGCGTCGGTGCTGGTGGCCCAGGGCGCCGAGGCCGGCGGCCACCACAAGACCCAGGCGACGCTGCCGCTGATCCCCGCCGTCCTCGACCTCGTGCAGGGCGCGGTCCCGGTGGTGGCGGCCGGCGGTTTCGCGGACGGGCGGGGCCTGGCGGCCGCGCTGGCCCTCGGGGCCGACGGCGTGATGATGGGCACCCGGTTCGCGCTCACCGAGGAGTCCATGGGCACGGCCGGCTTCAAGACCGCCCTGGTGTCCGGCGCCACCGCCGATCTCGTCGACACCCGCTCCTTCGACGTCGTGCGCGGCATTCCGTGGGACGAGATGTACACGGCACGGTCGGTGAGCAATGCGTTCACCCGCGCCTGGACCGGGCGGGACGCCGAACTGGCCGCGCGGCGGGCCGACATCGAGCCCGAGTGGACGGCGGCCGTCGCCCGCGACGACACGGCGCAGCGGGCGCTGTTCGCCGGCGAGGTACTGGACCTCGTCGAAGAGGTGCGGTCGGCCGAGAGCGTGGTGCGGGACACCGTCATGGACGCCGAAACGATTCTTTGTGACCTTGCCGGGCGGGTCACGTCCGCACGGTGAACGTCACCGGGGGGCTCCGCCCCCCGGACCCCCGTACCGGCCTGAACGGCCTCGCCCTCGAACTCCCCCAGCGGGGGTACCCCCAGACGGGCCGTTGTAGAAACGGAGTTGGCAAGTGATCCATATCCTCACCCTCACCTACCTCGTCCCCCGTGACACCGTCACCGCGCACATGGCGGAGCACAAGGCATGGCTGCGCGAGCACGCGGACCGGGGACGCATCCTGCTGAACGGGCCCCGCCCGGACGGCGGCGCGGTCGTCGTCACGGCCGACCTCGACGAGGCCACCGTGCGCGAGCTGGTCGACAGCGACCCCTGGACCCGGCTCGGCATCGCCTCGTACGACATCGTCGCCTTCGAGGCACGCAGCGTCAGTCCCGGCGTGGTCACCGCGGCCGAACCCGACGAGAGCGTGCTGCTCATCAACGTGGCCACCACCGACGACGCGCCCGCCTCGGTCGACGCCCTCGCCTCGGCCGTGGAACACGTCGCCGCCACCGCCGACGGCTTCCGCGGCTCCCGCCTGCTGACCGCCGTCGACGGTGACGCCATGGTCAACCTCGCGGCCTGGACGGACGAGAAGCGGTTCAACGCCATCTTCGACGACCCCGAGTTCATGCGCCGCTACGAGGCCTTCGCGAAGACCACCACCGGCGCCAAGTACCGCCTGTACCGGACGAGTCGGGTCATCACTCCGAAGCGCTGACCACCGCCCCCGACATACGTCAACACCCAGAAGGAGACAGCATGTCCACCTCGTCCACGTCCGCCGAGTACGACCTCGTCGTCGTCGGATTCGGCGCCGCCGGACTGTCGGCCGCCCTGTCCTTCGCGGAGGCCACCGAGGGTCGCGCGACGCCCGCCCGGATAGCCGTGCTCGAAAGGGCGGCCGAGAAGGACCGCGGCGGCGCCACCCGCTGGACCGGTGCCTTCCTGCGCATCGACCAGGAGCGGCAGCTGGACACGGACTGGGCCGCGCACGTCGGCCGGGTCTCCGGCGGCCTGGCCGACACCGACTACTGCCGTACCGTCGAGCGGGAAGCCCCGCAGACCCTGGCCTTCGTCGAGAAGCACGGCGTCGAGATCGCCTTCGAGGACTTCCCGCTCCCCCACACCTTCGCCGCCGGCACCCCCTCCATGACCAAGCCGGCCAGCCCCCGGGGCGGCGGCGCCTCGATCGTGGAGCACCTGGGCGCCGCCCTGGAGCGCGACCCCCGCGTGGAGATCCACTACGAGACGGAGGCACTGCGCCTGACCACCGCCGAGGACGGCTCCGTGGACGGTGTCGTGGTCCGGGGCGCCGACGGCCGCACCCGACGGCTGTCCGGCCGTGCGGTGGTGCTCGCCTGCGGCGGCTTCGAGGGCAACGCCGAGATGCTCACCCGCTACCTCGGCGACCGCGCCTGCGACCTCCCGCTGATCGCGCCGGGCATCGCCAACAACCGCGGCGACGCGCTGCGCATGGCACTGGAACTCGGCGCGGACACGGCCGGGCAGTTCGACGGCATCCACGCCGAACCGGTCGACCGCCGCACGACGAAGGCGGACTCGGTGCTGTACGGCTTCCCGGCCGGCATCTTCGTCAACGGCCGTCTGGAGCGCTTCTTCGACGAGGGCCGCGACACCTGGGACAACACCTTCGAGCACATCGGCTACGAGATCTGGAAGAACCAGGACCAGGAGGCGTACTGGATCGCCGACGCCAAGACCCTGGCGATCCCCGGGATCATGAACTCCCTGCTCAGCGACGTGCCTCCGGAGCAGGCGGACACCCTGGAGGAGCTCGCCGGAAAGCTCGGTGTCGACGCCGAGACGCTGGAGAAGACCGTCGCCGAGTTCAACGCGGCCGTCGCACCCGGGGAGTTCGACCCGACCCGCCTGGACGGCAAGCACACCGTCGGCATCACCCCGCCGAAGTCCAACTGGGCCACCCCGCTGGACACCGCGCCGTTCATCGGCGTCCCGGTGACCGCCGCCATCTGCTTCACCTACGGCGGTGTCCGCACCGACCTCGACGCCCGTGTCGTCACCCCGTCCGGCACCGCGATCCCCGGCCTGTACGCCGCCGGCGAGGCCACCGGCCTCTTCTACCACGCCTACCCGCCGGCCACCTCGGTCCTGCGCTCGCTCATCTTCGGACGGCTCGCCGCACACCACGCGGCCGCCCGGCAGACCGCCTGACCCCACCCCACGTCAGCAGCTTCTGGAGACTCCATGAGTATCGTCAACATCGACGTCACCCTCCGCGACGGCGGCTACCGCAACGGCTTCGCCTTCCCGCTCGAATACGCCCTGAAGCACGCGAAGCTGAGCGTCGAGGCCGGCTTCGACTGGATCGAGATCGCCTACCGCAAGGGCTCCCTGCTCCCGATACCCGACCTGGGGCTGACCGGCCGCGGCGACGACGACTTCATCGCCGCGATGGCCCAGGAGATAGGCCCGGAGCGGGTCGCGATGATCCTGCACCCGAAGAACATCACCCGCGACGACCTGCCGGCCATGTACGCGGCCGGCGCCCGCCTGGTCCGGATCATCCTGCCCGCCAAGGGCTACGAGACCGGCCTCGGCCACATCCGGCAGGCCAAGGAGCTCGGCTTCACGGTGGGCGTCAACTTCGCCCGGATCAGCCAGTGGCCGGGCCGGGACGTGGTCGAGGTGGCGACCGCCGCCACCGACGCCGGCGCCGAGTTCGTCTACCTCGCCGACTCCAACGGCAGCCTCTCCCCCGTCGACACCACCGACCTGACCACCCTGACCAGGTCGGTCACCGGCGGCCCGGTGGGGCTGCACGCCCACAACAACCTGGGGCTCGCCCTGGCCAACGCCATCAGCGCGGCCGCGGCCGGCGCGACCTGGATGGACTCCTCGATCCAGGGCATGGGCAAGGGCCCCGGCAACCTGATCGCCGAGCAGTGGCTGGCCCACCTCGACCGGACCGACCCGGAGGCCGCCGCACGGCTCGACCTGGCCCCGGTCCTGGAACTGGCTGACCTGCTGCTCGCCAACATCCCCGAGGGCAGGCCCTCGCTGCCGCTGCCGGACCTGGTCCTGGGCCGCTACGACCTGCCGGTGGAGCACCGCAAGGACCTGCTCGGCGAACACGGCGAGGCCATCGCGACCGCACGCACCCTCGCCGGCGTCCGGTGACCCACGCCGGACCGGCCGTGGCGGGGGGGGGGGGGGGGCCGGGGTCGGGCGGCGGCGGGGCCGCGCCGGGCCGGCGGGGGCC